>JAISGJ010000165.1 GCA_031263105.1 Coriobacteriales bacterium
GGGGCGGCGGGCGGCGGGGCGGCGGCGGGGCCGGGCGGCGGCGGGGCGGCGGGGCGGCGGCGGGCGGCGGGGCGGCGGCGGGGGCTCGGGATGACGGTGGGGGCGTGAACAGTATCCAGGAACAGTAACCACGCCGTGACGGCGCCGTGACGGCCGTGACGGCCCTGTGCATGGCCGCCCTGCACGGCCGGAAGATATGCTATACTACCCAATCGATGCCTTCCCAACCGCATCAGGTGCCGTTCCTCGGTAGCTCAATGGCAGAGCAATCGGCTGTTAACCGATTTGTTGTAGGTTCGAGTCCTACCCGGGGAGCCAATGGATGTCCCAGGCCCGCGAGACCCTGCGGGCCTGTTCGTTTTTCAGGGAGCCTGTGCGGTCGATCCTGGAGAGGATGCGCACGACCTATGGACGTACAACTGCTCGAACTGCTCAAGGCCCTGCTCGTCGGCATCGTCGAGGGCGTCACCGAGTGGCTGCCCATCTCGAGCACGGGGCACATGATCCTGTTCGACGAGTTCGTCAGGATGGACGTGTCGCCGAGGTTCCTTGAGATGTTCCGCGTCGTCATACAGCTCGGTGCCATCATGGCGGTCGTCATCCTGTACTTCCATCGGCTCAACCCCTTCTCGCCGCGCAAGGCGCCCGCCCAAAGACGCGCGACCCTCGGCCTGTGGGCAAAGGTCGTCGTCGCCTGCGTGCCTGCGGCGATCGTCGGCTTCCTGCTGGACGACTGGGTGGAGGCGCACGTCTTCAACGCGGTGGTTGTGGCCTGTGCGCTCGTCGTCTACGGCATCGCCTTCATCGTGATCGAGCGCATCAAGGGCAGCGGGGAGGGCCCTGGGCGGGAGGAGGGCCGCGCACACCGTGCAAACGGTGCCGGGCGAGGGGAGGGCCGTCGTTACAAGGGGGAGGACCACGGGCGCTACCGTGGCAGGCACGCACGCCCTGCCAGCGGGGGTGCCGGTGCCGCAGGCGGCGGGGGCGGCGAGGAGCTTGCCTCCCTCTCGTTTCCGCGTGCGCTTGCCATCGGCCTTTTCCAGTGCCTTGCCATAGTCCCGGGCACCTCGCGTTCCGGCTCCACCATCCTCGGCGCCCGCATCCTCGGCGTCTCGCGGCAGGTGGCCGCCGAGTTCTCGTTCTTCCTCGCCATACCGGTCATGCTCGGCTGGAGCCTGCTCAAGGTGCTCAAGGTGTTCGTGCTCGACGGCCTCTCGCCGACCGCGACGGAGTGGGGCGTGCTCGCAGTGGGCCTCGTCGCCGCCTTCGCCGTCTCGGTCGCCGCCATCAGGTTCCTCATGGGCTACATCAAGGGCCACAGCTTCGAGGCCTTCGGCTGGTACCGCATCGTGCTCGGCATACTGGTGCTGGCGTTCTTCGCCCTGACCGGCTCCCTGTTCGGCTAGCTGCGTGCGCATGCGCGGGATGGCGTACAATGGATGAATCGGCCCTTCCTTAGAGGAAGGTAACGGGCAGGAGCAGGCAGGATGTGAGGGGATGGCGTACCGTCTCGGCATAGACGCGGGGTCGAAGACCATCAAGCTCGTCCTTCTCGACGAGCAGGGCGCCACGGTGTTCTCCCAATACATGCTGCATCGCTCGGACATCGTCACCACGACGAGGGACGTGCTCCACGACACGGTCTGGCGCTTCGGGGATGCGGAGGTCACCGTCTGCGTCACGGGGTCGGCGGGCATGCGGCTCGCGGAGCTGCTCGGTGTGCCCCATGTCCAGGAGGTCGTCTCGGCGCGCCATGCCCTCGGCGCGCTTGTCCCCGAGGCCGACGCCGCCATCGAGCTGGGCGGCGAGGACGCGAAGGTCATCTACCTGACCGGCGGCGTCGAACAGCGCATGAACGGGAGCTGCGCCGGCGGCACGGGCGGCTTCATCGACACGATGTGTGCGCTTTTGGGCGTGAGGGCCCGGCAGTTCAACGCCATGGCCCTCGGCTACCAGACGGTCTACCCCATCGCGTCGCGCTGCGCCGTGTTCGCGCAGGCCGACGTCCGGCCGCTGCTCAACGAGGGGGCGCGCCGCAGCGACGTCGCCGCGTCCATCCTCCAGGCGGTCGTGACGCAGACGGTCGCAGGGCTCTCCTGCGGGCGCCCCCTCAAGGGGACGGTCGTCTTCCTCGGAGGCCCCTTCGAGGTCTATCCCGAGCTGGTCTCCCGCTTCCGCCGCACCCTCGGCCTCACGTCCGCGCAGGCCGTGAAGCCTCCCGACGCCCATCTCTTCGTCGCAAAGGGGGCCGCGCTGCTGAGTGCGCAGGAGGCGTCGGCGGCCGTCGTCGGCCCCGCCTCCTGCGCCACCAGCCTCCGGGCGCTCCATGACGCCCTTGCGGCCGCCCCGCTCGAGGAGGACGGCGGCATCGGCCGGCTCGGGCCCCTGTTCGGCTCCGAGGAGGAGCTTGCGGCCTTCCGGTCGCGCCACGGGCGGCACAAGGTGCCGCGCGCCCCGCTCATGGATGCGACGGGCGGCCTCTTCGTCGGCATCGACGCCGGCTCGACGGCCGTCAAGCTCGCGGCGCTCGACGAGGCCGGAAGGCTCGTCTACTCGGGCTACGAGAAGTCGAAGGGCGAGGTCCTCGAGGTTGCTCGCGGGATGCTGGAGGAGCTCTACCGCAGCATGCCGCACGAGTACGGAGGGGATGCGCTCGTCAGCATCAGGCACACGAAGGTGACCGGCTACGGGGAGCGGCTCCTGCGGGTCGCGTTCAACGCGGATTCCGGCGTCGTCGAGACGGTCGCGCACCTGAGGGCCGCCCAGGCCTTCGATCCCGAGGTCGATTTCGTGCTGGACATCGGAGGGCAGGACATCAAGTGCATGCGCGTCAGGAACGGCGCGGTAGACGACATCATGCTCAACGAGTCCTGCTCATCGGGCTGCGGTGCGCTCGTCGACGGCTTCAGCCGTTCGCTCGGCTTCACCCCGTGGGGCTTCTCGGACGTCGCGCTCCTGGCCCCTCGCCCGGTCGATCTGGGCACGCGCTGCACGGTCTTCATGACCTCGCGGGTGCGCCACGCCCAGAAGGAGGGCATCGGTGCCCCAGACATCGCGGCCGGCCTCGCCTACAGCGTCGTGCGCAACGCCCTGTACAAGGTGATAGGCTGCACCGACCCTGCGCGGCTCGGCGAGCGCGTGGTCGTGCAGGGCGGGACCCTGAAGAGCGACGCGGTGCTCAGGGCCTTCGAGCTCGAGAGCGGCCTTGAGGCCGTGCGCCCGGACATCGCCGAGATGATGGGCGCCTACGGCGCGGCGCTCCTTGCGCGCGACGAGGGCATGGGAGGGCGTTCGGGGCAGGGCGCGGGGCGGGCGGGCGGGGCATCGTCTCTGCTGCGACCGATGGAGCTGGCATCCCTCAAGCGCGCACAGGCCACGCGCCGTTGCCAGGGATGCACCAACAACTGCCTGCTCACCGTCAACACCTTCACTCCCTGTGGCGAGGACGAGTGTGCGCAGGGGGCGCCTCTCGCACAGCGCGTGCTCGTCACCGGCAACCGCTGCGAGCAGGGCGGGGCAGAGCCGGGGGCCGCGCACGGGCTTCCCAACCTCTTCGCATACGAGCGTCGGCTCCTTGCGTCCTTGGGCAGGCAGGACGGGGAGAGGGAGGAGGGCCGCGCCCCGACCGTCGGCATCCCGAACGTCCTCGACCTCTACGAGAGCTACCCGTTCTGGCGGGCCTTCTTCTCCCATCTGGGGCTGCGGGTCGTCGGGGCCCAGCCCTCGGACTCGGACACCTACCGCAGGGGTGCCCACGCCGTCCTCTCGGAGGGCGTCTGCTATCCGGCGAAGCTCGCGCACGGGCACGTGTCGCGCCTCGTCGCCGAGGGCGCCGACTTCGTCTTCATGCCCACGGGTGGCTCCGTCGCGTCCGCACGGGAGGGCGTGTGCGGGGCGGGGCGCTGCCTCACGGTCGAATGCCCGGTCTCCGGCGGCTATGCGCGCCTCGTCGCCGAGGACCTCGCGGGGCCGGACGCCACGGGGCCGGACGCCACGGCCCGCTTCCTGACCTGCGACCTGGGCTCGGCGGCCCCGTTGGCGCAGCAGCTGCACAGGATGCTCGACGAGGCAGGGCTTGTCGCAGGCCTCTCGCTCGACGGGAGGCGGGTGGAGGCCGCCCTCGCGCAGGCCGCGCACGAACAGGAGGCCTTCTACGAACGGCTTGCCGAGCGCAGCGGCGAGGTGCTCGCCCGGCTTGAGGAGGAGGGCGCACGCGGCATCGTCCTTGCCGGGCATCCCTATCACGTCGATGCCGGCACGAGCCACGGGGTTGACTCGCTGCTGGGCAGCCTCGGCTTCCCGGTGCTGAGCGCCTCCGGCATCCTCGCCTGGCATCGGACGCACGGAGGCACGGGCGGCACGCCCGCCCTCGGCCCGGCATCCCGCGACCTCGTCGCCGCCACGTGGACCCAGCCGGCGGCGCTCTACGAAGTGGCGCGCATCGTCGCTGCGCACGAGTGCCTCGACCTCGTGCAGCTCTACTCCTTCGGCTGCGGCGTGGACGCCCTGTCCGTCGGGCAGGTGCGGGAGGTGCTCGAAGGCGCGGGCAAGCCCTACACGGCGCTCAAGATGGACGAGATGGTCGACCTCGCCGCCATCCGCATCCGCCTGCGCTCGCTTGCCGTCGCCCTCCAGGCGCGGGCGCGGCGGAAGACGGAAGGCGAAGGAGGCCATGGGGGAGTGCAGGCAGGGGAGAAGGCCGGCGAGGGGCCGCAGGGGCGCCGGGGGCCGCAGGGTCCTCGGGGGACAGGCGAGGGCCCACAGGGCCTCCGGGAGGCGCAGGGCCTTCGGCCCGTCCAACAGCCCGTCCAGCCCATCCGGGCAATCCGGCCCCCCTCGCCCTCTGTGCCGCTGCTCGTCATGCCTGCGCTCGCCCCCCGGCACCTTGCTGCCGTCAAGGGGGTCGTCGAGGAGGCGGGGCACCGCCTTGAACTTCTGCCCGAGTTGGGAACCCGGGACATCGATGCCGGCCTGCGCCTGTGCAACAACGACCTCTGCCATCCGATGGTCGCGGTCGCCGGGCAGGTCGTCGAGGCCGTGCGCGGGTGTCGGGGGACCGCTCCCGTCACGGTCGTGGTCCCGCAGATGTGCTGCGGCTGCCGTGCTATCGAGCTCGAGCAGGTCATACGCAGGCAGCTGGGGAAGCACCGACCAATTGCCTGTGCGCCATCTGGCCGCCATCTTGCGCACAGGCAATTGATCGGCACTTCCCTGGAAAGCGCCCCCGACAACGCCGACATCGAGGTCGTCGGACTGCCGAGCCGCACCGGCTCCCTCACCCTGTCCGCCCGGCTTGCAGCGCGCATCTACGACGCCCTCGCCGCCGCCGACCCCGCTTCCGACCCCGCCGCTCCCGCCCTCGCCCCGAAATCCACCTCGGCATCGACATTCCCCTCCTCCGGAGGGGGTTCGAACGCCCGGAAAACGCACCGCGTTTTCAGCGAGAACGGGCCAGAAGGCCCTCGGACGGCGCGAAGCGCCGGGGCGGTCTCCACCGCTGCCGGTACCTCCTCCGCCCTCGATGCAGGCATTGCCCCCGCCGCTCCCGCCCCTCTCCCCCTGCCCCCCGTCGGCGTCGTCGGAACCGCCGCGCTGCTCTATACGCCTCAGCTCAACCGCAGCCTCCTGCAGCGCATCGAGGCGGAGGGCTGCAGGCCGTGCATGCCGCCCTTCGTCGAGACGCTCACCACGAACGCCCCTCTGGAACGCTTCGCCGGGCGCTTCGTCGATGCGGGGATACACGACATCGTCTGCGTGCAGAGCTTCGGCTGCCTGACCGGCCACGTCAACGGGCGCGGCGCGGCACGGCGGCTCAGGAGGCGCTACCCCGACCTGAACATCAGCTTCATCGACTACGACTCCGGCGCATCCGAGGTCAACCAGGACAACCGCCTCAAGCTCGCCCTGACCCTCGCCCGCGAACGGGCCCGCATGTCGTAGGACCCGCATCTCGACGGCGACGAGGCTCTCGTCCCCCAGGCGCGCCCCCACTGTCATCCCGAGCCCGCCGAGGGAGCGTTGGTGGTGGGGGGGGGGGGGGGGGGGGGGGGGGGGGGGGGGGG
>JAISGJ010000187.1 GCA_031263105.1 Coriobacteriales bacterium
GTACCGTCCCCACTGTCACACGCATGCGCAGGCTGTGACAAAACAGTACCGTCCCCACTGTCACAGTCCCCGCTGTCACAGTCCCCGCTGTCGCCAAAACGTGCCGTCCCCACTGTCACCGTCTCCCGCCGGCCTCTTCGCCCCCCTGTGGCTCGTCGCGGGCGAGGAGCTTGCGGCCCCCTTGAGCTACACGCGGCTCATCGAGGCCCTCTTGGGCAGGGGCTACGAGCGCCAGGACCGGCTCGATTCTCTCCCCGTGTCCGAACAGCCGGGCACCTTCGCACTGCATGGGGACACGCTCGACATCCATCCCGCAGGGGCCCTGTACCCCGTCCGCATCGAGTTCTTCGGCGAGACGGTCGAGGCGATCCGGCGGCTCGTCCCCGCGACGGGACAGTCCATCGGCACCCTGGAACGCGTCAGCATCTACCCTGCGCGCGAGCTCGCCTTGGATCCGCGGGCGACGGCGCGCGCAAAGCGCCTGCTCCTGGCGCAGACCGGCGACGCCGCCGCGAAGCACGGCCCGCAGTGGGCGCGCCACGTCGAGATGATCGGGCAGGGGCAGTTCTTCAACGAGGTCGAACGCTACCTGCCCTACCTGTACGAGGGGCCGACCGTCCCCCTTGCCTACCTGCACGAGGACGCGATGGTCGTCCTCGTCGAGCCACGCTCCCTCTTCGACGACAGTGCGCGCTTCTACGAGGAGACGGCGGCCTCGGCGGCCACGGCGATGGCCTCGCTCGACGGCCTGTACGTCGCCCCTGCCGCGCTGGACTTCGGCAGCCGGCAGCGCCTGACGCTGCTCTCGCTCATCGGCGGCGGCGCGAGCCTCGACGCACGGCTGGAGGTCAAGCACCTCGACACCTCCTCCGACGAGCGTCTGGTAACGAACGCTCGCTCGCTCGTCTCCGCAGGCTTCTCCACCGTCCTCGGCATCGCCGACCGCCGCGCCCGCGCCTCGGCCGAACTCCTCCTCAGCGACGCCCACATCCCCTTCACGACCCCCCGCCCCCCCGCCCCGAGCCCCCCCGCCCCCTGTCATCCCGAACCGAGCGAAGCGAGTGTGAGGGATCCTTGGCCGCAAAGCGGCCAACCCACTCAAGGAACCCGTGCAGCGGGCGCCCCCTCCGCCGTCGCGTCCGAAGATCCCTCGGCTGCGCGCCCTTGCGGGCGCTCCGCTCGGGATGACAGTGTTGCGGGCGCCCCCTCCGCCGTCGCGTCCGAGGATCCCTCGGCTGCGCGCCCTTGCGGGCGCTCCGCTCGGGATGACAGTGTTGCGGGCGCCCCCTCCGCCGTCGCGTCCGAAGATCCCTCGGCTGTGCGCCCTTGCGGGCGCTCCGCTCGGGATGACAGTGTTGCGGGCGCCCCCTCCGCCGTCGCGTCCGAAGATCCCTCGGCTGCGCGCCCTTGCGGGCGCTCCGCTCGGGATGACAGTGCAGCGGGCGCCCCCTCCGCCCCCTCGCCCCTCCTTGCCCCCGCCCCGCATCCCGCGCCCGACCGGCGGCCCCTCCTCGCCCCCTCCCTCGTCACCGTTGCGGACCTCGAGGTCCCGGCCTCGCTGACGATACCGTCGGCGCGGCTGGCGCTGCTCACGCCCAGCGGCGCCACGGGCGCGGCGGCGGCGGCGCGGCGCGGCCGCTCCCGTCGGGCGCCGGACGTGACCGCGCTCACCTTCCCCTTCAAGCCGGGCGACTACGTGGTCCATGCCACGCACGGCATCGCGCTCTTCAAGGAGATCCTGCGCCAGGAGGTGGCGGGCATCGAGCGCGACTACCTGTACCTCGAGTACGCGCACGGCGACAAGCTCTTCACGCCTGTCGAGCAGATCGACAAGGTCACGCGCTACGTCGGCCCGCAAAGCGCCACGCCGCGCCTGACCCGCCTCAACACGAGCGACTGGTCGCGGGCGACCTGCAAGGCCCGCAAGGCGGCGCACCGGCTCGCCTTCGACCTCGTGGACCTCTACGCGCGACGCAGCGCGACGCAGGGCTTCGCCTACGCGCCCGACAACGACGCGCAGTACGAGATGGAGCTCGTCTTCCCCTACGAGGAGACCGCAGACCAGCTCGCGGCCATCGCCGACGTGAAGGCCGACATGGAGTCCACGCGCCCCATGGACCGCCTCATCTGCGGCGACGTCGGCTTCGGCAAGACGGAGGTCGCACTGCGCGCGGCGTTCAAGGCCGTCCAAAGCGGCAAGCAGGTCATGCTGCTGTGCCCCACGACCATCCTCGCCCAGCAGCACTTCACCACGTTCTTCGAGCGCTTCGATCCCTTCGCGGTCACCGTCGAGGTACTCTCACGCTTCCGCACGGGGGCCCAGCAGAAGCGTATCCTCGAAGGCTTCGCAGCGGGCACGGTCGACGTGCTCATCGGCACGCACCGCCTCCTCTCCCCAGACGTCAACCCCCAGGGCCTCGGCCTCATGATCATAGACGAGGAGCAGCGTTTCGGCGTGCAGCACAAGGAGCAGCTCAAGAACCTGCGGGAGCAGGTCGACGTCCTCACGCTCTCGGCCACGCCCATCCCGCGCACCATGCAGATGGCGCTCAGCGGCGTGCGCGACATGTCGCTCATCGACACGCCGCCCGCAAGCCGGACCCCCATCCAGGTCCATGTGGGGGAGTGGGACGAGGACGTGGTGAGCGCGGCGATACGGCGGGAGACGCAGCGCGGCGGCCAGGTCTACTACGTCTCCAACCGCGTGAAGGGCATCGACGACGCGCTTGCCCGCGTCGCGGCGACGGCGCCCGAGGCGCGCGTGGGGACGGCGCACGGCAAGATGAGCGCAGCGCAGCTCGAAGGCGTGATGGAAAGCTTCGCCGCCAACGAGTACGACGTGCTGGTGGCGACCACCATCATCGAGAGCGGCCTGGACAACCCGCACACCAACACGCTCATCATCGAGGACTCGCAAAGGCTCGGGCTCGCGCAGCTCTACCAGCTCAAAGGCCGCGTCGGCCGCTCCCATGCCCAGGCATACGCCTACTTCCTCTTCCCGTCCGAGAGCGCCCTCACCCCCGAGGCCACAGAACGCCTCACGGCCATCGACGAGTTCCAGGAGCTCGGCTCCGGCATGAGGATCGCGATGCGCGACCTCGAGATACGGGGGGCGGGCTCGCTCCTCGGCGCCGAGCAGCACGGCATGCTCTCGGCGGTGGGCTTCGACCTGTTCGCCTCCATGCTGCAGGAGGCGGTGCTGGCCGCCCGTGCCGCAGGCCCTGCCGCAGGTGTCGTTGAGGAGGACGGGAGAAGAGCGGCGTCCGCCGCCTCCGCCGCCGCCCCGGATGCCGCCGGCGCCCTGGGCACGCCCCCCTCCGAGGTGCGCATCGACCTGCCGGTCCCCTTCTTCCTGCCGGAGGAGTACGTCGCGGCGGCGGACGAGCGCGTGCGCCTCTACCGGAGGCTTGCGGCCGCGACGGATGCGGACGCGGTCGCACGGATCGAGGAGCAGCTGCTCCACACCTACGGCGCGCTGCCCGCCCCCGCCCGAAATCTCGTCGACCGCACCCTCGCCAAGACCCTCGCCAAGGAGCGCGGCATCACAAGCATCACCCTCCAACGCGGCAGGCTCGTCCTTGAGCCGATCGAGCTTGCCGCCGAACAGGCCGCTGCCCTCAAAACACAGGGCGCCCTCTATATGCCGAAGTCAAAACGCCTCACCTACCCCGTACAAACAGGCGTCCCCCTCCTCAGCGCCCT
>JAISGJ010000219.1 GCA_031263105.1 Coriobacteriales bacterium
ATGCGCCAGTACGTCAACCTCTCCGACGAGCGCGCGATGATCCCGCGCCTCATGGAGCAGGCCACGTCCTTCGAGTACCTCGTCACGGAGAGCGAGCACGAGTCGCTCGTACTGGAGAAGAACCTCATCAACCAGTATTCGCCGCCCTTCAACGTCGACTTCAAGGACGACAAGAGCTATCCCTTCATCGCGCTCACCAAGGGCGACGTCTTCCCCGCCCTCAAGTACACGCGCGAGAAGCAGGTCCCCTCGACGCGCTACTTCGGCCCCTACACCGACGCCCGCGCCGCGCGCACGATGATAGACGTCGCCCGCCGCGTGGTGCCGCTGTGCCACACGGGCTGCGTGGAGTGGAAGCGGCTCCGACGCAGGCTTGAAAGCGACCCGGAGCAGGCGCCCGCAGGCGACAAGCCCTGCTTCGACCATCACGTCGGCCTCGGCCCCGGGCCCTGCGCAGGCGCCTGCACCCCTCAAGAGTACGCGGAGCACGTGCGCCGCATCGAGCGCTTCCTCTCCGGGCATCGCCGGGAGTTCCTCCGTGCGATGGAGCGCGAGATGCGGGCGGCGGCAGACGGGCTCGACTTCGAGCGCGCGGCTCGGACGAAGGCCCGCATCGAGACCGTGCGCTCGCTCGACGAGCGCCAGCACGTGCAGCTCTCCCCAAGGCTCTCCGCCGACGTCGTCGGCTTCTTCCGCGAGGAGACCGTCACGGGCGTCCATGTGCTCACGGTCCGCGAGGGGAGCGTCATCATCTCCAACGAGTTCGTGCTCGACAAGGGCCTCGACGTCTCCGGCGACGACCTCATCGACGGCTTCTTGGTGCGCTACTACGAGCAGGCGACCGACATTCCGCACGAGGTGGTGCTCGCTGCGGCTCCCGAGGACGCGCCGACCGTCGAGGAATGGCTCACCTCCAAGCTGGCATCCCGTCACGGTGCCCGCGTGCGCCTGGCCGTCCCGGTGCGCGGGGAGCGCCACGAGCTGCTCGGGCTCGCCGAGCGCAACGCCCGCCACACGCTCATGCGCTACAAGGTGCGCACGCGCTACGACGAGGAGCGCATCAACACCGCCCTGCTGCAACTCGAAAGCGCGCTCGCGCTTCCACGCGCCCCTCTGCGCATCGAGTGCTTCGACGTCTCGACCATCCATGGGCGCCATTCGGTGGCCTCGATGGTGGTCTTCACGGCAGGCGGCCCCGACAAGTCGCAGTACCGGCGCTTCAAGGTGAGGCTCGATGCGGGCGAGGCGAACGACTTCGCCATGATGTCCGAGGTGCTGGGCCGCCGTTATTCCCCCGAGCGCATGGCCGACGGGCGCTTCGGCTCGAGGCCGGACCTGCTCATCGTCGACGGCGGCAAGCCGCAGCTGACCGCTGCGCTGCAGCAACTCGGACAGCTGGGGATCGACATCCCGGTCGCGGGGCTCGCGAAGTCCGACGAGGAGCTCTTCGTCCCCTGGGACAACGAAGGGCCCGTCGTGCTGCCGAGCGGCTCGGCGGCGCTGTACCTCGTGAAGCAGATACGCGACGAGGCGCACCGCTTCGCGATCGCCTTCCACCGCGAGCTGCGGGGCAAGGCCATGACGGCGAGCGTGCTCGACGAGGTGTGCGGGCTCGGCCCCAAGCGCAAGAAGGCCCTGCTGCGCGCCTTCGGCTCGTTCAAGCGCCTGCGCGAGGCGGGCGTCGAGGACATGGCCGCCGTCAAGGGCGTCCCCCGCGAGGTGGCCGAGGAGGTCTTCGCGGTCCTTCGCCAGCAGGAGTGACAGTGGGGCGCGAACAATGACCTCCGGCCTCGGCGGCCCCGAAGGCCGGGTGCTGTGACGCAGGGCCGCCGGGCCGTTTCTGCTACACTGGAAGCCGCATAGGAACGCCACGCAGGGAGACGACATGGAACCACAGAACGAAGCCTTCCTCACCGAAGATGCGGTCGCAGGCCCCGACCTTGTCATCATCACGGGGATGTCGGGCGCGGGGCGGACCGAGGCCATGCACACCTTCGAGGACCTCGGGTACTTCTGCATCGACAACCTGCCCCCTTCGCTCCTGCTCAACCTCGTCTCCCTCGCGGGCCTGTCCACAGGAGGCATGCGGAAGCTCGCCGTGGTCTGCGACCTGCGCGCCAAGGAGTTCTTCTACGAGTTGAACGAGGAGTTGCGCCGCATCGCGGAGGCGGGGGTCTCGTACCGCATCCTCTTCCTCGACTCGCGCGACGAGGTGCTGCTCGCCCGCTTCAAGGCGTCGCGCCGCCGCCACCCGCTCACCGAGGGCGGCATGACCATCATCGCAGGCATCCAACGCGAACGCGCCCTGCTCTCCTCCGTCCGCGAGATGGCGGACTCCGTCCTCGACACCTCGGCGGTCGATCCGAGGGACCTCAGGCGGAGCATCCGCTCGCTCTTCTCCCAACAGACGGACCAGGAGAGCCTCTCCGTCTCGGTCTTCTCCTTCGGCTTCAAGCACGGCATGCCCGCCGACGCCGACATCGTCATCGACGTGCGCTTCCTCCCCAACCCCTATTACGAGGCACGGCTGCGGGCGCTCACCGGCCTGAGCGACGAGGTGCGCTCCTTCGTGCTCGGCCAGGACGAGACCCGCCGCTTCCTCGAGAGCTGGCGCGGCCTGCTCGACGTGATAATGCCCGGCTACGTGAAGGAGGGGAAGCAGGTCCTCTCGGTAGGCGTCGGCTGCACCGGCGGGCAGCACCGCAGCGTCGTGCTCGCCGAGGAGACGGGGCGCCACCTCATGCAGACCGGCTACAACACGGCCATAACCCACCGCGACCTCGCGTTGGCGGAGATGGGCTGACGCCATGGGACGGGCCGTTGAGGCAGCATCGGGAGAGGGGCGGCGTCGGCCTCAAGGCTTCGAGGCGTCCCTTGGCACGCGGCGGCGCCTCCGTGACGCCCCTGCGCCCGCCCCGCTCCGCCCCGCCGCCGCCCCGCCCCGCGCCGTCGTCATCGGGGGCGGCACGGGCGCACCGGTCAGCATCCGCGCCCTGCTCGACCTCGGGGTCCAGACGGGCGCGGTGGTCGCCATGGCCGATGACGGAGGCTCGACGGGCATGCTCCGTGAGCACACCGGCATGGTGCCGCCGGGGGACATCCGCAAATGCCTTGCGGCGATGGCGGCCGACCCTGCGGGCACGTGGACGAGGGCGTTCCGGCAGCGGTTCTCCTATGTGAACGACCATACGCTCGGCAACCTCATGCTCACCGCGCTCTACGAGGCCTCCGGCTCCTTCCCCCGTGCCATCGCGCTCTGCGGGCAGCTGCTGGAGGCGCGCGGCATGGTCTATCCCTCGACGCTCGAGAGCGTCAAGCTCACAGGGCTCACGCGCGACGGCCGCCGCATCAGCGGCCAGGCGAACATCTGCGCCTCCGACACGGCGCTCGCATCGGTCACCTTGGAGCCGTCGCGCCCAAAGGCCTACGGCCCCGCCCTCGACGCCCTGCGCGAGGCCGACCTCATCGTCCTCGGCCCCGGCTCGCTGTTCACCTCCATCATCCCGAACCTGCTGGTCCCCGGCGTGACGGACGCCATCCGCGCGAGCCGTGCCGTCACGGTGTTCCTCTGCTCGCTTGCGGACATGCAGGGCGAGACCTGGGGGCTCAACAGCGCCGAGCTCGTCGAGGCGCTGCTCGAGCACGGCATGGAGGGCCTGCTCGACGTCGTGGTCGTCCACCGGCCCGCCGAGGGTGCGGCCCCGTCCGGGTCCGTGACGGCGAGTTTCGCCGCCGTCGCCGCCGACATGCCGCCCGTGCGCGAGAGGGACAGGCCCGCCGCCTCGGTGCGCCGCGTCCTCATCGACCCTGCGCTCGCCCGGCGCATCGAGGCCCTCGGCCCCCTGCTCGTCGCCCGCGACCTCGTCGACCCGCTCAGGCCGACCTGGCACGACGTCCCCACCCTGTCCGAGGTCCTCGAGGGGGTTCTGGGCGCATGTCCTTCACGGCGGAGATAAAAGACGAGCTCTCCCGGCTGCTGCCCGAGCACCTGCCCTGCCGCAAGGCGGAGCTCTCTGCGCTCGTCCGCATACAGGGCAGGCTCTCGGGCAACTACCGGCTCGAGGTGACGACGGAGATAGCCCCCGTCGCGCGCATCGTCGTGCGCCTCCTCCACGGCATCTACGGCCTCAAGACCGAGATCACCACGCGGCGCAGCGTCCTGCACAGGACCTACAACTACCTTATCACCGTGCCCAGCCAGATCGGCCTTGAGGACGCCATCCGCGACATGGGGATACTCTCCTCCTCCGGCCTGGAGATGGGGGTGGACCCCGACCTCGTGAGGAAGCCCTGCTGCACGGCCTCCTACCTGCGCGGCGCGTTCCTCGGCGGCGGGTTCATCTCCAACCCGCAGGGGGACTTCCACTTCGAGCTGGCCTGCGGGCACGAGGCTTTGGCGAACGGGCTGGTCGCGCTCCTCGCGAGGTCCGAGATACCGGCGCGGAGCATCCGTCGCAGGGGCGCCTGGATCGTCTACATCAAGGGGGCGGAGCCCATCCTCGACTTCCTCGCCCTCGTCGGCGCGCATCGCGGCATGCTCGCCATGGAGAACGTGAGGGTCACGAAGTCGGTGCGCAACGACGTCAACCGCAGGCTCAATGCGGAGATGGCGAACCAGGCGAAGTCCATCGACGCCTCCATGGGGCAGGTGAAGGCGATACGCCTGCTCGTGGAGCACTGCGGCGTCGAGTCCCTTCCGCCGGCGCTGCGCGAGTTCGCATTGCTGCGCCTCTCACACCCCGATGCGTCCCTTAGGGAGTTGGGGGAGCTGGCCTCGCCCCCGCTCACCAAATCCGCTGTGTATCATAGGGTCAGACGCATAGAGGCGATAGCGAGAGAGTGTCTGGGAAGCGAATAGGAAGGAGTATCGGAATGTCGATTCGGGTAGGCATCAACGGTTTTGGACGGATCGGTCGCCTGGTGCTTGCGGCCATGATCGACGACCCTGCGGTCGAGGTCGTGGCCGGCAACGACCTCAGCAGGCTCGACACCGTCGCCCATCTCCTGAAGTACGACTCCGTCCATGGGCGCCTGTTCAAGGACGTCGCGGTCGCAGACGGCGGCCTCATGGTCAACGGGCGCTTCATCAAGGCGCTCACGGAGCGCGACATCACGAAGCTGGACTGGGCCGGTGTGGGGGCAGACCTCGTGGTGGAGGCCTCGGGCCACTACAACGACGCCCTCGCCGCACGGGCCCACATCGACAACGGCGCGAGGAAGGTGCTCATCACCGCCCCTGCGAAGAACGAGGACCTCACCGTCGTCCTGGGCGTCAACGACGCCCTGTACGACCCTGAGCGGCACCATGTCGTGTCCAACGCCTCGTGCACGACGAACTGCCTGGCGCCGGTCGCGAAGGTGCTGCTCGACAGCTTCGGCGTCACGCGCGGCTACATGAACACGATCCATGCCTACACGGGCGACCAGCGCATCCTCGACGGCTCGCACAAGGACCTCCGCCGCGCCCGCGCGGCGGCGATGTCCATCGTCCCCACGACGACGGGCGCCGCCCGCGCGGTCGCGCTCGTGCTGCCCGCGCTCAAAGGCAGGCTCGACGGGCTGGCGACGCGCGTGCCCGTGCCGGACGCCTCGATGGTCGACCTCACGGTCGAGCTGGGGCGCAAAGTCACCAAGGAGGAGGTCAACGCCGCGATGAAGGCCGCTGCGGACGGCCCGCTCGCCGGCATCCTCGAGTACTGCACCGACCCCATCGTCTCGACCGACGTCATCGGCAACACCCATTCGTCCGTCTTCGACAGCGAGCTGACCCAGGTCCTCGGGGGCGAGGACGAGCTCGTCAAGGTCATCTCGTGGTACGACAACGAGCGGGGCTACGCGACGCGCGTCGCCGACCTCGCCAAGCTCATGCTCGCATAGGGAGGCGATGAGAAGGCCATGAGACTCGTCAACGAGGCCGACGTCGCCGGTAGGCGCGTCCTGCTCCGCGTGGACTTCAACGTGCCGGTCGCGGACGGCAGGGTCACCGACGACACGCGTATCCGTGCCGTGCTCCCCACCATGCGCTACCTCATCGACAACCGTGCGCGCATCGTCGTCATCGCCCACCAGGGGCGCCCCAAGGGGGAGGGCTACGAGCGCAGGTACACCTTGGCGCCCATCGCCTACGCCCTCGGCAAGCTGCTGCGGCAGGAGGTGCGCCTCACGCACGACATCCTCGGCATGCAGACCACCGCCGACGTGGCCGCGCTCGGCGACGGCGAGGTGCTCATGCTGGAGAACCTGCGCTTCGATGCGGGCGAGAAGGCCTGCGACCCGCTGTTCGCCCGCCGCCTCGCCGAGCTCGCGGACCTCTTCGTCAACGACGCCTTCGCCGCCGCGCACCGCCCCCATGCCTCCATCACCGGCGTGACGGGCTTCCTACCGAGCTATGCCGGCTTCCTCATGAACAAGGAGCTGGGCACCTTCGAGCGCATGCTGGCGCATCCCGCGCATCCCTTCGTCGCCATCCTCGGCGGGTCGAAGGTCTCCGACAAGATAAAGGTCATCGACAAGCTCATCGACGTGGTCGACGTCATCGTCATCGGCGGCGCGATGTGCTTCACCTTCCTCCATGCCCAGGGCCATGCCGTCGGGGCCTCCCTCAAGGAGGACGACTGGACGGAGCCTGCGCGCGCCCTGCTCAAAAAGGCGCGGGAGAAGGGCGTCCAGTTCCTGCTCCCCATAGACCTCGTAGTCGCATCCGAGGCCTCCGCCGACGCCGAGACCTCCGTCTGCGACGTCGCCGCCGGCATACCGGACGACCGGATGGGCCTCGACATAGGGCCTGCGACCGTCGAACTCTACCGCAAGGCGATAGCCGAGGGGCGCACGGTGTTCTGGAACGGCCCGATGGGCGTGTTCGAGCTGGAGCCCTTCGCGGACGGCACGCGCCAGGTGGCGACGGCCGTCGCCATGAACAGCGGCGCCGCCACCATCATCGGCGGCGGCGACAGCATCGCGGCCATCAACAAGTTCGGCTACAACGACCTCGTGACCTTCATCTCGACCGGCGGCGGCGCCGCCCTCGAGCTGCTCGAGGGGCGCGAGCTCCCCGGTGTCGCCGCCTTGGAGGGGACGCCATGACCCGCAGGCCGCCTGCATCGACGCAGAGGCCGCCCGCCCCGCCTCGCAGGCCGCCCGTCGCATGACCCGAGAACCGCCCGTCGCATCGGAGGGAGCACCATGACCCGCAAGCCGCTCGTCGCAGGCAACTGGAAGATGAACAGGACCACCGTCGAGGCGGCCATCCTCGCCCAGGACATCAGCAACCGCTTCTATCAGGACTACGACCGGGTGGACACGGTGCTCTGCCCGCCCTTCATCGACCTCAAGACCGTGCGCACGGTGCTCGAGTTCGACCGGTCGCCCCTCATGCTCGGCGCCCAGGACGTGTTCTGGGAGGACGCCGGGGCCTTCACGGGCGCGACCTCGCCCCTCATGCTCAAGGAGGTCGGCTGCAGCTACTGCATCGTGGGCCACTCGGAGCGCCGCGAGCTCTTCGCGGAGACCGACCTCACGGTGGGCAGAAAGGCCCGTGCGCTGCTCGGCCACGGCATCGTCCCCATCGTCTGCGTCGGCGAGGGGCCGTCTGTGCGCGAGGAGGGGGAGAAGGCCGCCATCGCCTTCGTGACGGCGCAGCTCGAGGCGGCGCTGCGCTCGGCGGGCCTTGAGGGCTTCGAGGGCCTTGCGGGCCTTGCGGGCCTTGAGGGCTCGGGGAACGGCGAGGAAAGCGGGCCCCCCGAGGGCCTCAGCCTCCCCGGCGGGCCGGCGGGCCTGGAGAAGGTCGTCGTGGCCTATGAGCCCGTCTGGGCGATAGGGACGGGGCGCACCGCCACGCCGGAGGCCGCCCAGGCGGTCTGTGCGGCGATCCGGGAGCGCCTTGCCGCCGTGGTGGGGCCGAGGACGGCCGAGGGGGCCCGCATCCTGTACGGCGGCTCCCTGAACGCAGGCAACGCCGCGCTGTTCGTCTCGCAGCCGGACATCGACGGGGGCCTTGTCGGCGGCGCGGCGCTCGACGCGGACTCCTTCGTCGAGATCGTGAGGGTCTTCCTGTGAGGCTGCCCGCCCTGCTCGCCATACTCGACGGGGTCGGCATCGCCGCCCCCTCGCCCACGAACGCCGTGACCAGCGCCGACGCCCCCTTCCTGCAGGGGCTCTTCGGCGGCGCCGTCTGGCCCTGCCGCCTGCTCGGCGCCTCGGGGCGCGACGTCGGCCTGCCCGAGGGGCAGATGGGCAACTCCGAGGTGGGGCACCTCAACATCGGGGCCGGCCGCGTCGTGGACCAGGAGCTGACCCGCATCGACCGCGCCATCGAGGAGGGGGCCCTGCGCGGGAACCCAGCCCTGCTCGCGGCCTTCGAGGCCGCGCGGGAGCGGGGCACGGCCGTGCATCTCATGGGCCTGCTCTCCGACGGCGGCGTCCACAGCATGGACGGCCATCTGAGGGCACTGCTTGCGATGGCCGCCGACTGCGGGGTGCGACGCATCCGCGTCGACGCCTTCCTCGACGGGCGCGACGTGCCCCCTGCCAGCGGGAAGGCCTACGTGGAGCGCATCTGCGCCTTCCTGCGGGGGCTTAAGGAGGCCCATCCCGGCCTCGACGCGCGCATAGGGATGCTCGCGGGGCGCTACTATGCCATGGACCGCGACAACCGCTGGGAGCGCGTCGAGCGGGCCTGGCGGGCGCTGGTCGTGCCCGGTGCGTCCGACGGTGCCGAGTCTGTCGCGCCCACAGCGTCCGCAGCGCCCGACGGTGCCGCCCCGTTCGCCGCTTCGGCATCGACATTTCCCTCCTTCGGAGGGGGTCCGAGCGCCCGGGAAACGCGCAGCGTTTCCCGCGCGGACGGGCCGACAGGCCCATGGACGGCGCGAAGCGCCGGGGTGGTTCTCCCGGCCGTCGACTCCTCTGCGATCGCCCCCGCAGACGCCGACCCCGCGCACCTGGTGCAGGCCTCCTACGACGCCGGCGTGACCGACGAGTTCGTCGTGCCGGTCGCCATCGGGGAGGACGCCCTGGCCAGCGGGGACAGCGTCGTCTTCTTCAACTTCCGCCCCGACCGTGCGCGCGAGCTCACCCGCGCCCTCATCGACCCTGCGTTCACGGGCTTCGTGCGCCCCTCCGTGCCGGAGCTTGCCTACGTCTGCATGACGGAGTACGACCCCGCCTTCGAGCGCGACCTCGGCGCACGGGTCGCCTTCCCCAAGGCCTTCCCGGAGAACGTGCTCGCCGACTGCCTGGCCTCGCACGGCCTCAGGCAGCTGCACATCGCCGAGACGGAGAAGTACGCGCACGTGACCTTCTTCTTCAACGGGGGCGTGGAGGAGCCGAAGCCCGGGGAGCAGCGCATCCTCGTCCCCAGCCCCAAGGCGGCGACCTACGACCTCAAGCCGCAGATGAGCGCACCTGAGCTCACGCGGGCGCTGGTGGGCGCCATCGAGTCCGACGCGGCCGACGTCTACATCGTCAACTACGCCAACGGAGACATGGTGGGCCATACCGGCAGCCTTCCGGCGGCGGTTGAGGCCATGGAGGCGGTGGACCGGGGGCTCAAGTGCGTCATCGACGCGATCGTCGGGGCGGGCGGCGTCGCGCTCGTCACCGCCGACCACGGCAATGCCGAGCAGATGGCCGACGTCGAGGGCGGCGCATGGACGGCGCACACGCTCTCGCCGGTCCCGCTCGTCCTCATCGCTCCGGGAGACGACCGGGCCGACCTCGACCGCAGCGCCCCCGCGCGCCTCGCCGACGTCGCCCCGACCCTGCTCGACCTCATAGGCCTCCCCGTCCCCGAGGAGTGGACCGGTCGCTCGCTGCTTGTGCGCCGTGGTTGAGTTTCGTGACAGAGGGGACGGTACTGTTTTTCGTGACAGAGGGGACGGGACTGTTTTTGAATCACCCGCGCCAGCGGGGGC
>JAISGJ010000229.1 GCA_031263105.1 Coriobacteriales bacterium
CCCCCCCCCCGCCCCCCCAGGCTTCCCGGTCCCAACGAGCCCCACTTACCCCCCCCCCCCCCCGCCGGGGGGGGGGGGGGGGGGGGCATACTAGGTTGGAAGAATGCGCGGTGCCGAGAGGGCGCCGTCCGCCAGCGCCGCCGGGCGGCATGCGCGGCCGGGCCTGTTCGAGGCTGCCCGCACAGGGAACGCTCGGAACGGCAGAAGGGGAACCACCATGGAACACGCACGCACCGCGCCGCGCAAGGACGCGCCACGCAAGGCACTGGCCTGCCTCCTGGCGGCCGTGCTCGCATTCTCGCTCGCAGGCGCGCCCGTCGCCTACGGGGCCGAGGCGGCAGACGGGCCGGGCACGGAGGCGGCCGCAGCTCCCGGGGCCGCGCAGGATGCTGATGCGGGGGAGGGTGTTGGGGGCGGCTTCGGGCCGGGCACCGGGGCGGGGGAGGATGTCGGGGGCATCGTCGGGCCGGATGCCGCCCTTGCCGTCGAAGGGGATGCCGACGGCGGCGCACAGGAGGTAGAACCCAGCGTCGAGCCGGACACCGAACCCGGCGACGCACAGGCCGCCGAGCCCGATAGCGTACAGGGCGCAGAGCCCGCCGTCGGGCCGGATGCCGGGCCCGGCGTCGAAGGGGAAGCTGGCGACATCACACAGGGCACCGGCTCCGATGCCGCACAGGGTGCCGCCCCAGATGCGGAAGGTTCCGCCGTGCCCCCTGCTGAGGCAGGGGAGGAGGCGGGTGACCTCGCGTCCTTGGCGAGTCACACCATCGACGTGTCCGCCGGGGTCGCAGGCGGCACGGGCTACACCTGGGACGCCACGACCAAGGTGGTGACCTTCACGGCGGCCGCCAAAGGGAGCACCTACACGCTCATCCAGACCGGGAAGCAGAACGCCCTCGGCATCGTGGTTGCGAGCGGTGTCAGCACTACGATTACGCTCAAAAACCTCAATTTGGCGACGGAGCTTCCCTGCATCAAACTAGAGGGCACGGCGAACCTGGCCCTCTCACTCGAAGGGACAAGCGAGCTGAAGTCGAGCTACAACGCAGGGATAGAGGTGACGCAGAGCGCCGTGCTTACCATCCAAGGCAAAGGGAAGCTGACAGCAACCAGCGACCACAACGGCGCAGGCATCGGAAGCAGTGAGGGCGGCTCCGGCGGCACCATAACCATCAGCGGCGGCACCGTCACAGCGAGCAGCTACAACAGTGCCGGCATCGGTGGCTCCGGCGGCGGAGTCGGTGGCAACATCAGCGTTACGAGCGGCACCGTCACGGCGACCGGCGGTATCAAGGGCGGCGCGGGCATCGGCGGCGGCGCCCGTGCCGTAGGCGACCCCTCCACCTCCGTCTCCATCGCGCCCGCCGCCACGGTCCGCGCCTTCGCCAAGGACGCGGCCACCCCTGCCATCGACGCCTACTGGGGCAACGCGGGGACGGGGCACTACGTGCTGGCCTACCTGGACGCGGCGCCCTGCGAGCGCACCCTCGCCTACTACGCGGCAGGCTCCGCCTCGCGCACGGGTTCCCTCCCCCTCCCTGCGGGCTACTCCTCCTTCGCCTACACGACCGGCTCCGCCAAGGCGGGGACGCACCGCGTCTTCGCCTGGCAGGCGTCGCCTGCGGCCTACCTCGGGCGGGCCGAGCGCGTGTACGACTCCTCGCCCGACATCGCCTCCACCCTGAACGCCGCCCCCGTGGCGCTCAAGCTCAACGCGTCCGCCGCGGCACGCCCGCCGGACTGGCAGTACGCGGTCAGGCTCGACGCGAACGGCGGGAAGGTCGGCAAGGCCGCGTCCACGACCATGAAGCGGGCGAAGGGCACAGCGCTCGGCGCGCTGCCCACCCCAACACGCGCAGGACACGCCTTCCTCGGCTGGTACACGGGCAAGGCCACGGGCACGAGGGCCACCGCCTCGACGAAGGTCACGGGCGACGCGACCTACTGGGCGCACTGGAAGGCGAAGATCTACACCGTCAAGCTCGACGCCAACGGCGGCAAGGCCTCGCGGGCCTCCGTGAGGCGCGCCTACGGCTCCGCCATAGGGAAGCTCCCCAAAGCCGCGCGCGCCAACTGCACCTTCCTCGGCTGGTACACCGCAAAGTCGGGCGGCAAGAAGGCGGGCACGGGTACGCGGGCCACCAAGGACACGACCTACTATGCCCGCTGGAAGGCCAACGGCCCCGTAGTCACCCTCGACGCCAACGGCGGCAAGGTCGGCAAGTCCGCCAGGGCGTCCCTGGTGCGCGCCAAGGGCGCGGCCATAGGCAAGCTCGCCACCCCGAAGCGCGCCGGCTACACCTTCAAGGGATGGTTCACCGGCAAGGTGAGGGGCACGAGGGTCACCGCTGCCACGAGGGCCACAAGGAGCGTCACCCTCTACGCCCACTGGAAGGCCAAGAGCTACACCGTCAAGCTCAACGCCAACGGCGGCAGGCTCGGCAAGGCATCGACCTTCTCCACGAAGAGATCCCACGACGCGAAGTTCGGCAGGCTCGCGGCCCCCAAGCGCACAGGCTACAAATTCGATGGCTGGTACACCGCCAAGAGGGGCGGCACCAAGGTGACGGCCTCGACGATGGTCACCCGGGCCGTAACCCACTACGCCCCCTGGAAGCGGGGGCGGTTGGGGGTGGGCGCAGGGGTGCGCAAGTTAATGTTCACCCCCCCCCCCCCCCCCCCCACTGTCATCCCGAGCCCGCCGAGGGATCTTTGGGTCCGAGCGCCCGGAAAACGCACCGCGTTTTCAGCGCGGACGGGCCGACAGGCCCACGGAACGCGAAGCGACCAACAGCAGGTCTGAGAGCCCTTCGACCTACTGTCGACCGCTGGCGCGGTCGAAGATTCCTCGGCAGGCTCGGAATGACAGTGGGGTGTGGACAGTGGGGTGTGGACAGTGGGGTGTGGACAGTGGGGTGTGGACAGTGGGGTGTGGACAGTGGGGGTGTGGACAGTGGGGGTGTGGACAGTGGGGGTGTGGGCAGTGGGGGTGTGGGCAGCAACCCGGTAGGCGCAGCGGCGCGGCGGCGGCGCGGCGGCGGGCGGCGCGGCGGCGGTTGCCGCTGGGCCGCACGCGGCGAACAAGGGTATACTGGTACGTTCAACGTACCGGACATGAGGAGCAGCGTAATGGCAGACATCGAGAACTATCGGCAGGCCTTTGTGGAGACCTTGGAGATCGACGAGGGCCAATTGGGAGCGGACCTGCTCTATCAGAGCGTGGAGACCTGGGACAGCGTCGGGCACATGCAGCTGGTCACGGCCTTGGAGGACGCCTTCGACATCATGCTCGACACCGACGACATCATAGACCTCAGCTCCTACCTTGCGGGAATCGAGATACTGAAGAAATATGACGTCTCGTTCGATTGAGCAGCTGGAACGGTACGGCGAGGACATCGCCTGCATAGAGTCCGGCGAGCGCTTCACGTACCGGCAGCTGCTCGCGGCGGCCGACGGGGTAGCCGCTCCGATCGACGGGCGCCCCCTGGTCGCGCTGTCGGCGGCGAACACCGTCCCTTCCCTGGCCGCGTACCTCGGCTTCCTGAGACGGGGCATACCGGTGATGCTGCTGCCTTCCGACATGAGGCAGGACGTCCTGCAGGAGACGCTCGCGGCCTACCGTCCCGGCTATCTCTTCGCGCCGCTCGGCGCGTGGGAGCGGGAGGCGCCCCGTTCCCTCTGCTCGTTCAGGGGCCACGCCCTGTTCGATGTCGGGGAGCTCGGGGCCCGGGGCGTCGCGGGGGCACCCGGCTCCCAAGGCGTGCCGGACGCGCCTGTCCCCCTCCACCCCGACCTGGCCCTCCTGCTGACCACGTCGGGCTCCACCGGCTCCCGCAAGTACGTGCGCCTCTCCGTGCGGAACCTCAACGCCAACGCCCGCTCCATCGCCGACTATCTGGGCATCGGGCCAGGCGACCGCGCCATCACGACGCTGCCCTTCTCGTACTCCTATGGGCTCTCCATCATCAACAGCCACCTGCTTGAGGGCGCGACCCTCGTCCTCAACGAGGATCCTCTCGTCAACCGGCGCTTCTGGGACACGCTGCGCGAGCAGGAGGCCACGACCTTCGGCGGGGTCCCCTACACCTACTCCCTGCTCAAGCGCCTGCGCTTCGAGCGCATGGACCTGCCGTCCCTCAGATACCTGACGCAGGCCGGCGGCCGTCTGGGCGAGGAGCTCCATCGGGAGTTCGCCGAGACCTGCGCAAGGAAGGGCATCGGCTTCGTCGTCATGTACGGGCAGACGGAGGCCACGGCGCGGATGTCCTATCTGGCGGCATCGGACGCGTCGCGGTTCATAGGCAGCGTGGGGAAGGCCATCCCCGGAGGCCGGTTCGAGCTGCGGGGCGCCGACGGGGAGACGGTCGAGCGCCCCGGCGAGGAGGGCGAGCTCGTCTACTTTGGCGACAACGTCTCCTTGGGCTATGCCGAACAGGCCTCCGACCTTGCAAAAGGCGACGAGAACTGCGGCCGGCTGGAGACGGGCGACATCGCGAGAAGGGACGAGGAGGGCAACTGCTACATCGTCGGCAGGAAGAAGCGCTTCCTGAAGATACACGGCAAGCGGACGAACTTGGACGAGCTGGACGCCCTTCTCGAACGGGAGGGGTTCTCTGCGGCATCCACAGGAAGCGACGACAGGCTCATGGTCTATACTGACATGGACGACCCGGACGCGATCAGGACCTTCCTCATCAGGACGATCGGCCTGAACAAGGGCACCTTCGAGATACGGCGCATCGAGGCCATCCCAAGGAGCGATTCCGGGAAGGTGCGGTATTCCGCCTTGGAGGACAGGCGCTAGCGAGATGCGAGCGAGACGCGAGCGAGATGCGAGAGAGATGCTGGACTACGACGACATATTCGTGACAGGGCCCTTCTCCCTCGACGCCCGGGCCAAGTCCTCCTTGCACAGGGACTGGCTTTCGAGGCTGGGGGAGCACCACCGGAGGCTCTGTGGGCCCTACGACCGCCTCTGTGCGGCGCTGGGCGACTCTCCCGCGCTGCCCGTCAGGCTCTTCAAGGAGCACGACCTGCGCAGCGTCGAAGCGGGCGACGTCGTCAAGACCATGACGTCCTCGGGCACCACGGGGCAGCAGGTCTCCCGGATCTACCTTGACAAGGCGACCTCCGCGCGGCAGTCCAAGGCCCTCTCGAAGATAACCTCCGACTTCATCGGCAAGCAGCGGCTGCCGATGCTCGTGATCGACAGCGCGTCCGTCCTGAAGGACCGCGCCCTGTTCTCGGCCCGGGGGGCCGGCATCCTGGGGTTCTCGATGCTGGGGCGCGACGTCACCTATGCCCTGGACGAGGGGATGGACATCGACTACGGGAAGGTGGACGCCTTCGTCGAGAAGCACCGTGGCCGCGACGTCCTTCTGTTCGGCTTCACCTTCATGGTATGGCAGCACCTCTGCCTCGCGTTGCGACGCTCCGAACGAAGGCTCGACCTCCAGGGCTTCCTTGTCCACGGCGGCGGCTGGAAGAAGCTCGGGGACCTCGCGGTGGGCAACGAGGCGTTCAGGCAGACGGTCACCGAGCTGACGGGCATCAGGGGAATCCATAACTACTACGGCATGGTGGAGCAGACGGGCTCGATATTCATGGAGTGCGAGCACGGCCACCTCCATGCCTCGCTGTTCTCCGATGTGGACATCTTCGACCCTCTGACGCTCAGGCCCGGCCACGCCGGGCGCGGCTACGTCTGCACGACCTCCCTTTTGCCCACGAGTTATCCCGGCCACATCCTCCTGACCGAGGACGAGGGGGAGCTGATGGGCGAGGACGACTGTCCCTGCGGCAGGCTCGGCAGGTACTTCAGGGTCTTCGGCAGGATGCCCGGGGCCGAGATAAGGGGGTGCAGCGACACCTATGCCGTCCGTTGAGCTCGACAGGGAGAGGCTGGCCGACGTGACGGTCGTGGCGGGGTCGCTGGACGTCTCCAACACGCCGCTGCCCCCGTTCTCCGAGGCCGCCCTCGCCTTTCTCGCCGACCTTTCGGGCACCCTGTTGCGGGACAAGGGGATTCGTCGGTCCCCCGATGTCGCAGCCTTCGCGTACTGGTGCAGGGCGGCGCAGCTGCGGGGCCTCGAACAGGCCTTCCGGGCGCAGGACGGGTCCGCAGGCAGGATCGGCAGGGGACTGGCCTTCCATGTCACGCCTGCGAACGTGCCGGTGAACTTCGCCTTCTCCTTCGCCTTCTCCCTTCTCGCGGGCAACGCGAACATCGTCAGGGTGCCTTCCCGGCGGTTTGCCCAGGTCGAGACGATCTGCTCGGCCGCAGACGGCCTTCTGGGGGCGCACCCGGAGATAGCGGCCCGCTCTGCCTTCGTCCGCTATCCCGCGGCCTCGGCCGCCACGGAGGAGTTCTCCCGTAACGCCGACGCCCGCCTCATCTGGGGCGGCGACGCGACCATCGCCACGATAGGCGCCCTGCCCAAGGCCCCCCGCTGCAAGGACGTCAACTTCGCGGACCGCTATTCGGTCGCCGTCATCGACGGGGCGGCGGTCGCGGGCGCCGGCGCCGAAGAGCTGGAAAGGCTCGCCGAGGCCTTCTACAACGACACCTACCTGATGGACCAGAACGCCTGCTCCTCGCCGCATACCGTCTTCTGGCTCAACGCGGACGACGCGGCAAAGGGGCGCTTCTGGGCGGCGGTACGGGACTTAGCGGCGCAGAGGTACACGCTTCAGTCGCAGGTCGTCATGGACAAGTACGTCCAGCTGTCAGGGGACGTCATCAGGGGGACAAGCTCGCGGCGCGTCGAGTTCGACGCCCTGCTCACGGTCGTCGCCGTCGACGAGCTGCCGCACGACCTCTGCGGCCTGCGGGGCGTCGGGGGCTATTTCTACCAGGCGGACATCGACAGGCTCGACCGCCTGGCGCCGCTCGTCAACGACCGGTACCAGACCGTGCTCTATCACGGGATCGACCCGCTGCTCCTGCGGGGGCTGGTCATCGACAACCGCCTGCGGGGCATCGACCGGATCGTGCCGATCGGGAAGGCGATGGACATAGACATCGTCTGGGACGGCTACGACTTGGCTATGGAGCTCTCCCGGATCGTGGATGTGAGGTAGGCTGCCATGACTGCTCTTCTCGAAGACAAGGTATGCGTGGTCACCGGTGCCAACCGGGGCATCGGCCGCGCCGTCGCGAGGCTCTTCGTCGCGGAGGGGGCGTGCGTCTATGCCTGCGCTCGGCGCGACGGCTCCCTCGACGCGCTCGTGGGGGACTGCGGCCCTGAGCGCCTCGTGCCCCTCTACTTCGACGTCACCGACACGAAGGGGATGAAGGCGGCCTTCCTGCAGGTCCGCAAGGAGCAGGGGCGCCTCGATGCCCTGGTCAACAATGCGGGCATCATGAAGGACGCCCTCATCGGCATGATAGCCCCCGAGCTCGTCTCCGAGGTGTTCGAGGTCAACGTGTCGGCCACGATCGCCGCGCTCCAGTTCGCTGCGGGTCTCATGCGCCGCCAGGGGTCCGGCAGCATCATCAACTTCTCCTCGATCGTCGGGGTCGAGGGGGTCGCCGGGCAGGCCGTGTACGCAGCATCCAAAGGGGCGGTCGTCGCCCTGACGAAGGCGGCGGCCAAGGAGCTCGCCCCCCAGGGGGTACGCGTGAACGCCGTCGCCCCCGGCTTCATCGACACGGACCTGTTCCGCTCGATAGGGGAGAAGAGGGTCGAGGGCGCAAGCGGCAACGTGGGCATGGGCCGCCTGGGGACCCCGGACGACGTGGCCCGTGCCTGCGCCTTCCTCGCCTCCGACCTCTCGGACTACGTCACCGGCCAGATCCTCGGCATCGACGGCTCCGCAAGGGTGTAGGAGCGCCACCGCGCTGTCCCCTATGCCTGGGGCTGGCGAATCATGCGGTACTCCGTGAGTCCCAGATCGGGCATGGGCGTCGTGCCGGTCACCTCGAAGCCCCGGCTCCCATAGAGGGCGGCCAGGTGCCCGGTGTAGCATTCCAGGAACAGGGGCATGCCGAGCCGGTCGCATTCGGCGGCGACGGGGCCCATCAGGTGGTCGAACGCGCCCGTCCCCCGGCAGGCCGCATCGACGCAGATCGCGTAGAGGTAGCGGAAGTCCCCCGTGCAGAGGCCTCCCATCCACTGCCCGTTCGAGAAGGCCTCCATCTGTTCAAGCCGGGCCGAGAGCAGCGTGCGGCTTTGGGGAGGCAAGGCCTCGCAGCCTTTCTCGAAGCCCCGTGTGCGCAGGGCGTCGAAGTCGGAGGCCGTCGGCATGTCCCTGCCCCCCACGAGGGCCAGCCCGACGGGCGGGGGCGCAGCGCCTGTGGCGCCTGTGTCGCCGTCTGCGACATCCGCGTTGCCCCCGCCGCTCGCAGCGCCCCCGCTGCCCGTCCTGCTCGCCACGAGGACGCCGCCCCATGCCGCGAAGCACGCGAGGTCCGTCCGACAGCTGCCGAGCAGGAAGGCCTGCTGTTCCTCACAGCTGGGAAGCACCTCTACAAGGGCCGCATTCCAGGGTTCCTCGGCGAAGCATCGCGCGAAAAGGGCCGTTGCGGCATCGCGCTCGTCGTCTCCGAGGAGGTGCGCCTCCGCCAGTGGAGTTACTGTACGCATCCCCACTGTCATTCCGCACACCCCACTGTCATTCCGAGTCCTTCGGCTGCGCTCAGGAGAAACTCCGCCGAGGAATCCTTGGGTCCGAGCGCCCGGAAGACGCACCGCGTTTTCAGCGAGGACGGCGCGACAGTCCGGCGGACTGTCGCGGGGCGAAGCTGCGTTGGGAAACAGCCCAGTGGGCTGTTTCCGGGCGAAGCTGCGAAGCAGCGCGTGAGCCCCTGAGCGGGTGAGCCCATGGGACCGACAGGCCCACGGGACGCGAAGCAGCCGACTGCGGGCAGATGCGTCTCTCCGGCTGCAGTTGTGCGCTGGCGCGTCCAAGGATTCCTCGGCTTCGCTTCGCTGCGCTCGGAATGACAGTGGGGGCGTGAACAGTAATCCAGCGAGGGCCTGCGTCGTTCGTTCGTCATGGTGCGTCCTTCTGCAATCGAGAATCAGGTAACCTTATAAGCATAGGGGGCAAGGTGAGGGCGCACAGGCAGACGCATGGTCGGCCCTGCCCGTCGGCCCCACGTCCGTTGGCAAACGGGAGCAGGCCTCTGATGCGGCCGCAGCAGGGACGCTCGCGAGGCAGCGCCATTCGGGGAATTTTGAGGAATTTCGCAGCACCTGCAACAATCCGGGTGCCTGAATCGTGTTCTCTATGACGTCTGGACATGCACGTGCGGAAAGGAAGCCCGGCTCTATTCGGCGGAAACGGCTTGGAGCATCGGCCTGATGAAGCGGCTCGGCCCCGTTGCGGACCCCACCGTCGACGCGACCGGTGCCCAGCAGGCGGAAGACTATCTCTTCGGCCCGTGGACCAATGAGGGCACGCTCAGCCTCAAGGGGCTTCTCGACTCTTTCGGCGGCGAGACGCTCACCGTGACCGTCTGGTTCGAGGACGGCCATCAATCCACCGTGGCCATCGGGCTCGATTCCGTGGACGTCAAGTGCAGGCCGGTCTACGCCGACGTCGATGACGGTCACGGCCCGTATCGGCAGCGCATCGGCACGGAGTTCACCGACGAGGTCGTCGAGCCGGATGCCCTGACCGAGCAGCAGCTCGAAGAGATCTACGACGCAGGCTACGAGATCGTCCACACCCTGCGCGGCACCGTCATCGACAGCTCGACCTCTGTCAGCGGGCAAGTTACTGGTCACACCCTCCACGGACACCCCACTGTCGCCCCGGGCCCCGCTGCCGCCCCGGGCCCCGCTGCCGCCCCGGGCCCCGCTGCCGCCCCGGGCCCCGCTGCCGCCCCGGGTCCCGCTGTCGCCCCGGGTCCCGCTGTCGCCCCGGGCCCCACTGACGCCCCGGGTCCCGCTGTCTCCCCGAGTCCCGCTTTCAACCCGGGTCCGGCAGAGCCCACTGGACCCGCACTAGGCGCCGCTC
>JAISGJ010000233.1 GCA_031263105.1 Coriobacteriales bacterium
CCCCCCCCCCCCCCCCCCCCCCCCCCCCCCCCCCCCCCCCCCCCCCCCCCCCGCCCCCGGCTCCAGAAGCTCGAACAGGGGGATGGGCACGATGCTTGCGAGCATCTGCGCCATCTCGCTGGGGCTTTCGGCCATGCCGTCGCGCATCCAACGGATGGCCATCGAGGTCTCGACAAGAGCCAGTGCCGAGACCTGGAACAGCAGGCTCCTGTTCAGCTCGTGGTGCCGGTAATCGACAATGGTGTGGACGAGGTTCTCCTTGCGGACGCGCTCCGAATGGCGCGGCAGCGAATGATAGCCTCGGGTCTTGGCGGCATAGCCGTAGAGGTGCCTGAGCTGGCGATGGCCGCTGAGAGTCATAAAATACCCGTCGAACCAGCTCAGCGTGCGGCCTATCTCAAAGATGCCTTCTTGGGCGATGAGGTCGCTGTGCCACTGGATGATCTCGTACTTGTCCTGAAAATAGTGATAGAAGGTCGGCCGCGTGACCCCTGCTGCCTCGCAGATGCGTTTGACTGTGAGGCTGTTCAGGTCCGTCTCGTCCAAAAGCGAGTCAAGCGCGGCCACAAAGCGCATCTTGGCCTCGTAGTTCTCTGGCAGGACGAGCATCGTCGATATCATGATCGTGCCCCCCGGACTAAGAGTGCAGTGGGAACGGGCAGCACCCCTTGCGGCTGCGGTCGCCGTATCGGCCCGGCAACCTTCCTCTGCATCAGCGGTATAATACCATTTTTCCGTGCGTCATGCGTTGGGCAAGATCGGCAATCCTGCCGTAGCTCATGCAGCCTGCCTGGCAGTGCTGCACGCAGCTGGGCTGCTTCCCCGCCTGTACGCGTGCGACGCACAGGTCGCAGCGCTCGGTAGGCATAGGGAGAAAGTCATACTGCCACCTGCGTCCGGCGATCTGTTCCGGCCCCTGCTGCTTTAAGGCGATGCCGGACACGCCCGGATCAAAGCCGTGCTCGACCTGACAGCTCACTTCGCAGCTGTGGCAGCCGGTGCAATACAGGTAGTCTATCAACAGTCCGTGGTCCATGGTCGCCTCCCTCGATCCTTCCTCACTCCGTCGCTGTCGTTGCGTCGAGCGCATCAAGGCTCGCCTCGACACCCGCCGGCGCATCCGTTCTGCTCACCCGGCAAAGCTGTGACTTGTAGGAATTGCAGTACCCCGACTTTCCCGGTCGCATGGGGAGCAGCTGGTTGACATTGACGTCCATTACTCCAAAGAGCGTGCCGTCGCCCTGTTCGCGCTCCGGGAACCACCAGCCGTGGTCGGCCGAGACCGTGTCCTCGCGGATGCGCGGCGAGAGCTCGGCGCGCATCTTGCAGGATCCGAAGCTGTTCTCAAGAAGCATCCAGTCGCCTTGGGCGATGCCGTGTCGAGCGGCTGTCCTGGGGTGCAGCATCGCCTGCGGCCAAGGCGCGAAGCGGCGAAGCGTGGGCGACTGTCGGTGCTCGGAGTGAAAGTATCCCCAGCGCCTTGCGCCGGTGGTCAGCACCAGCGGGTACTGCTCGGCCAGCTCGGGCGTGGAAAGCGGGCTCTCCAGCGGCTCTTCGTAATACGAGAGCGCCTCGAGGCCAAAGTGCTCCAACGCCATGCAGTGGAACTCGTAGCGCCCGGTCTGCGTGTTGAAGCCCGGGTGACCGTCAGGGCGCAGAAGGCCCTTCTCGTGCTTGTGATACTCGAACTCGGGATAGGCCCAGGTGCGCTGTCTCATCTCCTTGTAGCTAAAGGGCGCGTCGCGCAGGATCCAGTCGTAGAACTGCTCCTCGCTCTCCCAAGGGCTGGCAGCCCTGCCGACTGCCTCGCCCGAACGCGCCGTCCAGAAGTGGCGCGCGAACTCAAAGATGATCTGCTGGTCGCTCTTGCACTCGCCGGCCGGCTCGGTTGCCTGGGCAATGGCGCCCAGATAGTAGGGATGGTGCCCCGTGAGGCCCGGACGCTCGGTAAAGCAGGCTGCGGGCAGCACGACATCGGCGAGCGCCATGGCCGTAGGAGTCATAAAGAGATCCACCACCACATTGAAGTCGGTGCCCCGCAAGGCTGAAAGCAGGCGTTGCGGCTCGGCGCCCATACAGGCAAGCGTGTTGTTGGTCTGAAGCCAGACTCCCTTGACGGGATAGTCGCCCTCAAGCGGCTGGCTCCCCTCGCCGAGGCCCACTACGGCCCTGCCGGTCTCCAAGGCCTTGAGCATCTCATCGTTGCTGGGCATCCCCAAGGCCCCCACAGCGGGATAAGGGCCGGTGAGCCGCTTGTCGAGCCCTGGGTTTCCGGGCACGTCCAGTGCCTGTATCGCCTTTTGCGAGGCCAGCCAGGGCTCTTCCACACCGAAGCATGGGCGCGCGGCCACCATCGAGCCGGGCCTCTCGAAATTGCCCGTCAGGGCCAGCAGGTCGAACATGGTCATGCCCGTATAGAAGCCCTCGGTGGTATGGTCCACGGCCACGCCCCATTGCAGGCAGGCGCTTGAGGCTGCGGCTATGGTGCGGGCGGTCTCCTCGATCAGGTCGGCGTCGATGCCGCAGACATCGGCGGCGTATGCGGGCGTGTAACGCGCTACGCTTGCGGCGAACTCCTCAAAGCCATAGGTCCAGCGGTCGATGAAGTCCCAGTCGTAGAGCTGTTCTCGCACGATCACATTGCAGAGGGCAAGCGCCAGAGAGGCATCGGTGCCCGGACGTACCTGCAGCCAATGCTTGGCACGGCCGGCCAGCCAGGTGAGCTTGGGATCCACACAGACGATCTCGCTGCCGCGCTTCATGCATTCCACGACCCAATGGCCCAGCGTGCCGTCAGAATTGGCGACCACGGGGTTGTTGCCCCAGATGACGATGACGCCGGGCGGCCGCCAGCGCGGATCCTCGTAGCGCTCGGGCATGAATTGAGAGTAGTCGCAGACAAAGGCGTCTCCCGCCTTGAAGAACATCATCATCAGGCGCGGCGCATAGCAGCCTTGGCCGGAAAGGAAGCCCATGCCGTAGTTGGGCGTGCCGACAAGGCGGGCGAGCATGGGGCCATAGCCGTTGATGTCGCGTCCCGTGCCCTGGGTCACGTTGATGGCCTGGGTGCCGTACCTGTCGATGATGGCGCCGAACTCCGTGGTGATGCGCTCGAAGGCCTCGTCCCAACTGCAGCGCTCAAAGCTGTCCTGCCCGCGCTCGCTGCGTTTGCGCTGCAGGGGATACAATAGGCGCCTGGGATGCTCGATCATCTCCTTGGCGGCCAGGCAGCGCAGGCACAGGCGTCCCTGGTTGTAGGGGTTCTCGGGGTCACCCTCTATCTTTTGCAGTCTGCCGTCCTTGGTGTAGAGGAGCACGCCGCAGCTGTCGTGGCAACCGGGGCCTGTGCGGGCGTTGCTGCGAATGACGGTGCAGCCGTCCTCTTCCCATGTCCATCTGCGACCGACGGGGTCGTCTTGGGTGACGGTGGCGCTGCTGATGGTCTCATCGGCGATCATGTCTGCTCCTGCTGTTCTGATCGTGGCCGCACTCTCGTGGCCGTGCCCTGCGCCTTGCACGGTGGATGCCTGTGCGCATCGGCTCACGGTCGGCGCTTCGCGGCGGTCTCTGGGAACCTCTACTGTACGTCCTCGGCAGGCCCTGTCAATATGTGCGGCCTGCGGAGGCTTTTACAGTATCCACCGGCAGGCGCTGCCAGCTTTACACAGGAGGAGAAGCGTAAGGCTCCGCGCAATCAATCGCGCGGTATGTCTGTTGCCAGCACACGGCAGGGCAGTGCATAGTCGTACCCAGCAGCTGCAAGCGCGCAATGATCAAGCGGCACTGCGACGCGTCGAAAGTCCCATAGTTGAGAGCCCGATACCTTCCATCAACTGTTTGGAGGCATTATGACACGCACGAGTGGTACCGGCGCTGCTGCCAGGCTTTCCCTCCTCAACCTGGTCGGCATCTTCGGCCTGTTCTCGTTCATGGCCGAGTTCACCATCATGACGCCGTCGATAGCGGCGTTCTCGGCACACTTCGACGGCACTCCCTTCACCACTATCATGTTGGCCAATACCATAACCGGCGTCATCGGCATCCCCATGAGCATCATCGCGGGGGTGACGGTCAACAAGGTGGGCTACCGGCCCATGGCCATCGTCGGCTCGCTGGTCATGATCTTTGGCGGCGCCTTCCCGTTCCTGATGCCCGACCTTGCGGAGTACTGGCCCGTCATCTTCTCGCGCGTGCTCGTGGGCATCGGCTACGGCCTGATATTCCCGCTCGGCGGCGCGCTCTTCATCCTCTACTTCAAGGGCAAGAAGCGCTCGCAGCTCCTAGGCGCCGGCGTTATGGTGCAGTTCGGCTTCGCCATCCTCTTCTCGCTGGTGGCAGGCTTCCTCACCGAGATCGGCTGGAACTACAGCTTCCTCACCTATCTGATCTCACTCGTGCCCTTCGTCTTTGTGGCGGCGTTTCTGCCCGAGGGCAAGCACCTGGGCATCGAGGCGGAGAAGGCCAAGGCGCAGGCGTCCGCAGGCAGCGTCAAGGAGAGGATCCCCAACGCGACCTATGCCTACATCGTCGTCTTCGGCCTCGTCATGTGGATGATGTACATCGTCGTGCAGTTCCTTGCCGCCATCCTGCTGCAGGAGCGCAGCATCGGCGACGCAGGCGCCGCCGGCATGATGGCGTCGTGCTTCTGCTTGGGCAATGTGGTCTCCGGTCTGCTGTTCGCCCAGTTCGTGGGCCTGTTCAAGAGCCGCATCTTCGGCATCTTCGGCCTCGTTGCAGCCGTCGGCCTGCTCTTGGCGTATCTGGCGACCGGCTCGAGCGGTGCCCTGATGTACGCTGCGGGCGCGTTCCTGATCGGCTTGGGCGGCTCCACGGTCTATGTGGCCGCGCAGAACTCCATCGGCAACATCTCGCCCAAGGCCCGCGTGCCCTTTACCAACGGCCTGCTCACTGCGGCAATGAACCTGGCCTCGTTCTTCGTGGCGTACTGGATAGTCTTCGGCCAGGCCGTCATGCCCGACCTCGGCACCGCCGCCCCGCTTGCGATCAGCGCGGCCTGTGTGGCCGCAATCTCGCTCGTCTGCGCCTTCATCCCCTTCAAGGCCATACGCAAGGGCATACAGGCGTCGGACGAGGAGGATGCCGCGTCGGCGTAGGCGGACGTGTCCCCCACAGCCCCGACCGGCATCTCGTTACTGCTCACGCCCCACTGTCATTCCGAGCCTGTCGAGGAATCTTTGGTCGCGAAGCGACCAACAGTAGGTCGGGAGATCTTTCGACGTGCGGTCGGCCGCTGGTGCGTTCCATGGGCCTGTCGCGCCGTCCTCGCTGAAAACGCGGTGCGTTTTCCGGGCGCTCGGACCCGAAGATTCCTCGACAGGCTCGGAATGACAGTGGGGTGTCCGTGGAGGGTGTGACCTCCCTTGAGCCCCTTAGAAAAGAACAGGAGTACATCATGGCCGAACTGCCCCCGAACTGCCCCAACAACTATATCGACGAGAACGGCATCCGATGGCGCTACACGCACTGCTTCATGTGCCATATGGCCTGCCGGATGATCGCCGGCACCAAGAACCCCGACACCCCCGAGGAGCGTGTGGTCGAGGTCAGGAGCGTCGACGGCTACCCCCTCTGCGACCGCATCGGCGAGAAGGGCATCAACGCCATCAAGCAGCACTACCACCCCAAGCGCATCAACCACGCCCTGAAGCGCGTGGGCCCCAAGGGCAGCGACCGCTTCGAGCGCATCTCCTACGACCAGGCGTTGGATGAGATCGCCGCCAAACTGGACGAGCTGCGGACGGAGTTCGGCCCTGAATGCGTCATGGCCGCCGAAGGCACCTACCGCTCCGACCATATGTGGGCGCGCAGCCGCTTCTTCAACCTCTTCGGCAATCCGGGCAACATCATCGACCCGGGCACCATATGCTGGTGCTACACCTACACGGTCAACATGGCGATGGTGGGCTGGCCTATAGAGACCACGCTGCCCGCGACCGTGCCCTACTCCAACTGCATCGTCATCTGGGGCATCCGTCCCGACGAGAAATGCGACAAGCACGGGCCGCTCTGGCGCGCCCTGCGCATGGCGCTCGACCGCGAGGGCGAGCGTCCGGCGCTCATCGTGATAGACCCCGTCGCCACCTCGCTGGTGCGCGAGGCAGACCATTTCCTCTGCATCAAGCCCGGCACCGACCTCTACATGCAGATGACCTGGGTGGGCGAGATCATCCGCAACGGGCTCTACGACAAGGAGTTCGTCAAGAGCTACACCAACGCGCCGTTTTTGGTGCGCAAGGACAACAACCTCTTCGTCCGAGGCTGCGACGTGGATGCCGACGGAAAGTTCGAGGACTTTGTGGCCTGGAACGACGCGTCCTTTGTTGAGGGCGGCGGGCCTGCCGTATGGTGCTCGGACGAGAACCGCTACTATGTGGAGAAGGACGGCGGCAGCGTCGACGCGCCCATCGAGGGCGAGCATGTCGTCACCTTGGCGGACGGCTCCGAGGTCGCCGTCTGGACGGTCTTTGACGCCATCAGCGAGCGGGCCTTGGAGTACACGCCCGAGGAGGCCGAGCGCGTCTGCGGCGTCCCCGCCCGTGTGACCAGCGCTGCCATCGACACCTATGCCACCACCCAGCCGGGCGTCATCGCCTGGGGCATCGGCGGCGGCGACGGAGAGGGCCCCAACGCCCACGGGACCACCATCGCCAAGACCCTGCTGCGCTGCCTGACCGGCAACATCGACATCGTGGGCGGCGAGTACATCGCCATCCCCGGTCCTGTGGGCCCCAACGGCGAGAAGTACTTCCCCGTGCGCGACTCCGAGCTGGAGATGCCGGACATCGTCTCGCCCGAGGCCCGCGCCAAGTTCCTGGGCAACGACCAGTTCCGCGTCATGAGCTGGAAGGCCTTCGAGAAGGGCGATGCCGTCTTCAAGAAGAACCTCTTCATCAACCGTCCGCAGCAGCACCAGATGCTCGTGACGCCGTCCCTGTGCTGGAAGGCCATCCTCGAGGAGGACCCATATCCCATCAAGGCGATGATCTGCTACACCTCGAACCCCCTGGTCTGGGCGCCCAACACCAAGCGCGTCTACGAGGCCATGAAGAAGCTGGAGCTTCTGGTGGTCTGCGAGTACTGGAAGACCCCCACGGCCGCCATCGCCGACTACATCATGCCGGCCGCCGGCTGGCTGGAGCGTCCCTACGCGTCGACCGTCGAGGACTCGCTGGACTTCTTCGACGGCGGCGACCGCGTGGTGAGGCCGCTTTACGACCGTCACCTCGACTTCGACTTCTTTGCCGAGCTCGGCCGCCGTTTGGGCCAGGAGGACCATTGGCAGTGGGAGACCTACGAGGACCTCATCAAATACCGCATCGAGCGTGTCGGCTGGGACTACGAGACCTTCATGAGCTACGGCTCCATCCCGCCCGCCGACGGCATGCGCGAGCTGAAGTACACAGAGGAGCTTCCCAACGGCCAGATCCGCGGCTTTGTGACCCCGTCGCGCAAGGCCGAGATGATGCCGAGCATCATCCAGGAGTGCGACTACGACCCCATCCCGCGCTACACGCACATGCCCGAAAGCGAGCTCGGGTCACCGGAGAAGCTGGCAAAGTACCCGTTGAACCTGACCACCGGCGGCCGCTTCACGCCGATGTACCACTCCGAGCAGCGCGTGCCCGGCTACGGCAACCGCTCGCAGTTCCCTTGGCCGCTTGTCAAGATCAACATGCACGACGCCAAGCTCTACGGCATCCGCGAAGGCGACTGGGTGTGGATAGAGACCGAGCGCGGCCGCGTCCAGATGAAGGCCTGGCTGGGCTGGGACATCCGTCAGGGATCGGTGCAGGCGCAGGCCAGCTGGTGGTATCCCGAGATGCCGGCCGAGGAGCCGTGGAGCCAGGGCCTGTTCATGGCCAACGTCAATGTGCTGACCGACGACGCCGAGGACACGCTGGACGAGTGCACCGGCTCGTGGATAACGCGCGGCCTGCTCTGCCGCATCTATCCCGTGGTCGATCCCGCCGACCGCTCCGACCAGGTGGTCGACCTGGACGCCTTCATCGACGGCGGCACCCCGGGCGGCGACTACTGGCGCGACGTCTACCGCAGGCTCGACCCCAACGTGGAGTAGGGGTCGGATTACGTTACTGACACCATGTGTTCACACCCCACTGTCATTCCGAGTTCCACCGAGGAATCTTTGGACACGCAGTGTCCAACGGTAGGCCAGGGGAGCCTTCGACCTGCGGTCGGCTGCTCCGCGTTCCGTGGGCCTGTCGGTTCCATGGGCTCACCCGCTCAGGGGCTCACCCGCTGCTCCGCAGCTTCGCCCGGAAACAGCACACTGTGCTGTTTCCCAGTCCGCCGGACCGTCGCGCCGTCCTCGCTGAAAACGCGGTGCGTTTTCCGGGCGCTCGGACCCGAAGATCCCTCGGCTGCGGGGCCTTGCCCCTCCGCTCGGGATGACAGTGGGGGG
>JAISGJ010000028.1 GCA_031263105.1 Coriobacteriales bacterium
TGGGGCGCCTCCGTCGTAATCGTTTTACCCCCTTCCCGCATATACATCGTCACCTCATGTGGGGGCTGGGGGACGCCCCCCCCCCCCCCCCCCCACTGCCGCTCCGCGCCCCCACTGCCGCTCCGCCCCCACTGCCGCTCCGCCCCCACTGCCGCTCCGCCCCCACTGTCATCCCGAGCCTGTCGAGGAATCTTTGATCGTGAAGCGATCAACTGCGATCGGGAGGCGCACCTGTCCGCGGTCGACCGCGGGCGCGGTCGAGGATCCCTCGGCAGGCTCGGGATGACAGTGGGGGGCGCGGAGCGGCAGTGGGGGCGGAGCGGCAGTGGGGCCGGGATGACAGTGGGGGGTGCGAACTGAAACGCCAATCGGTACTCTCCAAAGGAAAAACGGCTCCTTCTCTTGACCCTGCGAGGGGGTCTGTTACTATTTCTAGCATGGGTTTTTAGGTCGAGAACGTGCCGTCCCATGCAAGTAGACGCAGTTGGAGGATGTCAATGCCCGAATTTTCTGGCCGGGAGCATTTAGCCGTTATCAAAGTGGTGGGGGTCGGTGGCGGCGGAAGCAACGCCGTCAACCGAATGATAGAAGCCGGTATCAAGGGCGTTGAGTTCGTGGCGATCAACACGGACCGCCAGGCGTTGCTGATGTCGGATGCCGACGCGACCGTCCATATCGGCGAGGACCTGACGAGAGGGCTCGGCGCAGGTGCGAACCCCGAGATAGGGGCCCAGGCCGCCGAGGAGAGCCGTGCCGAGATACGCGAGGCGCTTGCAGGCGCCGACATGGTGTTCATCACTGCGGGGGAGGGAGGCGGGACCGGGACCGGCGCCGCCCCCATCGTCGCAGAGATCGCACGTGAGGAGATAGGCGCGCTGACGGTCGGCGTCGTCACCAAGCCCTTCGGCTTCGAGGGGCGCAAGAGGCGCATGCAGGCCGAGGACGGCATCGCGCTGCTCGGCGAGAAGGTCGACACCCTCATCGTCATCCCGAACGACCGCCTGCTCCAAATCGTCGAGAAGAAGACCTCCATGCTCGATGCCTTCCGCATCGCCGACGACATCCTGCGCCAGGGCACCCAGGGCATCACGGACCTCATCACCATCCCCGGCCTTATCAACCTCGACTTCGCCGACGTGCGCACGGTCATGAAGAACGCCGGCACCGCCATGATGGGCATCGGCATCGCGTCGGGGGAGAACCGCGCGGTCGAGGCGGCGACGTCCGCCATCTCCAGCAAGCTGCTCGAGGCCTCCATCACCGGCGCGAACCGCATCCTGGTCTCCGTCGCAGGCGCCTCGGACATGGGGCTCATCGAGGTCTCGGAAGCCGCCGACACGGTCACCGAGGCGGCCGACCCCGACGCCATCATCATCTTCGGTTCCGTCATCGACGACACCTTGGACGACCAGGTGCGGGTCACGGTCATCGCAACGGGCTTCAACGACCAGAACACCCAGGGCTCGCTCGACTTCGGCAGCGCGCCCTCCTTCTCGCAGCGGGACGGCGAGTATGCCTCCTTCGCGCCCCTCTCGACGCTCACGGCCGCCGAGGGTGCGGGCGCCTCCGGCGGGGCCGTGCTCGACGAGGACTATATCCCGGACTTCCTCAAGCGTGGGTTCTGACGGGGACGTGCCGACGGGCGCGGCAGGCGCGGCAGGCGCGACGGGCGCGGCAGGCGCGGCGGGCGCGGCAGGCGCGGCAGGCGCGGCGTTACTGGTCACACCCCACTGTCATTCCGAGCCTGTCGAGGAATCCTCGACCGCGTCAGCGGTCGACTGCGGTCAGAGGGCGCTCCGACCTGCGGTCGGCTGCTTCGCGTTCCATGGGCCTGGCGGCCCGTCCTCGCTGAAAACGCGGTGCGTTTTCCGGGCGCTCGGACCCGAAGATTCCTCGGCTCCGCTTCGCTGCGCTCGGAATGACAGTGGGGGTGTGACCAGTAACGGCGCGGCGGGCGCCCTGCGTGCGGCAGGCAGCGTCATCGCAGACAACCACCGGCGCATCCGCGAGGAGATAGCGGCCGCCTGTGCGCGCGTGGGGCGCGACCCTGCGGAGGTCACGGTCGTTGCCGTGAGCAAGACCGTCGGCCTCGCCGAGGTCGCCCGGGCCGTCGAGGGCGGCATCCACGACTTCGGCGAGAACCGCTCGAAGCCGTTCAACGAGAAGCGCACGGCGTTCCCTGACGAGCGCTGGCACTTCATCGGCAGCATCCAGACCAACAAGATAAAGGAGTTCGTCGGGCGGGCGGCCCTGGTGCACTCGGTCGCCTCGGAGCGCGCACTGGAGGGCATCGCACGGCGCGCATGCCTGCTGGGCTGCGTCCAACGGCTGCTGATAGAGGTGAACGTCTCGGGCGAGGGGAGCAAGGACGGCGCAACGCCCGCCCTTCTCCCCCTTCTTCTGGAGAGGGCCGCCGAGCTCGAGGGCATCGAGGTCGCAGGGCTCATGACCATGGCGCCCCAGGGCGACCGGGCCGCCGCCCGTGAGGCCTTTGCCTCCCTGCGCCGCCTGCGGGACGACCGGGCGGCCTCGCTGGGCCCCCTTGAGCGGGTGCCGCTCCGTGAACTTTCGATGGGGATGTCCGAAGACTACGCCATCGCCGTCGAGGAAGGTGCTACAATAGTACGCATAGGCAGGAGCATGTGGGCCTGACCGGCAGTGTGCCATGCGTTGCGCCCGGACGGGCGCAGGTGCCGCCCTGTAGGGCGGGTGCGGGTGCCGCGCGGGCGCCCTTCTGGCTGTAACCGGCGAATTTGTACAGGAAACGTGGTCGTCGTCGGGGCACGAAATCGGCTTTGAGGTGAACTATGGGTATATGGGACAACGTGAAGAGCCGCCTGGGGATGGGCGACCGGTACGGGCGGTACGACGAGTATGCCGGCCACGACGACGGCTACCATGACGGGTACGGGCAGGAGGCCGCAGACGACGGCCTGTACGAGGACGGGGCGGACGGCGCCCAGGGCGCCTACGGCTACGACGGCAACGACGTCCGCCAGGCCCCCATGAGGAGCTTCGGGGTCGACCGTGCGGACTACTACAGCGACAGCCATGCGCCGCTGATAAGCCAGTCGGACGTGCGCTCGCAGCCGCTCTCGGTCGTGCCGGTGGCCGGGCAGTCCCGTGACGCGATACCCCCGCCCCGCGTCTACCAGCGTCCGAGGAACGGCCTTGCGCGGCCTGCGCAGACGGGCGTCGCAGGAGCCGCAGGAGCCGCAGGCGGCGAGGGGCGTGCGGGGCGCGTGCCCTACCCGGAGCGCACGGAGCGCACGGAGCGTGCAGGGCGCACGGAACGTGCAGGGCATCCGGAGGACATCTACGCGTTCAAGGACGGGCTTGCCCGCCAGCCGGGCTCCTTCGCCCAGTTGCAGTCGGAGCGGATCCGCATGGAGGACACCGGCAGGCTCACGTCGCCGGGCACCGTCCATCGCCGCCTCGAGCACATCCGTCCGATAACCTATGCCGATGCCGAGCAGGTCGCCCAGGCCCTCAAGGGGGGCATCATCGTGGTGCTCGACCTCAGGACGACCAGGCCCGAGCTTGCCAAGCGCATACTCGACTTCTCCTTCGGTGCGGCAAGCGCCCTTGACGGACAGGTGGATCGTCACGTGGACCGCGTCTACGTGTTCACGCGGAGCGCCCCGTTGAGCGAAGGGGAACGGGCCGCCATACGTCTGTGAAAGGTCTTGGGAAGCCGGTGTGTTCCTGAAAGGAAGGGAGCCCATGAAGGACAAAGCTGCTCAGTTGGGAACGATCGCCCTCATCGGCGGCGGGAAGATGGGGGAGGCCATCGTCGTCGGCCTCGTGAAGAGGGCTGAGCTCGACCCCGCGCAGGTCGTCGTCGCCGACCCCAACGAGGACAGGCGCGCGTACCTGGGCGCCACCTACGGGGTCCCCTGCGTCGCCGAGGGCGCCGAGGTGCCCCATCCCCGCACCGTGGTGCTCGCGGTCAAGCCGCAGGTGCTCCGCGAGGTGTGCGGGCCGCTCGTCGCCTCGCCCACGTTCAGGCCGGTGCGCGTCATCTCCATCGCCGCCGGCATCGACACCGCGACCCTCCGCTCCCTTTTCGGCGAGGCCGCCGTCATCCGCGTCATGCCTAACGCCCCGCTCATGGCGGGGGCGGGGATGAGCGCGGTCTGCGTGGGCCCCGGCACGCCCCGTGGCGAAGGTGAGCTGGTGCGGGACCTGTTCTCCTTGATGGGCGAGGCCGTCCTCCTCGACGAAGGCCTCATGAACGCGGCGACTGCGGTCTCCGGCTCCGGCCCTGCGTACTTCGCGCTGTTCACCGAGGCGCTTGCCCGTGCCGCCCGGCACAGGGGCCTTGCGTCCGCAGACGCCCTGCTGCTGGCGACCCAGACGCTCAAAGGGGCCGCCCGCTACCTCGAGCTCACGGGCGTGGCCCCCGGCCGGCTGCGCGAGGCGGTCACCAGCCCGGGCGGCACCACGCAGGCCGCCCTTGAGGCGTTCGCGGCGGGCGGCCTGTTCGACTTGGTGGACGACGCTGTTGCGGCAGCGGACATGCGAGCGAAGGAGTTGGCATGACAGGAGTCGGCATGGCAGCGGCAGGCATGGCGTCGGCGAGCATGGCCGCCTCCCTTATCCCGTACCCCCTGGGCACCGTCGTGACCGGCCTGGTGCAGTTCTACGTGCTGCTCATCGTCGCCTGGGCCGTCCTCTCATGGTTCGAGCAGGGCAAGGGGGGCTTCATAAGCGAGGTGTACGGGATACTGGACCGGATAGTCAGCCCCTACATCGACCTGTTCAGGAGGTTCATCCCGAGCGCAGGGGGCATCGACTTCTCTCCCCTTATCGCGATAATCGTCCTCCAGGTGCTCCTGCGCATCCTCGTGTAAGGTTACTG
>JAISGJ010000030.1 GCA_031263105.1 Coriobacteriales bacterium
GGGATGACAGTGGGGGCCGGGATGACAGTGGGGGCCGGGATGACAGTGGGGGCCGGGATGACAGTGGGGGGTGAACAGTAACTGGGAACCGCAGCTACTGGACAGCGCGTTCTGTTCCATCGTTGTCTCCTTGTCAGTCGGATTCGTATCCTAGCGGGGCGGGGCGGGCGGTGGCGGGGCCTTGGGGGCGGCGGGGGGCCGAGGCACGGCGGGCGCCGATGGGGCGGGAGGGGCACCGGACGGACGCGGGGGTCCCGGCACCGCAGGTGCCGCCGGCCCCGGGGCGGCACCGGGCGACTGCAGGGCCGCAGGTGCCGCCGGGGCCGGGGCGCCCCCGGGCGCGCCGTGCGCTCCGGGCGTGGATGCGGCGCCGACCGAGTTGTCGACTGCGGCACCGCACTGCCTGCATTTGCGGGAGCCGAGCATGAGCTCCGCCCCGCAGCTCGGGCATTTCGGGTTCTCCATCTCTATGGTCGGCGGCCTGAAACACATGGTTCGACTCCGTTCTTGTCTGTGGTCAAAGAGGGGCACGGAGCCAGGCCGCGATCGGCAACGCATAGCGCAACCAGCGGCCCGGCCCGGCCTGTCGGCACTTCCTCGTCGTACTTGATTGCCTACCGCACGGGATACAGCCGTATCTCCCCCACGTTCAGCGCGTCGCAGGCATCGAGTTTGGCGATGCGTTTGGAGGCGTACCCGTCCTTTTCCAGATGAAGCGTGTAGAAGCCGGGCTCGATGCCGCCCACACGGAACTCGCCGAGGAAGTCGGTACTGGCCCTGTAGACGGCGCCGTTCGAAGCACCGGCGTAGGCCAGCACGACCTTGACGCCCTCCAGGCAGCGGTCCTCGTTGGGCGAGTAGACCGCGCCGGCGACGAAGGGGCGCGGCAGGTTCACGTAGGCGACGCGGGGGGCGGTGCCGTGCTCGGGGCCGAGACGCTCCAGCGGCGCATAGAGCCTGGATTCGACAAGCTCGTCCTCGTCCACATAGGACAGCGCGTCCGTGGGGCAGGCGCTGACGCAGCGCGGCCTCTCCCAGCCGGCATCGAGCAGGTGGGCGCAACCGGTGCACTTCTGGGCGATGCCCCGCTCGGCGTTCCAGTAGATGGCACCATAGGGACAGCTTTCGACGAGCGCCTTGTCACCGGCTGCCTCCGGGTCGAGGAGCACGAGGCCGTCCGCACGCTGGAGGACCGCATCGGGGGCAGCGGCCTTGCAGGCGGGCCGTGCGCACTGCTGACAGGGCACGGGCACGCGCTCCAGGCGCATGCGGCTGCCGGTCGCAGCCTGGCGCTCGCGCACCTGGATCCAGAACTGGCCCGGGCCCTGTGGCGCGGCAACGGGGCGCCAGTCGTTGTCGCAGTGCTCGTCCTTGCAGGCGTTCTGGCAGTTGCAGCACTGGATGCAACGGCTGGGGTCTATGAGCATCGTCTTCATTTGCAGGCCTCCTTTGCAGCGTTCGGGGCGTAGGCGGTGTCAATGCAGTCGCCCCTCTCCCCTGTCTTGGCGGTACGGTTGAACGAGCTGTACCTGCCGGCGAACCCCTCGGGGTGCCGGGCCGCCAGCGCATCCAAGTCCACCTTCTCCACCTCGAAGAGCACGCTGTTGAAGGCACCGCCCACGTGGTGGACCGACTGGGGGTACGGATACGAGAGGACGTTGCCGTCACCGGAGCGGTCCAGGCTCTCGTTCTCAGGGCCTACCGGGTCGTTCCAGGCGCCGTAGGAAAGCCAGGCCACTCCGCAGGCGATGCGGTCCGAGACGACCACGCCGGCCAGCACCTCGCCACGGTCGTTGAAGCAACGGACGACCTCGCCTCCTGCCAGACCACGGGCACGGGCATCGGCGGGGTTGAGCGTGACGGGCTCGTAGCGGTAGCCGTCCGGGCCTGCGACCTTGTAGTTCTCGGCCAGCCAGTCGATCTTGTCGTACTTGCCGTGGAAGCGGAACTTGGGATGCGCCATGAGCATCTGCAGGGGGTACTGCTCGCGCTTGGCGTCATAGGCGCCCTCTACCTCGGGGATGTAATGCGGCACGCAGGGGATCTCCGGGTTGTCCGGGCCGTAGAAGGCATGGATGAGCGTGGAGTAGATCTCCACCTTTCCCGTGGGCGTCTCCACAACGTTGGCGCCCAGCGGGCCGGGCACCGGCGTCCCGAGAGGCAGGTTGTAGTAGTCGGCGAACTGCTTGTTGGGCCGGTAGTCGGCCAGATGCGGCCACACGAAGTAGCCCTTCTCCTTGAAGTCGTCGTAGCTCATAGGGATGTTCGTGCGTGCGAACATCTTTTGGAGCAGCGTCTCCTCGGTGTTGCCCTCCATGTAGTCCTCGCCACGGCCGAGGCGCTCGGCCAGATCCGCGAAGATGTCGAGGTCGGTCTTGCTCTCGCCCAGAGGCTCGATGGCCTTCTGGTTGTAGACGGCGCTGCGCAGCGAGCTGTAGGAAGGCGGCACGTACTGGCCGACGCTGCCCGGCTCGGTTATGTCCTGCCGCTCGAATATCGTCGTGATGGGCAGCACGAGGTCGGCGTAGTGGCAGTCGCGGTCGAACCACGGCGCGGCGACGATGACCGTGTCCAGCCCCGGTGCCTGCAGGCCCTTCTTCTGGCGCTTGAGCTCCGGCGGGTTCGTGAGCGTCGAGCCGCGCTGCCAGAGCAACTTGATCTCGGAGCAGCCCGCCATCGGGTAGTGAACCTCGTCGAAGAACATCTCCGGGCCGAAGTTGTCGATATGCCCGCCCCGCCAGGACTGCGGCGCGTCGTACATGCAGTCCATGAACTTGGTGAAGGTGATCTTGGCAGGGATAGGGTTGGGGAAGTACCGATCCAACACCACGTTCATGCCGCCGTCGGCGTAGCCGGTGGGGCCGAGCTGCCGCATGCCGTCATAGGGGCCGGAGAGCGAGAGGCCGGTGCCTATGATGTTCGAGCCCGGTTTGCCGAGCCCCTGCATCATGGCCAGCGTGCCCATCATGCGCGCGAACTCATGGCCGAAGGTGCGCCGACAGGCGCCGCCCTCCATGACCCAGAACGAGGTGGGCCGTGTCGCCCAGGCGCGGGCAAGCGCATATATCCTGCGCGCAGGGATGCCGCATATCTCCGCCGCCCACTCCGGCGTCTTGGCCACGCCGTCCCAGCCGGTGCCGAGGATGTACGCCTTGAAGGAGCGTCCTGCGTCCACGTCCGCAGGCAGGTTGCCGTCCCATGCGGGATGCGCCTGCAGGTACTGCTCGTTATAGCCGCCGTCCGGCATGTTGCCCTCGTCGAAGCCGACGGTCTTCTCCCGGATGTACCGCTTGTCGTAGGTGTCCTCGGTGATCCACACCCAGGCGATGGCGGCGGCCATGGCGTTGTCGGTGCCGGGAACGATGGGAAGCCAGACGTCGGCGGCGGCCAGGCCGGTCTCGTTGAGGAGCGGGTCGATGAGGACGACCTCCTTGCCCAGGTCCTTCCAGTACTGCCACAGGCGCGCCGTGTCGATGCCGTTGTAGACGTTGTGGAGCAAAGGGTCGTTGCCCCAGAGGATGATAAGCTCGCTCTCCTCGCTGATGTCCTGCACGGTGTCCGGTGCCGGCGGCAGTCCGTGGCCCATCCAAAAGCCCCAGAGGAAGGGCCCGCCGCTCGCCCAGCCCTCCCAGGAGTTGGGCGTGAACTCCAGGTAGGTGCCGCCGATCATGTCGCGGAAGCGGAACTCGTCGCTGAAGAGGTAGTGCAGCGAGCCCCACTCCGGATGCGCGCTGTGGCTGTAGGCCAGCGCCGAGGGGCCGTACTCGTCGAGGATGCGGTTGTACTCGGCCTCGATAATGCCCATGGCCGCATCCCAGCTGATGCGCTCGTAGCCGCTGACGCCTCGGTTCTGGGCGTTGCGCCCCCCGTTGGGATCCCAGTCCACGCGCTTGTAGGGATACAGGACGCGGTTGTCCGAATAGGCCATCTTCTTGGATGTGATGCCCCATGGCAGCACCGGCGCCGTCAGCGGCGGCCGGTAGACCTTGCCGTTGACGTCGAGGTGCCACGCGACCACGTCCTCCTCCTCGAAGCTGAGCGGCTCCACGCGCAGGATCCTCTCGTCCTTGACGTGGACGCGCAGAGGCCCTGCGGTCGAGCAGGTGGTAAAGCGCTGCCCGTTGACGTCGAGTGCCGTGCCCGGCACCTTGTCCTGTGCACCGATATGCGACATAACTCCTCCTTCTCTCTTTTGGTCACTGTGTTCACACCCCCACTGTCATCCCGAGCCTGTCGAGGGATCTTCGACCGCGCAAGCGGTCGACCGCAGGTCGAAGGGCCCCCTGGCCTGCCGCCGGACACTGCGTGTCCAAGGATTCCTCGGCTTCGCTCGGAATGACAGTGGGGGTGTGAGCCTCTTTTGCAGGGGAAGCGACGACTGACGCTTGCACACCGTCTTCCGACGTGCAATGATTACGTATCGTTTCCCAAGGTCTGCCTTGGTGCTATGATGGGAGACGAGCGGACGGGGCGCAGTAGGCCGAGAGATTGATTCGCCTGTACCGCTGTCGGGATATGCGTTATACGAGGGCTGGGAAACACTATGGCTGAGAGTGTGACAGACCGTGATTTGCCTGTTCAGAGCGCCAGAATCAGCGATTTGACGACGGCTCTGGTGGCACTGGGCTTCGCCTGCCTGCTGGCCGGAATACTGAGCGCCGCCCTTTCCGGGGCGTTGTTGGGCACCGAGGCGGATGCCGGCCGTGCGGCCTCTGTGGCGTCGTTCCTCTGGGCGGGCCTCCTCTTGGCACAGCTGCTCTCCTACACTCCCTATGTGGAGCAGGGGCTGCCGAGGAGCTACCCTTTGCGCACCCTGTGCTTCGGCCTGTCCTTTACGCTGTCTTTGGCGCTCGCGGCCCTGCCTGCGCTGCTCGGCCTGGAGCTGCCGTCACCTGTCTCCGCCTTCGCGTGGCTTGTCCTCGGAGGCACGGGCGGCCTGCTGCTCCCTGTCTGGGGCAACGCCTGGACGGCCTTGGACGGGGAGCAGGCCGACAGCCGGAGCATGGCGCTCGCCGTCGCCTGGGCGACGGTGGCGACGGTGGCGCTCTGCGTCTTCACCGTCTTCGCTCCCCCGCTCGTCTCCACGGTCGCGACTTGGTGCTTCTTCATGGCAAGCGTCGTGCTCGCAGCCCACTGCACGCGCGCCATGCCCGCCTATCGGCTCATCGAGGTGCAGGTCTCCAAGGCGCACCTGAACATCCTCTCGCGCGACCTGTCGGTGCCGGCCGTGTTCACGTTGGTCTTCGGTGCCACGCTCTGCCGCCGCTTCGTGGGGCAGGGGGCGGCGGCGGCCTTCGTCGACCTGCTCGTGGCCGCAGGGACGGCCGCGCTTGCCATGGTGCTCGTCCTGCTCGCCCTGCGGCACACCCCCCGCCAGTCCACGCTCGACCGCTGGGTCACCGCCGTCGTCGGCTTGGCGCTGGCGCTCCCGGTTTTCGGCGGCACAGGGCTGGACGGCATTGCGGGCACGCTCATACTGGCGGCCCTCGTCTTCTATATGATAAGCCACTTCAACGTGCTGGTCGCGCTCTCCTACCGCCACAAGGTGCTGACCCTGTATCACTACGCGCAGGGGCTCATCGCACCTCTGGGAGGCATCGCGCTGGGCTGGGCCCTCATGGCTGTCCTGTTGGCAAACGGCCTTTTGGGGCCGCAGAACCTCTGGCAGGCGTCGATGGCCTTCCTGCTGCTGATCCTGCTCATAGCCTGCCTCGTGCCCTTTGCCAGCAACCGGAACCTGGGAACCATCTTCGAGAAGGAGCCCGAGGATGCCGGCTCTGAGGCCTTCGCCCTGTCCGACGACGCCTCCGGCCCGCGCCGCCACACGTCCGTGGGCTACTGGCAGCAGAGGATGCGCCTGGTGAGCGAGGCCTGCGGCCTCTCGCCGCGCGAGATGGAGGTCTTCGCCCTCCTTGCCAAGGGCCGCAACGCCGAGCACATCTCCAAGAGCCTCTTCATCTCCACCCACACCGTCAAGACCCACATCTACCGCATCTACCGCAAGCTCGAGGTCAACACGCAGCAGGAGCTCATCGACAGGATCGAGCAGCAGCCCACAGGCCCCGGGAGGTGAAGGTGCCGCCGAACGGCGCCTCCCTAGTCCCCGAAGCGGTAGCCGAAGCGCCAGACGGTCTGTAGGTAGCGGGGCTTCGAGGGGTTCTTCTCGATCTTCTCCCTGATCTTGGAGATAAAGACGGCAATGCTCGAGGTTATGCCCACGTACTCCTTGCCCCAGACCTCCTCGATAAGCTGTTCATGGGTGAATATCTCTCCCGGATGGCTGGCAAGGATCACCAGTATCATGAACTCCTTCGGGGTAAGCGCCACCGCCTTGCCCTCTATGAGGACCTTCTTCTTCTTGAGGTCGATCCTGAGTCCGTCGCTCTCGATGACGCCCTTGTCGGCGGCCTGCGGGCTCGCACCGCGACGGAAGAGGGCCTTTATGCGCATCGCGAGCTCGGAAGGGCTGAAGGGCTTGACAAGGTAGTCGTCACAGCCCGCCTCGAAGCCGATGCCCTTGTCGACGATGTCGCCTTTGGCCGAAAGGAAGATGACAGGCACCTCGGCGCCCTGCGAGCGGAGCTCGCGGCACACGTGGTAGCCGTCCATGTCGGGCATCATCACATCGAGTATCACAAGGTCGGGCTTCTCCTCGGCATAGCGCTCCAACGCCTCTGCGCCGCTGCTGGCGCCGCAGAACGCATAGCCCTGGTTGCTCGAAAGCTGCTTTACGACGGCATGGATGGCAGGCTCGTCATCTGCAAGCAGTATCTTCACGACAGCTCCTCCCAACTCTTCTCCCCACTGGGTATGGTCACGCTGATGACGGTGCCCTGCTTCTGCACGCTGTCGATGGCGATCTCCCCGCCGTGCAGCTCCACCAGCTCCTTTACCACGACAAGGCCCAGGCCGCTGCCGCGATAGCGGCGCATGGACGATTTGTCCGCCTGCGTGAACTTGTCGAAGACCAGATCGATGTCCTTCTGCGAGATGCCCATGCCCGTGTCGCTCACAGTGAGCACCACGGCTTCCTCCCCTTCCTTCTTCTTGACGAGGATGGAGACCCTGCCGCCCTTCTGGGTGAACTTGATGGCGTTCGTGGTGAGGTTCTCGAGGATGCGCCTGAGCTTCTCCCAGTCCGCGTAGATTATGGGCACGCCGTGCTCGAATACCGTGGTGAACTCGATGTTGCGCTGTACGGCCAAGAAGCTGAGCGTGCGCTCCACATGCCCGACGAGGTCCGCCAGGTCCACGGGCTCGCAGACCAGCTCGAGCTTGCCGGCCTCGAGGCGTGCCATCTCCAGGATGTTGTTGACCATGTTGAGGAGAATCTGGCCGTTCGTCTGTATCTCGTGTATCGAGACCAGCTCCTTCTCGTCGAGCACCTTGTGCGTCTGCTCCCACATCTCGGCAAAGGCGATGATGGAGGTGAGCGGCGTGCGCAGCTCGTGGCTCATGATGGCCAGGAAGTCGCTCTTGAACTGGTAGCTTTCTGCCAGCAGCTCGTTCGCGTCGGCAAGCTGGGCACGCTGCGACGTGAGCGTCTCGTTGACCTCGGTGAGCTGCAGCGTCCGCGCCTGCACCTGGCTTTCGAGGTTCGCATACAGGTTGCGGAGGTTCTTGGTCATCGACTCGAAGCGCATTGCGAGCTCGGATATCTCGTCGTGGTACCCGATGCCCAGGAAGTCCACGTTGAGGTTGCCCTCCTCGATGTTCGCTGCCTGGGCCTCCATGCGCCTGAGCGGGCGGCTGACCATGAGGTAGATCGCCGCCATGACGACGGAGAAGCCGGCTATCACGACCATGACCGAGAATGCGACGTCGGAGAGGATGTTCGCGTTCATGCCCTGCAGGTAGACGTCCAGCGGCATGGTGATGCTGATTGCTCCGGCGATGTCGCCTATCTGCTGCCCCTCCTTCGGGAACCCGTAGGCGTCGAGCTCGCCGACAGGCTCGCCGTGGCACTCGAGGCATGACCGGGTTATGAGGAGCGGCTTCACGTACCGGAATACCTGCCGGCCCTCGACATCGGTGGTGAACTCGTAGACCTCGGTGGCCTCCCTGTCCGCGAACAGGGCGGCGAGGGCCCCCTCCTCGAAGGCGTCCGGCGCATCCGCCGGCCTTCGCGTGGTCACGTTGGTGTAATGGATGACGTAGTCGGTCTCGTTCGTGAAGAACTTGCTCACCGCCTTTGCGGCGATGACGCAGTACAGCGTGTAGTTGCCGTTGGCGTCCTTGGCGAAATTGTGCTGGTTGGCCTCGAAGAAGTCCCACATCGCATCCATCTCCTGCGAGAGGATCTGGGCCTTTTCGAGCATCTCGTTCTCCGCCTGTGCGCCCTCTGCCTGGTTCCTCCAGGCAAAATAGGCCGCAAACATCAACAGCATGGTCACGATGACCAAGATGGAGAACTTGATGCCGAGGCCGAGCCGCCTGACCCTCACGGCAGCATCTCCTTCCTGGCCTTGATGAGCAGGCTCGGTGTCGTGAGGCTCGACGAGGGGAGGCCTTCGACGTCGCCTGTCAAGGCAGGGTCGCCGAACCGTGAGCGCAGCTCCCTGAGTTCGCCGAACTGCAAGGCCCGTGTCGAACAGGCGGCCACGCAGGCCGGGGCCTGCCCCTTGGCGACAAGGTCGAAGCAGCCGTCGCATTTTCCGACGATCATCTTGTCGGGCATGTACGCCGGGGCGTGGTAGGGGCACATGTCGACGCAACGCTCGCAGCCGATGCACATGGTGCGGTCCTGGAGCACCAGGCCGACGTCCTCGTCCTTGGTGATGGCGGCAACCGGGCAGTTGGGCACGCATTGCGGGGCGGTGCAATGGTTGCAGGCAAGCGAGAGCGAGGCCGCCCACACATAAGGGAAGACGCCGCCCTCGAAGTCCAGGACTTCTCTGAACAGTGTGCCGACAGGGAGGTTGTTCTTGTCCTTGCACGCAATCTGACAGGTCTTACAGCCAGAACACTGTGTGGCATCGATGAAAAAGCCCAACTGGGCCATGTCCGTCTCCCTGAGCCTGCCTCAATACTGCCCATCCTTGCCTTCGGAGCGTTGCCGGAGCGTTGCGAGCATCCCTTCGACCAGTAACGCCAGCCCGAGGTAATACTCGGTTTTCGCTCCCTCCTTTGCCAGCATACACCACTCAAAGCCCCACCTCAACAGGTGCTCGGCGCAGAAGTCGGAGCGGGCCGCAAGCAGGCTTTGCGCCTCGTCGCCTCTTCCCTTGGAGAGCATCTTGGCAGCCTGTGACGTAAGATGGCCCACGAACTGTACCTCGAAGGCTATGTGGTCGTCCGGCTCCTTGTACAGGTTGGGGACCTGTAGTCCATATGCCTTGAACCACTCGCGCACCATGAGGGTCTCCGCCTGGAAGAGGAGGTCCTTCTCCCTGTTGGTGTACACCGATTCCCATGGCGGGGCCTTCGGCCTGCCCGGCCCCTCGAACATGCAGAGGTAGTCGTATTTCAGCGCGTCCAGTTGGGAGCCGTCGTATCTTCGCGCCCATGCGGCAAGCATCTTCGCGCCCTTCTGCGTGAAAGGCTGCCCGGTGGCGAAGGGAACGTCGGAGAACACGTCCCCTGCGGCCAACTGCGCAAGCTGCTCGGGCTCGGGCGAGGCAGCCAACAGGGTGCCGAGGGCCATCAGGTACGCGCCTTCTGCCTCTAGGGCTGACAGCGTGCTCACTTCCGTCCTTCCTCCTCCGGTCGATACGGCCCCGCAGCAGCAGGCCGCCCGTCCTGTGCGATGTGCGGGGAGCCTGCCGCTTCCGTATGGCAACGCCGACGACGCCATGCTCTCACGTGAGCATCTGCGGCTTGGGGTCGATGAGCAGGCTCGGGGCGGTCATCGAGGGGTCGGACAGCACCGGGAGGGCGGCGGTGAGGTCGGAGCCGTAGGCGGCCTTCAGCTCCTCGAGGTCCCCGAAATCGAGGCAGCGCGTGTAGCACGAGGCCACGCATGCGGGCTTCTCGCCGACGGCCAGCAGGCCGCGGCAGCCGTCGCATTTGTTGACCGTGTCCATGTCGGGGAGGAACACGGGCGCACCGTAGGGGCAGGCGGCGATGCACTCCTGGCAGGCGATGCAGAGCTCCTGGTCGATGGCCACCAGTCCTGTGTCGGGGTCCTTCGAGATGGCCTCTACCGGACAGACGGCCATGCAGGCAGGCATCGCACAGTGGTTGCAGGCCAGCGAGAGGGAGGCGGCCCAGATGTCGAGGTAGGTGCCGCCCTCGTACTCGTCCACGTGGCGGTAGTTGAAACCCACCTTGAGGTCGTTGACGTCCTTGCAGGCGATGACACAGGCCTTGCACGTCGAGCATTCGTTCATATTGACGTAGAACCCGTTCTGGGCCATGTCACACCTCCACGATTCTCTGCGGTCTGAGGCAATCGTCCACGAAGTCGCCGTCCCAGATCTCGAACTGGACATTGGTGCTGTTCCACGCCTGGACGCCGCAGTCGGACATGAGGGGGCCACAGAGCACGTTGAAGCAGCCGGCGTCGTCAAGGTCGGTCTCGGGATCGATGTTCGCCAACATGCACTCGTCCATCATCACGACGCCCTTCATGACGCGCTCGGTGAGGGTCACGCGGCGCAGGGTCCGGCCCCAGCGGCTGGAGATCAGCACCACGTCGCCATCGCCGACGTTGCGCTCGGCAGCATCCGCAGGGTTGATGCGCAGAAGGTTGGGGAAGGCCTCGCGCAGTTGCGGGACGTTGTCCCAGGTGCTGTGCACGGTGCGATAGCCGTGCAGCGAGAGCCCGAGGAGCGGGTAGTCGCCCTTGACCTTGCTGTCCCAATCGGAATAGGTGTCCATCCACCCTTCCTCGAAATGCCCGTACTTGGCGATGGGCTCCTTGACCGTGTAGCCGTAGGCGGTGGTGACGTCGGCAAGCGCCTGGCAGTAGATCTCGATCTTGCCGGTAGAGGTCTGCAAGGGGTTGGCCACAGGGTCGTCCAGATAGTCCTTGTAGGGGATGAACCCGTAGTTGTCTCCCCTGCTGCGCTCCACCCGGTACAGGCCGTCCTCGTAGAACTGCCCGATGGTGATCCTCCCCTCCTGCGGCTCGCACTCTATGCCTTCGGGGACGTCCTCGGCCGTAATGGTGAAGAGCGGCTCCTTGGTCTCGCCGTCCGCCGCAAGCACCCACGAGCCGGCAAGGATGTTGAAGAACTGCTGTTCCTCGCTGAGGGGGAAGATGAGATCGGGGTCGAGCCCGAGGGCCTCGCCGATGCCCCGCTCGATCTGGGGGTCGGAGCGCGTCTCGAAGAGGGGCTCGACGATCTTCTCGTTGGCCAAGACGACCTCCCTGTTGAACTTGCTCAGGACCGACACGTCGCCCCGTTCCCAAGGGGTGGCGACCGGCAGGATGATGTCCGCGTACAGGGAGCGGGTGTCCATGACGATGGGGCAGGAGAGCACGAAATCGACGGCCCTGTGGGCCTTGATGCCGGTGAGGATGTCCGGGTTGTCGTTGAAATTGTCCGACCTGTTCATATGCGCGATCATGCGGATGTCCAGGTCCGTCTCGCCCTGTATGCCGCGACGGATCTTCTTGTTGAGGACGCTGCGCCATTGGTCGCTGTGGCAGACGGCATAGTAGTCGGTCGTTGCGTCCAGGGAATCGATGTCGCCGCTGTAGGGCGACACGGGGTTGTCGATGCCGGGGACGCCGTTGCTCCCCGAGCCGACGAGCTTGACGCCGCCGTTTCCGGACCCTTGGTTGCTGCTGCTCACATAGCCCACACAGGCGCCCGGCTTGCCGAGGTTGCCCGTCATGAGCCCGATGGTCAAAAACGCCTGCGTCCACTCCGAGCCGTTGCTCACGCGGGCAGGGGCACGGGACGCGGTGAGCGCCATGGGCTTCTCCGTCGCCATGGCCGTGGCCAGGGAACGTATCATCTCGACGGGGGTCCCGCAGAACTCCGTCGCCCATTCCGGCGTCTTGGGCACGCCGTCATAGGTGCCGAGCACGTAGTCCTTGAAGCTTCCCTGGGGGTCGGCGCCCTCGGGCATATGGTCCGCGTCGAAACCGAGGCAGTACGTGTCGAGGAACTCCTGGTCCTGCAGGTCGTTGGTTATCATCTCGTAGGCGATTGCCAGCAGCAGCGGCACGTCCTCTGAGGGCCGCACGGGCACGAACTCGGCATCGAGCACCTTCGCGGAGTCGTGGAAGACGGGATCCACGGCGATGAAGCGCGCGCCTGCCGCCTTCGCCGCCTGGAAGTTACGTATGGCGTTGCACTGGCACGACCACGTGGGGTTGTGGCCCCACAGCACGATGAGCTTGGAGTTGTAGTACTCGTAGCGGTCGGGCAGGGTGAGGGAGGGCGGCGCGTTGTCGTAGTCGCCGAGCATGAGGGGCGCAGGCCACCTGCTGCCGCCATCGGAGCGCCCGCCCCATTTTTCCGCATAGCCGCCATAGGCCGCGAAGGAACGGGAGCGGTCGCGGCAGGGGCAGTAGATGGACTTGCTGCCATAGGCGTCGACTATGCGCTTGGTCTCCGTGCCTATCAGTTCGAGGGCCTCCTCCCAGGAGATGCGCACCCATTCGTCTGTCCCACGGAGCTCGCCGTTGACGTTGTCCCCGCCTCCCGGCTGCCAGTTCTTGCGCTTCATGGGGTATTTGATGCGGTCGGCCCCGAAGACGAGGTGCCTCAGGGAGCGGCCGCGGGCACAGGCGCGTTGTTGGACGAAGTCGAAGCTGTCGGTGCCCAGATCGTCGGTCTTCTGCTGCAGGACCATGCCGTCCTTCACGTAGACCTTGTTGACGCAGCTCCCGCCGCAGGCAAGCCAGCAGCTGGCGCACTTCCACTCGCCGCCTTCCAATACCTCGTAGTCGACCTGCGTTGCGGGCACATCCTCCCCCTGGCCCGCCGTGTCGCTCGACGGGGCGCAGGCCACAAGGTTGGCCGTTGCTGCCGCGCCCACGAGAACCGCGCTCCACTTTACGAACGAACGGCGATCCAGCCCTTCGTCCCCTGGCCCTGTACGGGGGGCCGCCCGCCCCGCCTCCGCCGTCTCCGCATGAGACGCCTCCTGCACCGCCTTCGCTGTCTTTGGGTTCATACGTCCTCCTTCGGTTGTCCTGCCCGTCAAGACCATGGGTCAAGCCTGCAACTGCCCTACTGAACAGTAAACACCGAAGGGCCCGGGCAACTCAATGCTTTGATATTTAAAAAACTATAAAGAATTTATTAAGTCGCCCCCCTGCTCCGCCGTCACGTGGGAGGCCTGTAAGTTAGGATATGCTAATATTTAGAGAACCGGCTTTCAGCGATGCGACAAGGCCCTCTGACGATCGGAAGCGATGGTACGGCCCATGGCCCGTGAGGATTTTCCCGAATGGTACGGCGAGGATGCCCGTCTCCTGGGCGACGACGAGGGGATGCGCAGGCTGGCCTATGACGTGGACGGGACGGACGGGACGATCGCCTTCACCGACTTCGCCGTCTTCGCAGGCATCCACATGGGGCTCATGGACGTCCGCGCCAGCCAGGGGCACTCCGTCACCCCGCTGCGCCACGACGTCCTCGAGATCGTCCACTGCCGCCGTGGCCGCTTCGAGTGCGAGCTTGCACGGGACACCTGCGTCTGCGTGGCCGAGGGCGATTTCGCGGTCACCTCGACAGCGCTGATCGCCGAGCGCGTCCGCTACTCCTTCCCCTTCAACTCGTTTCTGGGAATCGCCGTCGTCATCGACTTCGCGGCGCTCACGCCCGAGACGCGGCAGGTGCTCGCAGCGCTCTCGATCGACCTCGACCGCCTGCACGAGAACCTCTGCCTCGAGGAGCGGTGGTTCACAGGGGCCTGCACCGACAGCATCGGGCGTGTCTTCTCCGACCTGTACGAGGCCGTCCGCACAAACGACCGCTGCTGCTTCCGCCTCAAGGTGCTCGAACTGCTGTTCCTGGTCGAGCGCTTCCATGCCGAGGAGGGGCGGCACGGCACGTACTGCTCGGGCAGCCGCGCACGAACGGTCAGGCTCATGCGCGACCGGCTCGTCTCGGGCCTCGGCGAGCGAATCTCGCTTGAGGGCCTCGCGCGTGAGCACGGCATCGGCCTCACCCTGTTCCAGAACGCCTTCAGGGACATCTACGGCCTCACGCCCTACGCCTACCTGAAGCACTACAAGATGCACCAGGCGGCGGCCCGGCTGACGGACGGCACGGAGAGCGTGGCCGAGATAGCCCAGTCGCTCGGCTACCGAAACGCCAGCAAGTTCGCAGGCGCCTTCAAGGACGTGCTGGGGACGACCCCCCGGGAGTACCGCAGAATGAATACCGTTTTGGAGCAATCCTGACGATTTGGAGTAGAAGCCGCACCGTGGATGCTGCATCATATGAAGTTAGGTACTATTAACTTCATACCATACGGAGGGTTCCATGAACACGGTCGAAGGCACCACGGCACCAGCTTCCAGAAAACTCGGCACACGCGACCTCATCCTTGCGGGCGCGTTCGCGGCGGTCTACCTCGTCGTCCTGCTCGGCGTTGTGATGGGGCTGGGCGTCATCCCCATCCTTTTCCTGATGGTCCCGCTGTTTCTGGGCATCATACTGGGGCCGATATTCTCGGTGTACTGCACGAAACTGAACAAGCCCGGTGCCCTGTGCATCCTCGCGGTGCTGGTCGGCCTCGTCGAAGCAATGACAGGCAACTGGTACGCGTTGGTGTGGGCGGTCGTCATCGGCCTGATTGCCGAGTTACTCGCACGTGCAGGCAAATACCGCTCTAAAGCCTTCTACAAGGTGAGTTACACCGTCTTCTCTCTGACCAATATGGGGCCGTTCTGGCTCGTCGTCCTCGCAAAACCGGCGTGGCTGGCAGCCTGTGCACAGTACTACGGAGCGGACTACGTCGCCACCATCGACGCGCTCACGCCATCGTGGGTTGTCTTCGTGTTCATCGCGCTGGCGCTGGTCGGCGGCGTCATCGGAGCCTATATTGGCCAGGGCCTGCTGAAGAAGCATTTTGAGAAGGCCGGCGTCGTTTGATGGAACTGCTCGCGTCCCAGGCATCGAGGGCCTTCGTGCCGCTTGACCCGCGAACCAAGCTTGCCCTGATGTTCGCGACGTGCTTTACCATATTCCGGGTCGCTCCCCTGCCGCTTGAGGCCGGCGTCATCGTCGTCATAGCGCTGCTGTTCGTAAACGAGAGGCGCTTTGGCGCCGCCTTGGGCATCGCGTTGGTTTTCGCCGCCCTGGTCTCGTTCGACTGGTATCTCGTGCCGCTCCTGCACGGTCTGTTTGCAACCGTCCTTCTCGCAGTCATACGCTGTGTACGCCTGTTCATGCCGCTGCTCCTGTGCGGCAACCTGATGATGCGCAGCACGACGGTCAGCCAGTTCATCGCCGCCATGAGGAAGATGCATGTCCCGGCAAAGCTGGTCATCCCGCTTTCGGTCGTCTTCCGCTTCATCCCGACCATCAAGGAGGAGTGGGACTCCATCAGGGCCGCCATGCGCTTCAGGGGCATCGAGGTCTCTGCGGTGCGCGTCGTGCGCTCCCCTCTCCAGACCCTCGAATACGCGCTCGTCCCCCTTCTGATGTCGACGGCGACCATAGCCAACGAACTCGCCGCCGCCTCGCTGAGCCGAGGCCTTGACAGCGAGACCAGGCGGAGCAGCCTCACCGAGGTCAGGCTGTCGGCGGCCGACTGTCTGCTCCTTGCGCTCTGCGCGCTGTTCATCGTCCTCTCCTTCGCGGAGCCGTCCATCGGCCGCTGGCTCTCGCTGGGACAAATGGGGTAGAGGGCGGATGAGGACGATGCGCGACCTACCGTTCACACCGTGTCATTACGAGCGGCGCCGCCGGAGGCGGCGCCTCCGCTCGGAATGACAGTGGGGTGTGAACAGCAGCATGCGCGAGGCGGTCATCAAATTCACAGACGTGTCGTTTGTCTACCAACCCACTAACGATGGTGCGCAGGGCGGGGGCGGCGGAGACAACGAGAGCGGGGGGCGGCGTGCGCGATGTCAGCTTCGCCGTCCGGCCGGGCGAGTGCGTGGTGCTTTGCGGCAGAAGCGGCTGCGGCAAGACGACGGTGACCCGGCTCATCAACGGGCTGGCACCGCACTTCTATCCCGGCGAGCTGACGGGCGCCCTCGAAGTCTGCGGCACCGACGTGAGCGGAATGGGCCTCGCCGAGACAGCGCGTCTCGTCGGCTCGGTCTTCCAGAACCCCCGCAGCCAGTTCTTCAACGTCGACACGAACAGCGAGCTGGCCTTCGGCTGCGAGAACCTGGCGCTTGAGCGCAGCGAGATGCTCGAGCGGATGCGGGAGGCAACCGACGCCTTCGCCTTGGAAGGGCTGCTCGGGCGCAGCATCTTCGGGCTCTCGGGAGGCGAGAAGCAGCGCATCGCCTGCGGCTCCGTCTACGCGATGCATCCGCAGATATACCTGCTTGACGAGCCCTCGTCCAACCTCGACCTCGCCTCCGTGGCCCAGCTGCGCGAGGCGCTCAGGCATCTGAAGCGGCATGGCGCGACCATCGTCGTAGCCGAGCATCGCCTCCATTACCTCACGGGCCTTGCCGACCGCTACCTGTACTTCGAGGACGGTCGCATCCGAGACGAGCTTGCGGCCGGACAGTTCGAGGGGATGCCCGATGACGAGCGGGCGCGCCGGGGACTGCGCGGCTCAAGGCTGGGTTGCCTCGTCGCCGATGTTTCTCGCAATGACGGAGCGAAGGGCGGCGGCGACATCGGCGGCGGCGGGCGCGGGAACGGGAGCGACAAACGAAACGGCGGGAACGGAGGCAGCCTCCACGTAGAGAGCCTCAGCTGCGCCTACGGGAAGACGCCCGCGCTCGACATCGAGCGGCTGGACATACGGAAGGGCGAGGTCCTGGCGCTCATCGGCGCCAACGGGGCGGGCAAGTCGACGCTCGCGAACTGCCTCTGCGGCACGAAGCCCCACAAGGGACGGGTGACGCTCGACGGCGCAGCACTGAGCAGACGGCGGCGCCTCGACATGAGCTACCTGGTGATGCAGGACGTCAACCACCAGCTTTTCACGGAAAGCGTGCGGGACGAGCTGCTGCTCTTTGGGAGGCGCACTTCGGGCGACGCCGACGAGGCACGCGCCGACGCCCTCCTCTCCGGGCTTGCCCTGACGCCTTGCGCCGAAAGGCACCCGATGACGCTCTCGGGCGGGCAGAAGCAGCGCGTCGCGGTCGCCGCCGCGCTCTGCGCGCGCAAGCGCCTGCTGTTCTTCGACGAGCCCACGTCAGGGCTCGACCACGCGGGGATGCGGCAGCTGTGCGCACTGATAGGCGCACGGAGCGACGACGTGTACGCGACGGTGATCATCACCCACGACCTCGAACTCGTCACAGGCTGCTGCACCTCGGTGCTGCGCCTTGAGGACGGGAAGGCAGCGGAGCACTATCCGCTGGACGAAAACGGGAAACGACGACTCATGGAATGGGGCAGGCAGATGATGCAACAGGACGGAAGAGGGACGCAGGACGCGGCAGGGGCACAGGACGCGGCAGGGGCACAGGACGCGCCGGAGCCGACGGACGCGCAGGGCACGCAGGACCCACAGGGCACGCAGGACCCACAGGGCACACAGGGCACACAGGGCACGCAGGCCGCACCCAAGGAGTCGTCTCCCGACTTCAGGCGCCTCCTTCAGCTCGCGATGCGCAAGCGGGCGCTCTCCGTGGCATCGACCGTCCTTGCGGCACTCGCCGCCCTCTGCGGATTCGTCCCCTTCATCGCCATCTACCTGCTCATAGACGAGCTCGTCGCACTCTATCCGAATTTCTCCGCCGCAGACCCCGCACTGCTCATGCGCTGGGGCTGGCTGGCGCTCGGCGGCATCGCGGGCAACATCGTGCTGTACTTCCTGGCGCTCAGTTTCTCGCACATCGCCGCCTTCGGGACGCTCTACCAGCTCAAGATCGAGTTCGCGGGCCATCTCGCGAAGCTGCCGCTGGGCTTTCACGCCCAGGTGGGCAGCGGCCGCCTGCGCAAGGTGATGGACGACAACATCGAGAAGATCGAGGGCTTCATCGCCCACCAGCTGCCCGACATCGTGGCGGGCGTGGTCGCGCCCGTCGCGATGGTCGCCATCCTGTTCGTCGTCGACTGGCGCTTCGGGCTCGCGTCCCTGGTCGGCATCGTCTGCGCCCTCGTCATAGAGGTCCGGGCCTACGGCAGCGATGCCATGGAGATGGCGCACAGGTACCAAAGCACGCTGGAGGAGATGAGCAACGCCACCGTCGAGTACGTGCGGGGCATCTCGGTGGTCAAGGCATTCCGACAGACCGCCTATTCGTTCACGCGCCTGCGCGAGACGATACGCGCCTTCACCCGCTTCGTCATCCCCTACACGTTGAACTGGGAAAAGCCCATGTCGGCCTTCGTGACCCTGGTGAACAACATCTACCTGTTCGTGGTGCCCCTCGGCATCGTCTTGGGGATGTTCTCATCCGACCTGCCCGGCTTCGCCACGCACTTCCTGTTCTACCTCGTGTTCGTGCCCTGCATCGCCTCGGTCATGATGAAGCTCCTGTACGTCTCGACCAACGCCATCCAGATATCGAGCGGGGTCGCGACGATGGACGCCATCCTCGCCCAGCCCGTCCTTCCCGAGCCTTCGGTGCCGCAGCCGGTAAGCGAGCGGCACGACATCGTGTTCGAGGACGTGCGCTTCTCGTACAGCGCCGACACGGGCGGCATCGGCACCGAGGCGGAGGCGCACCGCAGCCTCGGCGCGGGCGGGGGCGCAGGCGAGGGCGACGGGGGCGGGGGCGGCGGGGGCGACGCAGAGGCGCAGCAGCCCGTCGAGGCCCTGGGCGGCGTGAGCTTCACGGCGCGGCAGGGCGAGGTGACCGCGCTCGTGGGGCCGTCCGGCTCGGGCAAGACGACCATCGCGCACCTCGTCCCGCGCTTCTTCGACGTGACGGGCGGGCGCATCCTGCTAGGGGGCGTCGACATCCGCGACCTGGGGACGGCGCAGCTGATGGACCAGGTGAGCTTCGTGTTCCAGGACGTCTACCTGTTCAAGCAGAGCGTGCGCGACAACATACGGATGGCACGTCCCCAGGCGCATGACGAGCAGATCGAGCAGGCGGCGCGTGCGGCCCAGTGCCATGAGTTCATCGAGCGCCTTCCCCAAGGCTACGACACGGTGATAGGAGCGGACGGCGTGCACCTCTCCGGCGGCGAACGGCAGCGCATCGCCTTGGCGCGCGCCATCATCAAGGACGCGCCCGTGGTGGTGCTGGACGAGGCGACCGCCTTTGCCGACCCGGAGAACGAGCACCTGATCCAACAGGCCTTCGAGGTGCTCATGCGCGGCAAGACCGTGGTGATGATAGCGCACCGCCTCTCGACCGTCACGGGGGCGGACAGGATACTGGTGGTGGACAAGGGCCGTATCGTCGAGGAGGGGCGTCATGAGGAGCTCATCGACAGGAAGGGGAGGTACGCCGCGATGTGGGACATCTACGAGAAGACCGTGAGCTGGACCATGGCAGGACAGGAGGTGCGCCATGTCTGATACGAGCAGCGCCGCCACAACCGGCACCCGCGAGGCCAACTCCTCACCCGCCGACACCGCCGCCAAACAACCTTGGCTCCAGCGCGTCCTCATGCTCAGCGACAAGGGCTACCGCGACCTGAGGAGCGCGATCCTCGCCTGCACCCTCACGAACTTCTCGCTGATGCTGCCCTTCGCCATAACCATCCTCGTCATCGCCGAGGTCGTCGGCGCCCTGACCGGCGCGCAGGGGCAGATGGATGCAACGAGGCTCTGGCTGCTGTTCGGCGGCGGCGTGCTCGGTGCGGTCGTGGTGTTCTTCGCAAACCGCAACGACTACCGCAAGACCTATGTGGCCTCGTACCTTGAGACGGAGCACACCCGCGTCACGGTGGCGGAACGCATCCGCAGGCTGCCCATGAGCGTGTTCAACTCGCGCGACCTGACGGACCTGACCACCTCCATCATGGGCGACGTGGCGACCACGGAGCATGTGCTGAGCCACATCATCCCCCAGCTGGCCGCGAACGCCGTCTCCATCACCGTCATCAGCGCGCTTCTGGCCGTCTTCGACTGGCGCCTTGCCCTCAGCGTCTACTGCACGGTCCCTCTGGCCTTTGCCATCATCGTCGTCAGCCGCCGCCTCCAGACGAGCCTCGGCAAGCGGCAGATACGCGCCAAGATGAAGGCGGCCGAGCAGGTGCAGGAGTACATCGACGGCATCAAGGTCATCAAGGCCTGCAACCTCACGGGCGCGCGCTTCAAGGTGCTCGACGACGCCCTCCTCACGATGAAGCGCCTCGCCATCCGTTTCGAGCTCGGCGTCGGCGTCTTCATCACAGGGGCGCAGGCCGTCCTGCAGGCAGGCGTGGGGCTGACCGTCTTCGTGGGCGCCTTCCTCATCATCAACGGGCACATCGACTTCATCCCCCTCATGATGTTCCTCGTCATGGTCACGCGCATCTACGGCCCCATCCTCACCGAGCTCACCCTCCTCCCCGAGCTCCTCTACAACGCCATCGTCGTGGGGCGCACGCGCACGCTGATGGCGATACCGGTCATGGAGGGCGCAGGCGAGGACGCTGACACAGGCGGCCTCGGGGACCTCACGATACGCTTCGAACACGTCGACTTCAGCTACAACGAGGGTGGCGAGAAGGCCGTCTGCGACCTGACGCTCACGATACCCCCGGGGCAGATAACGGCGCTCGTGGGGCCGTCCGGCTCCGGGAAGTCCACCCTGTCCCGCCTGATCGCGCGCTTCTGGGACGTCGATGCCGGGCGCGTGAGCATCGGCGGGCGCGACGTGTCCGCCCTCGACCCCGAGTACCTCATGAGCTTCATGTCCTTCGTGTTCCAGGACGTCGTCCTGTTCAACGACACGGTCATGAACAACATCAGGATAGGGAGGATGGACGCCACGGAAGACGAGGTCGTCGCCGCCGCGCGGGCAGCCTGCTGCGACGAGTTCGTCACGCGCCTGCCCGAGGGCTACGACACCCTGCTCGGCGAGAACGGCGCCACGCTCTCCGGCGGCGAGCGCCAGCGCATCTCCATCGCGCGCGCCCTGCTCAAGGACGCGCCCATCGTGCTCCTCGACGAGGCCACCGCCTCGCTCGACCCCGAGAACGAGATGCTCATCCAGCAGGCGGTCGCACGCCTTGTCGCCGGCAAGACCGTGGTCGTCATCGCGCACCGCCTGCGCACCGTCAAGGACTGCAAGAAGATAGCCGTCCTCGAGCGCGGCAGACTGGTGGAGGAGGGCACGCACGACGAGCTCATGGCCAACGCCGCCCTCTACCACCGCCTCTACAGCATCCAACAAGCGACCCAGAGCTGGACGGTCAGGCGGTGAGACGATAGGTGGGGCAGGCAACATCAGGCAAGAGACGGCAGCGGGGCAATTCGTCTCAGGGAGAGGCTGATTGGGCGCACCGCGACTCCATCCCTCTGAAACAAACCTAAGAACTATTTCCTGCGTCTTACCTGTCGCTATGCTACAATCCTTTTGACCGAGGAACGAAAGAGAGACATGGATAATTTGGAGGGGTCATCTTGACAAGTCTCTGTTAGCGTAAATCGACAAGCGTGGTATGATTGACGTGGTCAGACGCGGTCAGACGAGAACCAGGAGATATGAAAATGGCCGAATACCAAGTAAATTTTCTCTGGGATGAAGAAGCCGCTGTATGGATTGCCGCCAGCGATGAGATTCCTGGCCTTGTGCTTGAGTCCGGCTCGCTTGACGCGCTTATGGAGCGTGTGCGCTATACCGCCCCTGAGTTGTTGGCGCTGAACGGTCAGCCAGAGGACGACTTTTCCCTACACTTTCTCTCCGAGCGCCGCGAACTGATTAGCTGCTGATGGCCGAGTACGAAAAGAGAGTTCGTGAGCTACTCAGTAGGCATGGCTGCCATTTTGTACGCCACGGCAAAGGCGACCATGATATTTGGCACAGCCCCATCACGGGCATCAGTGTTAGTGTGGATACCAGAATCAAATCACGCCACACCGCCAACGCCATCATGAAGCAAAGTGGAATCAACCACCATTTCTGATAGCCCCATAGGGTCTGAAGCTGAAGACATGGTTCGAGGCCGCACTCTGGTCCGCATCCGTCGCCCCTGCCGTCCCGCTGCTTCGTCCTACTAATGTTCCACCTGCTCCGTTTCACCTGCTCCCGTTTCACCAAGCACATACCTCAATCCGTTCAGACAACGCATTGCCTGCCTGCCTGGCGGGACGGTTGTCCTCTCCCTTAATGTGCTATGAGCTTGAAGTTTATCAGGCGGCTTACCGAAATGCCTTCTTCTTTTGCCTCCATGTCGAGCCGACGATGAACCGATGAGGGCATACGTAGGCCTATGGTTCCAGAATAGGTCTTTCGAGAAAGCGGCACGGGAGCCTCTTCCCCGCTGGCCTCCATATCATTATTGGTATCATAGTACAAGAACACACTGCTGTTCCTCGGCAGCGAAACATCAGAAGGGTTACTGTCCACACCCTACTGTCATTCCGAGCGTAGCGTAGCGAAGTCGAGGAATCTTTGGCTGCGAAGCAGCCAACTGGCCCGGTTGGGCGCCGATGCGCCCAAAGATTCCTCGGCTTCGCTCGGAATGACAGTAGGGTGTGAACAGTAACTCAGAAGGAGGATCCGGCTGTGTACTATCCGGTGCAGATACCCTTTGTGTTAAATCAGCGGTTTGCCGAAGCCGTGCGCTATACAGAGGAGATTCTCCCATCGCTGGAGGGTTTCGTTATCTGCCTTTGGGAAATGACGCCGCTGGCCACGCGGGAAACCAAACGGGGAATTGAGATTGACAATGTGATTGTCACGGACGGCTGCATCGACCTTGTGGTCGAATATGACAACAGGCACATTGGCTACGCGGGCATGAGCAAAACCGAATTCCACTATAAGATTGATTCGACGACAAGGTGCATGGGGGCTCGATTGAAGCCAGGCGCTTTTCACCAGCTTACAGGTTTGTCGGCAGGCGCGGCGATGGATGCCTTCCTCCCCCTTGGCACCGTGGACAAGGCCTTCGATACCGATGCCTTTTTCGCACTTTCGTTCGAGCGGGCCAAGGTGCGTTTCAGGGAATATCTGGGTATGCTGGTCGGCGGCAGGTGTCCCGACAGCTTCACGCTGCTTTTTGACGCTTTGAGCCAATCGCCGCCCGTTGCGACGAAGGATCTGTATAATCAGCTTCATTTCAGTCCACGGCAATGTCAACGGCTTTTTGCAAAGCGTTTCGGGCTTACCCCACAAATGGCGCTCTGCCTTATCCGCTTTCAAAAGTGCCTTGAGGTATTGACCGGCGGAAAAGCCGCACCCGGCGATATTTTGAACACAGCCACCTATTACGACCAATCCCATTTCATCAGGGATTTCAAACGAAACGTAGGGCTGACGCCGTTTGAACTGATACGGCGCTATAGGGAATATTCCTGAAAAGACGGCGCATTTTTACAATCGTCTCTGTCTGTCTCACGATAGAATCAGGGGTTCATACAGGTTCTTAAAGATTAGAAGGAGACGATAGCCGATGTATAAGAGCATGACCGCAAACTTAATGGTTGAAAGCGTTGACGATTCTGTTGAGTTCTACCGGAATATATTGGGGTTCTCTGTTGTCACTTCGGTCCCGAACGAAAACGGAGAACTTCAATTTGCCTTTTTGTCAAAAGACGGTCTCATGCTGATGATGCAAGAGAAGGGCAATTTGACGGAAGAGTACCCGATCCTGAGCACCGACACGCTCCACCCGTCTGTCACCCTCTATATCGCGGTGGACAATCTCGACGGACTCTACTGCGAATTAAAGGAGCGCCATGGGATTCTTTGCGATGTGCACACCACGTTTTATGGCTCAAAGGAATTCGCCGTCGCAGATAACAGCGGCTATGTTCTGACCTTTACCGAAGCCCACGAGGAACAGGATGGGGATAGCGAGGCCTGAAAGGGCATAGGGGCGAGGCTCAGGAAAGGGAGGTGCCGAAGGCCTCACCGAAGGCCTCGGCCGCTTCGAGGTCGTCCTCCGTCGGCGTGAACACCACCTTGAGCTGCTGCTCGAATACCCGGGCCTTGAGGCTTGTGAGGCGCTCGGCAAGATGGGACAGCGCCTCGCCGCTCCATCCGTAGGAACCGAACAGCGCGACCGGCCGTTTAGGAACGGTCACGGCGTCGATGCCAGCGATGAGATGCCAGACGACGGGCAGGGCATCGCGGTTGATGGTCGGCGACCCAACGAGGAAGGCATCGCTCTCGTTCAGGCGACGGACCAGGTCCGCGAGGTCATGCCTGACGAGGTCGTAGCAGGCGACCTCGGCCTCTGGCAGGGCACGCAGCAGGCCGCGGGCGACATGGGTCTGCCGCCCGGTTCGCTACTCGGCCTCGAACTGGTCTTTGCCCACACCGCAGACCGGGCAGACGAAGTCGTCGGGCACATCGTCCCACGGGGTGCCGGGGGCGATGCCCGCGTCGGCATCGCCGGTCTCAGGGTCGTAGAGGTATCCGCATACCTGGCACAGGTATCCCATGGTCGTCCTTTCGTCGGAGGAGCGCTTCCCTCTTCCATGAGAAGTGTCGCAGGCACATGGTAGCGCAACGGCGAAAGACGCGCCACCTGCGCCACCCGCCGCATCGGCTGTGCCTCCAAGAGGCGAGACCGGCGGCGGGAGACGCGTCAAAGGGTGCCGGAGTGCCGGGGTGCCGCACCAGCCGACAGCAGGCGCAGCGCCGAGCCGTCAGACCTCTTTGATCGTGTAGCGGTCGGCTCCCAGGCCGAGCTTCGTCGCGTGGTCGATGATGGTGCGCCAGTTGGTGTGGGGGCCTATCACCTTGAAGTAGTCCTCGTGCGGCTCCGTATGGGCGCAGCCGGCATGGGCACCGCCGCTCTCACCGAGCCTGTCGGCAAGCACGCTGTTGGCCGTCGCCGGCTGCCTGTTGACGGCGTCTGCGCAGGCGACGTCCAGCGCCACCGGGTCGAAGGAGGCGAACATGCCGACGTCCGGCACGATGGGGACGTCGTTGGCGCGCCAGCAGTCGCAGAGCGGGGACACGTCGATCACGAGGCTCACGTGGAAGTGCGGGCGCCCGTCAAGCACCGCCCATGCGTACTCGGCGATCTTCGCGTTGAGGATGGAGCTGTCCTCGTCGAAGGAGGAGTATATCGCGTCGATCGGGCAGGCGCCGATGCAATGCCCGCAGCCGACACAGGACCCCGGGTCGATGAACGCCTTCTTCTGCGGATAGCCGATGGCGCCGGACGCGCAGAACCGCCCGCACTTCCGGCATCCGATGCACGCCTCGGCCCTGACCTTCGGCGCGGAGGCCGAGTGCATCTCCATCTTGCCGGCCCGTGACCCGCAGCCCATGCCGATGTTCTTCAGGGCGCCGCCGAAGCCGCTCTCGATATGCCCCTTGAAGTGCGAGAGCGACAAGAAGACGTCGGCGTCCATGACGGCACGGCCGATCTTCGCCTCCGTGACGTACGTGCCGCCGGGAACAGGGACCAGCTGCTCGTCCGTCCCCGCGAGCCCGTCGCCGATCATGATGTGGCAGCCGGTCGAGAACGGGGAGAAGCCGTGCTCGTAGGCGAGCGCCAGATGCTCCAAGGCGTTCTTGCGCCGTCCGGGATACAGGGTGTTGCAATCGGTGAGGAAGGGCCGCCCGCCGTGCTCGCGCACGAGGTCGATGAGCACCTTGGCGTAGTTGGGCCGCAGGTAGGCGAGGTTACCAGCCTCGCCGAAGTGCATCTTGACCGCCGTGAACTTCCGCTCGAAATCGATGGTCCCTATCCCCGCCCGCTCCACGAGCCGTTTGAGCGTGCTCGGCAGGGTCTCGTTCTCGTTCAGGCGCATCGAGCTAAAGAAGACCTCGGAAGGGGCAGACGAGCTGCCGGAAGCCGCAACCATAGTCACTCCAATCGGAAAAGCCTCACCAAAGACACGCAGAGTATGATACTCCAACAACGTTACAGTTCACACCCCACTGGCGTTCCGAGCCCCGCCGAGGAATCCGTGGACACGCAGTGGCCAACGGCAGGCCAAGGGGCCCCTCGACCTGCGGTCGACCGCTTGCGCGGCCGAGGATCCCTCGGCAGGCTCGGGATGACAGTGGGGTATCCGTGGGGGCGTGTCTGTAGCCCAACAACACCCGGAATGGCAAGGGACTGCTTGGGAATAAACTGTACGATAGTCTGTGAGTCAGATTGCCACAGGTCAAGGCGGGAACAGGTGGCCCTACTTGTGGTAATGCCGCCTGTCTCCAACGCAGAGCTGGGTTCGACCGTCAAGCAAACGCTCCAGTGGAGCGTTTGTAGGGAGAGCGGGTGAAGCGCTTGCGCGAACCCATGGAGCCAATCTGGCCGCAGAATATGTGCAGTTTATTTCCAAGCAGTCCCTAAGCCTTGCGCCCCACAGTAGGAATCGAAAGGTGCGGCGCGTATAATGGTGCTCTGCAAATCGAGGCTTGATCTGGATTTGGAGCTGCCGATGTCAGGGTCGAGGAGCATCAGCCAACCCAATATCTTTGTCGCAGGCATCGGGCTTGGCCTGTCCTTCGATCTGTATGGCGTCTGCCTTTGGGGCGGTGCGCAGCTCTTTGCCGGGACAGTGGACGGCTCGGTGGCCTTGGTCTATGTCATTGCCTGCCTGACGGGCAGCCTTGTGGGATTTCTGGCCAAGCCCTTGGCCCGTCTGCTGCGCAGGGACGTGGGCCCTCTGTACCGGCAGGGCATGTATGTGTCCGGCATCCTGGGAATGGCCCTGCTGCTGCTGTCGGCCTGGAGGGGCGTTCCGCCCTTCCTTTTGGGCGCCGGCCTGCTCGTCGGCTTCACGATCGCTGCACTCTTCATGTTCTGGGTAGGCGACATCTCTCGGCGGACGCCTGGGGCCACTCGCAAGGTCCTTGCGTTGAGCATGGTCTTCTCGGCAGCGCTCAACGCCCTGTTCTACGGTATCGACCCCCTCTACCTCCTGCCTGTCATGTGCCCCGTGCTGATACTGGCGTCCCTGGCACTGTGTTGGCGCTTCGGGCGGACGGGCTTTGGCAAAGGGGGGCTGGACCCCTCTGTGGGCACGCACGCCGCACGACAGGGCAGGCCTCATCCCCTCAAACGCTCCCTTCAGGAACTCACGGCCCCCGCAGTCTGTGCCGTGGTCCTGTTGCTGGTGGTCCCCACCATCAATTACGTGGCCTTGGAGGACTGCCTGGAGTGGCGGAGCAGGTTCTTGCTCATCGCCTCGGCCCAACTCCTGGCGGCCGTTGTGCTCTTCGTCCTTCTGGGGGTCATCAAACGTGGGCCTCTGATGGTGACCGCCTTTGTGGGGGCGGCCCCGCTGCTGGCCGTCGCCCTGTTCCTTTTTCCCTTTCTGGGGACGGCCTATCAGTACGCCCTTCTGCTCACGGGTTCGTTCCTGCACTTCATCGTCACTGCGCTGCTCATGGCCGACTCCGTGAAGGTTGCCGCAAGGCAGGCTGTCGATCCACAGGTGCTGTACGGGCCGCTTGGCGCATTGACCTTTCTGGTTACCTATGGTGCGGCACAGGTCATGGACAGCATAGTGCGGAGCGGGATTTCCCGCGACATCCAGATGGTTGCCACGGCCTTCTTTCTCGTCTATCTGTTCGGCGTGGTGTTCCTCTTTGTGCAGAACCTCAAGCGCGAGCGCGAGCGTCAGGAGGCCGTCGAGGACAATTCGGTGATCTCGACCCTCAAACAGAAGGACTGGCGTTGGGGCAAGGATGGGCGTGAGGCGGAATGCTGCCGCTTCATCCGGCGCCGCTACGACCTGAGCGAGCGCGAGACGGAGGTATTGGAGAAGCTCCTGCACGGCAAGAACGCGCCGGCGATCGCCGAGGAGCTGGTGATATCGCCCAACACGGTGCGCAGCCACATCAAGCGGCTGTACCGGGCACTCGGCGTCCATTCGCGCCAGGAGCTCATAGAGTCGTTCGAGGAGCTGCTCGACGAGTTCGTGCGTTAGGGAAGTGCCGTCCTCCCGACAATCACCAAGCCGAGGCCTCAATCACCCACTTTGTGACCGACCTTGAGCGGCGCTCCTTCCTATAGTGCCAAAAGAACCTCGACACGAGGCTTCGCACTCAACGAAGGAGGAAACATGAAGGAGAAGGAGATCACGCGCCGTAGCTTTCTTGCAGGACTTGCCGCAGCAGGGGTCGTAGCCGCAGGAGGCGCCGCAGGGTGTGCGCCGGCCTCGAACGGCGCTGCCGGCCCAGGCGCCGGCCCAGAAGCAGCGGGAGGCACAGACGCAATCGTCCAATCGTCGAACGATGCCGTGGCCGCCCGCCAACATGCCGCACTCCTCAATCCGCAGGACTACGACTTTCGCGGCAGCTCGATTACGGACTGGAACGGCACCACGCTGTTCTCCGACTGGACCTTCGGCAACCTGACGATGCACAACCGCATGGTCAAGTCCGCCGCCGGGAGCGCATATATGCCGTTCTGGACCACCGAGATGACCATCGCCGAATACACCCATTGGGCCAAGGGCGGCGTGGAGCTGATGTATATCGAGGACTACGCCAGCCTGCTGGAGCACTTCCCCGCCTTCTACAAGGTGCGCAACCGTGAGAACTCCGACCTCAAGCAGATAGTCGATGCCATCCATGCCGAGGGCGCCTATTGCGGCTACCAGCTGTCGCTGATGGGCGCCTCCTTCAGCGGGTTCGATGCCTCCACAGCGCCCGAGTTCGCCTGTGCGCACGCTGACGACCTGACGCTCGAGGAAGTCGAACTGGTGCAGCAGGACTTCATCGACGCCGCCAAATGGCTGCAGGACCAAGGTTGCGACTGCGTGGAGATCAACGCCGCCGGCAACAACATAGGCCAGGCCTTCCTCTCGCGCAACCGCAACGCACGGACGGACGAGTACGGCCCGCAGAGCTTCGAGAACCGCACGCGCTTCGTCTGCGACATGATCAAGGGCATCAAGGAGCTCTGCGGGGCGGACTTCCCTGTCCAGGTGCTGATCAACGCCATCGAGGAGAACGACTACGACCTGGGCCAGAACGCCACCCTCACCACGGTCGAGGAGAACCTGCAGATGGTGAAGCTGTTCGAGGCCGCCGGCGCGGACAGCCTGCACGTCCGCCTTGGGCCCTTCAACAACCATCCGGCCGAGTTCGCCTCCGACATGTACTTCACCGGCTTCGGCATCGACGGCACGACCGGCTATGGCAACCAGTTCGACTTCGAGCGTCACTTCGAGGGGAAGCTGATTGCCGACCACTCCGGTTGCGGCATGCTCCTGGACATCGCAGCCGAGTTCAAGGGCGCCGTGGGCATCCCGGTGGGCACCGTGACCTACATGGATCCTGCCCACGCCCCGGACTTCTTCGAGGCGGCGCTTGCGGACGGCAAACTGGACTTCTACCTGATGAATCGACCGTTCATGGTGGACCCGGACTACATCAACAAGCTCAAGGAGGGCCGAGCAGACGAGATCCGCCCCTGCAACCGCTGCCTGCATTGTCACTTCGACCTGGACGAGGAAGGCAACTTCTACGAGCACTGCCGCATGAACGCGACCCACATGCGCGCCTACCTGGACCTGATGCCCGAGGGGCCGGACATCCCGGCGGGGAACGGCGAGAAGAAGGTGCTGGTCGTTGGGGCGGGACCCGCCGGCATGGAGGCTGCCCGTGTCGCCGCCCTGCGCGGCTACCAGGTCACGCTGTACGACAAGAAGGGCAGTGTGGGCGGTCTGCTGGAGTTCGCCGCTAACGTCAAGGGCCCGCACGAGAACCTCCAGCGCGACCGCGAGTACTTCGCGCGGCAACTGGAGGTCACCGGCGTCGAGGTGGTCACGGGCACAGAGGTGGACGCAGCCTTCATCAAGGAGCAGGCACCTGATGCGGTGGTCATCGCCACAGGCGGCCTTCGCCCTGCGCTGGACATCGAGGGGACGCCTTCGACCAAGGTCGTTTCCATCGACGACTTCCTGACCACGGAGCTGGGTGACAACGTGACGATCCTGGGCGAGAACGCACAGGCCGTCGATGCCGCACTCAAATTGCTCTCAGAGGGCAAACGGGTGACCATTGCCTCTCCCCTGCCGCTCGAGGCCTTGGACAAAGGGCAGAGCGACCACATCAAGGGCTTCGTCATCCCCATGCTCTACACGCTCGGCACCCGCATATGGCCGAACGCCGCGATAAGGTCCGTGGGCGACGGAGAGGTGACCATCAGCTGCGACACGGGCGTGGACATGACCTATGCCTGCGACGCCGTGGTCGTGGCCGTGGACATGCTGCCCGACACCGGCCTCTCGTCCGCGCTGGGCGACATGGAGGTCTATTCCGTAGGCGACTGCAACAGGCCCTTCAACATCGCCGAGGCGATCACGGCAGGAAACCTGGCCGCCCGCAAGATCTAGGAAGACATCGGCTTCCTCTCGTCGTCGACAGGGTGCCGATTCCCTCCTTCGATAGGGATCGGCACCCGCGACGACAGGAAGGCATGGACCCGTGGTGCCCGCAGCGGCACCTCCCTAACCGGCTGCCTCCTCCGATGCCTTCAGGAAGTCCGGCTCCATGACGTCCGTCTGGGAAATGGGGTCGACGCCCTCCTCCAGGCGTTGCTGCTCCTCACGGGAGAGGCCCTTCCAGTCGGCCTCGATGCCGCGGCTTTTGTCCAGCGCCCCGGAGACAAGGCCGGGCACGGCATACGCGAGCGTGCAGGCGATCAGCCCGTAGAGGTTGACGCCCAGCAGCATCGCCGACTTGCCCCCTCCGATCGCAAGCCCGCCGACGAGGCCCGGCGCAAAGGAATAGGCGAACCCGAGCGCTATCCCTATCCAAAAACAGAGATGGAACCCGATCTTCGTCGGTTTGACCCTGCCATGCAGGAGGAATATGGGGCCAAGTCCCATTATCATCGTTCCCGATATGGTCGTGGCTGCCAGGATGTCGGTGCCTACGATCATCGGCAGATTGCCTATGAAGGCGAACAGCACCATGACCGCCATGCCGAGGGGCCGCGCCTTGGTGCCCAGGCTTCTCCCGATAATGCCCGGCAGGTCGCGCGCGGTGAGCTTTGCGAGGCTCGAGAACGCGGAGTCCAAGGTGGAGCCCGCAGCGAATATCATGAGGATCGCCATGGCGAAGAACGCCGCCATCGAGCTTGCCGCGCCCACCTGGGCAGGGACGTTCGAGGTGAGCGGGAGCCCGGACAGCTGGGCATGGATGCCCACGAAGCTGAAGAGCAGGATCGCCACAAACCCGAGGATGCCCGAGATGACGAATGCCTTGACCATCGTCTTCTTCTCGGTGATGAAGCCTCGGTCGGTCAGCACCGGATCGTGGAACGGATAGCTGAAAAGCTGCAACACCGTGACCAGCAGCAGGTCGACGCCCGTATTGAGGGACCAGACGCCCGTCGTCACATAGTCGTTGAACGAATGCTGCGGCAGGATCCAAATGGCGAGCCCAAGGAGCACCACGGCGAACAGGATGGTCTGCACGGCATCCGTCACGATCGAGCTGCGGAGACCTCCCCACATCGCATACGCAAGGGTCACAAGCGTAAAGAGCGTCGCCGCAAGGATGAAATACGTGCTTCCGGACTCGCCGTAATAGCCGCCCACCACCGAGGAGTTGCTCCACACCTCGTTGAAGAGACGGATGAGTATCGCAAGGGCGAACACGAAGGCCGCCGCTATGCCATAGTGCTTGCTGAGGAAGCTGACGAGGCCGGTGGCGGCGAACCGGGTGCGCAGCCGGTAGATGGCGAAGCCGGCGAGCGGGATGCAGAGCCAGTAGGTCGCATACGCCACGCCCCCGACAAGCCCGTACTCGCTGCCGAGGTTGGCTGCATTGGTGACGGACTTGGCGAATATCCAGCTGATGAAGATGCTGGTGGTGAGCAGGAAGAGCGAAGCCGGTTTGCCCTTCTTGTTCTCTCCCCTGAAGAAGCTGCCGATGGTCACCGCCTTGGGGGAGATGATGATCATGGCCACGCCGTATACGAGCAGAAAGCCCCAGAAGAATATCCCGGTCCAACCAGACATGTCGATCATGGACAACACTCCTCTTCCGAATAGCGCCGTGTGCATGGCAAAGCGGTTACGAGGGTAGCACAACTACAAGACTAGCGCAACTACTGGACTATTTCTAGTAGCCTTTCGAGAGTATCATCGTTACTGTACACACCCTTACTGTCATTCCGAGCGCAGCGAAGGTCCTTCTCTGCGCTCAGGATAAACTCCGTCGAGGAATCCTTGGGCACGCCAGCGCCCAACTGCGGCCGGGGGGACGCGTCTGCCCGCAGTCGGCTGCTTCGCAGCCGAAGATTCCTCGGCTTCGCTCGGAATGACAGTGGGGTGTGTACAGTAACGTATCATCGTTCACGCCCCACTGTCATTCCGAGCCCTTCGGCTGCGCTCAGGGCAAGCTGCGGCGCTGCCGGAGGCGGCGGCGCTGCCGGGGAGTCCTCGGCGGAGTTTATCCTGAGTGCTCTCTGCTCACGACCTCAAAGCCGCCGAGCAGGGCGTTGCCGACCTCGTCTGCGGGGCCTCCTTCGATGCGTCCACGATACGAGACGGCGGCCGGGCTCCGTGTGGGCCACCTGCTGTCGAACCATTGCAGGTACGCATCATGGTCGTAGCACAGGGGGACCGCCTCTACGGAGACCCCGTCCACGCACGCACGGTACAGCGCCGACGGCGAAGGCGCCGCCCCCACACGCGTCGCCAGCCCATACTGCGTCCCTCGGAAGTTCGGCATCCCGGCCGCACCGTTGTTGACGACCGCTCCGGACCCCAGCGTGACCGCTGCCGGTGCGCAGGTGTGCGTCGTGGCCAACACGGCGACCCCGTTGACGCGCATCCACGTGTCGAGCTCGCCTTGGCGCACGGCATCCCGGAGGGAGTCACGCGAGCATCCCCAGCCCCCGACCAGCCTCTCGTCGCCATGCGTCACCGCGACCCGCCGACCGTCCACGCGCGCCACGGCCGTGCTGGCGCGCCCTTGGAGCGGCTCCTTGAGCCGGGGGCTCTGCGCGAGCATGTGCGCGAGCGTCGCATGGATGCGGTTGGACCTGCCCACGACGGCATCCGACACGCTGTCCGGGTAGGCGCAGCCGCATCCGGCCCCGACATCGCCTGCGCGGCGCAGCTCGAACTCCACGTTGCCGACGAGGGCCTGATACCGTGCGATGCGACGCTCGATCTCGGAGAAGTCCTCGGGCAGACGGTCGAACCAGTGGACGTCGCCGTTGAGCACGACATGGACCGTGCCCGTCTCGGCAGCGACCAGCCGATCGAGCGCATCGAGCGCAAAGCGGTTGCCGTACAGGCCGCCGACCACGAACAGGGTGTCGCACGACGGCTCGGGGCCGCCTGAAAAGGCATCGGCCTCGATGCGATAGTCCGCCGGGCATACCCTCCCGGCACTCCTGGGGCTGCGGTGCCCGCCCGCGCCCGTTGCGCATCCGCCCATAACGGAAGGCTGGCCCCGCCCTCACTTCCAGTGGGCGTAAAGGGTGATGTTCCTGGTCACCTTCGTCTCGGGCAGCGCCCTCGTCGCGTTACTCGCCTTGCTGGTATACCAGCCCGTGAACGTGTAGCCTGTGCGCGTGGGGTTGAAGACCTGGCCCAGGGCCGTGCCCTTGTTGCGCTGGATGCTCGTGGGTGCGCCCTTGTCCAGCTTGCCGCCGTTGGCGTTGAAGGTCACCGTGTAGGTCGTCCTGCCGAGCAGTACGACGGGGATCTTGGCAGCGACCGCATAGATATGCGCCTTCGATTTGGCGTTGCACTTGACGGTGAGGTACGAGCAGAGGGCAAAGGCGTTCTTCCCTATCGCCTTGACGGAGGCGGGGACGGTGATGGACTTGAGGGCATGGCAGCGGTAGAAGGAGCCCGCCCCCAGGGAGGTGACGCTGCTCGGCACCGTGAACGTGGTGAGGGCAAGGCAGTGGGAGAAGGCCTCGGCCCCTATCGAGCGGACCGTGGTCGGGATGCTGACGGACCTGAGCGCGGTACAGGAGCTGAACGTGAACGGCTCGATCGTCCTTACGCCCTTGGGGATCCTGACGGAGACGAGGGACGAGCAGTGGTAGAAGGCGTGGTCCTTTATCGTGGTGACGGAGGTGGGGATGCTGACGGACCTGAGCTTCGAGCACTTGAAGAAGAGGTAGTTGCCCAAGGTCTTGACGCCTTGGGGGATTGCGAGGGAGGCAAGCGAGGTGCAGAACTCGAAGGCATGGTCCCGTATCGAGACGACACTGCCCGGAAGACTGACGGACCTGAGCCTCGAACACTGCGAGAAAACGTAGTTCCCTATCATCCTGACCCCGCTCTCCACCTTGACGGAGACGAGGGACGTGCAGCGATAGAAGAGGTAGTCCCCCATCGAGATGACGCTGCCGGGGATGGTGATGGACTTGAGGGCGGTGCAGTCCTGGAAGACATGCGACGCCATCGAGGTGACGGATCTGGGGAGGGTGATGGAGGCGAGCCTCGTGCAGCCGGAGAAGGCGTAGTAGCCTATCGAGGCGACGCCATAGGCGAGGGTGACGGACCTGAGGCCGGTGCACTTGTAGAAGGCGTAGTTCATGATCGCGCTCACCGTGCCGGAGATTCTGGCGGAGGTGAGGGAGGTGCAGCCCTGGAAGGCGGCGTACTCTATCGAGGTGACGCCTTCTTCGACGACGAGCGTCCTGATGGAGCCGGCATATGCGCGCCAAGGGGCCTTCTTGGTGGCATCGTTGTAGCGGGCCATCGCCCCTGTGCCGGATATGGTGAGCTTTCCGGCCGCATCGAGCACCCAGGTGAGGCCGATGCCGCAGGTGCCCCTCCTGACCGCAAGCGGGGAAAGGTCGGAGGCATCCGTGGCAAGGTCCTTCCGCAAGAGCGCAAGGTCGCCCTGCGGCGCCTTGCCAGGCTGCGCCGGGACGGACTTGGAAGCGGGAGGCACGGCCCCGGTTTCGTCGACCGGCGCGGATCCTGCGTCCGTGCCCGTCCCGACATCCGGTTCGATGCCGGATGCCACAGATGCCCCGGCCAGGGAGAACGCCAACAGGAATGCCAGCAGGCCGGTGAGCCCCTTGCGCAGTGCTGTGTTCATAGGTGCCATGGTGTTCCCTTTCGGTTATGCCTTCGACAGGCCCCCTCGGCCTGATGGGTCGTGTTATGCGTCCTGGGGCGTTATACGTCCCGGAGCCCGTCTAGCCCGCCTTGGTCCAGCGGGCGTAGAGGACGAGGTCCTTCGGCACCTTCGTGGTGGCGGCGACCTTCGAGCCCTTCGCCTTGCCGGTGTACCAGCCGAGGAAGGTGTAGCCGGTGCGCTTGGCCACCGGG
>JAISGJ010000050.1 GCA_031263105.1 Coriobacteriales bacterium
AACCAGTTGATCCGCAAGGGTCGCCAGCAGCAGGTCGATAAGAAAAAGACCCCCGCGCTCAAAGGCAATCCGCAAAAGCGCGGTGTTTGCACCCGCGTGTATACCACCACGCCCAAGAAACCCAATTCCGCCTTGCGCAAGGTGACCCGCGTCCGTCTCGTTAACGGCATGGAGGTCACCGCTTACATCCCCGGCATCGGCCACAACCTGCAGGAGCACTCGATGGTGCTCATCCGCGGCGGCCGTGTAAAGGACCTGCCGGGCGTGCGCTACAAGGTCATCCGTGCGGCCCTCGACTGCGCTGCTGTCAACGACCGCAAGCAGGCCCGTTCGCGCTACGGCGCGAAGCGGCCCAAGTAAAGCAAGAAGGAGAAGCCCATGCCGCGCAGAGCAGCAGCGATTCGTCGCGAGATTACTCCGGACGCCGTATATAACAATCGTCTGGTGACCCAGCTTATCAACAAGATACTGTTGGATGGCAAGAAGTCGGTTGCGGAAGCCATCGTCTACGGCGCTTTTGGCATCGTTGAGGAAAAGAGTGGGAAGGATCCCCTCTCGGTATTCAAACAGGCGATGGACAACGTCCGCCCCACGCTTGAGGTCAAGCCCAAGCGCGTCGGTGGCGCCACCTACCAGGTGCCAATGGAGGTCAACTCCCGCCGTGCCACCACGCTGGCCGTGCGTTGGATCGTCGATTTCTCCCGTCGCCGCCGTGAAAAAACCATGGCCGAGCGGCTCGCCTTTGAAATCATGGACGCCTCCAACGGCGTTGGCGCCTCGGTCAAGAAGCGCGAGGACATCTTCAAGATGGCGGAGGCCAACCGGGCCTTCTCGCACTATCGCTGGTAACGGGGCATTTGAGCAATGGCAAAGACTCCCTTGAAGGATACGCGCAACATCGGCATCATGGCTCACATCGATGCCGGTAAGACCACAACCACGGAGCGCATCCTCTATTACACAGGAAAGACGCATAAAATCGGTGAGGTTCATGACGGCGCCGCGACGATGGACTGGATGGCTCAGGAACAGGAACGGGGCATCACCATCACGTCGGCGGCGACCACCTGCTTCTGGCGTGATCACCGCATCCAGATTATCGACACCCCCGGCCACGTGGACTTTACGGCCGAGGTCGAGCGTTCGCTTCGCGTGCTCGACGGCACGGTTGCCGTGTTCTGCGCGGTCGGCGGCGTACAGCCCCAGTCCGAGACGGTCTGGCGTCAGGCCCACCGCTACAACGTGCCGCGCATGGCATTTGTCAACAAGATGGATCGCACGGGTGCGGATTACTTTTCCGTCATCGACCAGATGAAGGACCGCCTTGAGACCCGTACCGCCGTGCTGCAGCTCCCCATCGGCAGCGAGGATCGCTTTACCGGCCTTGTTGACCTCATCACGATGACCGCCTGGCACTTTAACGAGGATGAGAAGGGCATCATCTACCCGGAGGAGGCCGCCATCCCCGACGGCTATCAGGAGCGCGCCGAGCAGTATCACGAGCAGCTCGTCGAGCTCGCCGCCGAGTTTGACGACGACCTTATGATGAAGGTCCTCGAAAGCGAGGACTACAGCACCGACGAAGTGCGCGCGGCGCTGCGCAAGGCGACCATCGCCTGCGAGATTACCCCGGTCATCTGCGGGGCATCCTTCAAGAACAAGGGTATCCAGCAGTTGCTCGACGCCATCATCGACTTCCTGCCCTCGCCGCTTGACATCCCCGCCATCAAGGGCATCGACGTCAAGACCGACGCCGAGGTCGAGCGTCACGCCGACGTGAAGGAGCCCTTCTCGGCGCTTGCCTTCAAGGTCATGACCGACCCCTACGTTGGCAAGCTCACGTATTTCCGTGTCTATTCCGGCACGCTTGACGCCGGTAGCTATGTACTTAACGCGACCAAGGACAAGAAGGAGCGCATCGGGCGTCTGCTCGAGATGCACTCCAACTCCCGCGAGGACGTCGAACGGGTCTCGGCGGGCGACATCTGCGCCGCCGTCGGCCTCAAGGACACCTCCACGGGCGACACGCTCTGCGTGGAATCCAGCCCCGTCATCCTTGAGTCCATGACCTTCCCCGACCCGGTCATCGACATCGCCATCGAGCCCAAGACCAAGGCGGAGCAGGACAAGCTCGGCATTGCCCTTCAAAAGCTTGCGGAGGAGGACCCGACCTTCAAGGTCTCCACGAATCAGGAGACCGGACAGACGGTCATCGCCGGCATGGGCGAACTCCATCTTGAGATTATCGTCGACCGCCTGCTGCGCGAATTCAAGGTCGAGGCGAACGTCGGCAAGCCGCAGGTCGCCTATCGCGAGACGGCCGGTAAGCCCGTCATGGGCGCCGAGGGCAGGTTTGTGCGTCAGTCCGGCGGGCGCGGCCAGTACGGTCACGCCATCATCAACCTCTACCCGCAGGAGCCGGGCGCGGGCTATGTCTTCGAGAACAAGATCGTTGGTGGCGTCATCCCCAAGGAATACATCACGCCCATCGACCGCGGTATTCAGGAGGCCATCGCGTCAGGTGTCATCGCCGGATTCCCGGTTGTTGACGTGCGCGTTGAACTCGTCGACGGTTCCTATCACGAGGTTGACTCCTCAGAGGCCGCGTTCAAGATTGCCGGTTCCATGGCGGTCAAGGATGCCCTCAGGAAGTCGCAGCCGGTGCTACTTGAGCCGATGATGGATGTCGAGGTCGATACGCCGGAGGACTACCTCGGCGAGGTCATGGGCAACCTGTCCGCGCGTCGTGGCCAGATACAGGGCATCGACGACCGAGGCGGCGCGAAGGTCGTCAAGGCCGTCGTCCCGCTCTCAGAGATGTTTGGCTATGCCACCGACCTGCGCTCATCCACGCAGGGTCGCGCATCGTATACCATGCAGTTCAGCTCGTACGAGCCCGTTCCCAAGAGCATTGCTGAGGAGATTGTTTCTAAAGCCGGAGGTAACGCCTGATGGACTCTGGACGGTGCAAAGTCATTCATCGCCGCTTCGCGAGTGCTCACGCAGCCAAGTGCGCTGCGCGCTCTCGAAACGGCGCTTCATGCCTTATCACTCGCCCAGAGCCCCTCAGTTGAATGAAGGAGATGTTAATGGCAAATCAGAAGATCAGGATTCGTCTCAAGGGTTATGACCATGAGATCGTGGACCAGTCCACCAAGCTCATTGTTGATACCGCCCAAAAGACGGGCGCCAAGGTGTCGGGTCCGATACCGCTGCCCACGGAGCGCAACCTGTACTGCGTCATCCGCTCGCCGCACAAGAACAAGGACAGCCGCGAGCAGTTTGAGATGCGCACGCACAAGCGTCTGGTCGACATCCTTGAGCCCACGCCCAACACGGTGGACTCGCTGATGCGCCTCGACCTGCCCGCGGGTGTCGATATTGAGATTAAGCTGTAACACGCTGTTCCGGGTGTCGGTGGGTTGTCCGCCTGATGCCGCGGGTGGTTTGAGAAGGCGCGAAGCGCCAGAGAAACGGAGTTGGTCCTCTGGGACGACGAAGGGGTTCGTCGACAGGCCCATGACCAGGAAAAAGAAGGGTGACACGGAGTATGTGTAACACATTGCTTGGCCGAAAACTGGGGATGACCCAGGTGTGGTCAGAAGATGACCGGCTGATACCCGTGACGGTCATACAGGCGGGTCCCTGCGTCGTCACGCAGATTAAGACCGCCGAGAAGGAAGGCTACGAGGCCATCCAGATCGGTTTTGACCCCGTCACGAAGAAGAACGGGACCAACAAGCCCATGGCGGGGCACTTTGGAAAGAGCGGCGTCGACCCGACGAAGGTTCTCCGCGAGGTCAAGGTCGCCAGCGGCACCGACTATGAGCTCGGCCAGACTATTACGGTTGAGCAGTTCGCCGAGGTGGGCAAGGTCGATGTCACGGGCATCTCAAAAGGTAAGGGCTTTGCCGGCGTCATCAAGCGTCACAATTTCAGTGGCGGTCCGGGTGGCCACGGCGCGCACTTCCACCGCGCACCCGGTTCCGTTGGCCAGTGCGCCACGCCGTCGCGCGTGTTCAAGGGCCTGCGGCTCCCCGGCCATATGGGTGTTGACCGGGTCACCGTCAAGAACCTCACGGTCATAAAGGTCGACGGCGAGCAGAATCTGTTGTTGGTTAAAGGTGCCGTCCCCGGCGGCAAGGGCGCTCTCGTGAGCGTCCGCACCGCGTAAGGCAAGGAGCGTCTCATGGCATCGAAATCGATTGCGATACTGAACACCAGCGGGGAGAAGGTCGGCACCGCCCGGCTCGATGAGAGCGTCTTCTCCATCGCCCCTAATATCCACGTGCTCCACGAGGTCTGCCGCGCACAGATGGCGGCGCGTCGCGCGGGCACCCATGACACCAAGACCCGCGGACAGGTTTCCGGCGGCGGTCGCAAGCCCTTCCGTCAGAAGGGTACGGGCCGTGCCCGCCAGGGTACCATCCGTGCGCCGCACTACCGGGGCGGCGGCGCGGTATTTGGGCCGCATCCCCGCGACTACAGCTTCAAGGTCAACGGCAAGGAGGTCAAGCTCGCCCTGCGTTCCGCGCTTTC
>JAISGJ010000070.1 GCA_031263105.1 Coriobacteriales bacterium
GGACGGATTGCCCCGGGTCAAGGCGGGAACAGGTGGCCCTACTTGTGGTAATGCCGCCTGTTCCCAACGCAGAGCCGGGGCAATCTGACCGCAGGATACGTACAAGTTATTGCTTTACAGTTCCTAAAGGACAAACGTGGCAGCCCTTGTCAAAGCGTCGCGGTTGTCAGCCGCATTTTGCCTCATCCCCTGTTGTTGTGCACCAGGTCCAGCAGTTCCTGCTTGGAGTGGACACCGGTCTTGGCGTAGATGCGCTTGGCATGGGTCTTGATGGTGTTGATGGAGACGAACTGCTGTTCGGCGATGTAGGCGTAACTGCGGCCTTGTATCAGGTAGAAGAGCACTTCGGACTCACGCGCCGAGAACGCAAAGCGGGCAGTGAGGTCGCGGCAGACCTCGGATAGCACGATGTCTGCTGCCTTGCTCGCCAAGACGGGCTGGCGTTGGGTGAGTACGACCATCTGCACCGCCACCGCCACCAGGTAGATCACCTTGAAGCCCAAGTCGGCGGAGCTTGCGCCGTCCGGGCCGAGCTGAGGCCAGATGCCGAACCAGACCAGGAAGACACCGGCGGCAAGGGCGATAAAGAGCCCGTAGACGAACATGGGCGAGAGCCCGTTGCGTACCTCGCTGCTCAGCCGGGACAGGTGCAGGCAGCCGCAGACCGCCGCCGAGAACCCCATCGGCGCGAACGAGAACACACCGCTGGTCTCGCCCCAGCTGCGCATGAACCAGACCAGCACCATGCTGGCGACACAGACCAGAGGCAGCACGAGATAGAGGATGCGCACAGTCTCGTCACGCAGCAACCAGACGGCGACCAACAGCAGCACCGCCCCGAGCAAAAAGCCGATGACCGAATCCGAGGTGTCCGGCACGCCCCAGCCTGTTGCGCCCTGCGCAAGCAACGGGTTCCAAACGCCTGCGGCAACGGTGACGCTGAGCAGAAAGCCGCAGACGATCACCCAGTTGCGACCGAGCATCCCTCTCGCCTGTTCCGGCAGCGGCTCTTTCCTGCCCTCAACTGCTGGCTCGTCGTCCGGCACTGCCAAAGCCGCAGCCGCCGCAGAATCCTTCTCTGCGGCTTCTGTGACGTCAGCCTCGGCAGTCTGCTGCGTCGGCGCAAAGGTGGAAACCAGCAATGCCAACGGCAGGATCGCCTGCACCGCCAGACCGGAAAACCGAGAGTCGGCGAACAAAGGCAAAAGCACAATGAGGACTTTGACCGCACCGGCCGCCATGCAGGCGACGGACAGCGACCGCAGAAGCAGCCGTTCCGGCAGGCGGGAGAGGGACAGGCACCACGCCAGGCTGACGGCGGCGATGCCGAAGCCGCACGCCATACCACAGACGTCGGCGAGGACTCTGGGGAACCCGACATCAGACAGCGGCCAAGCGACGGCAAATCCGACAGCTGCCAGCACCCCGCCAAAGCGCAGCCAGGCAGCCGAAGCTGGCCGACGTTGGCCTGTAAAGGCCCCATAGATGGTGTAGAGCAGGCAGAGGACGATGATGGACGCTACGGTCGCCACGAAGAAGCTGAGGGCAAAGCCACTGTCCGGCAGCAAGGGAAGCAGCACGTGCACGCCGTCCATGCAGACCAGCAGCGCCGCCACCAAGCCACCAAGCGGCAGATATCTGATGATGCTTGCTCCCATTTTTTCCACCCGCTCATCCTTTTCCACCCGTTCATCCTACCTCATCCGCCCTTTCTCGGCAGTGTGAACCCATGGGTTCGCCACAATCACCCGTTTTGGCGACTAGCCTTGACGCCTCTCGCCCGCACGGGCGACAGACCGCAGGTGCCTGTGGGCGTACATTGCAAGGAATCGGGAGCCGCATGGGCTTCCAGGGAATTGAAGGAGGAGACAATGGAACTCGACCGAAGAATGTTCATCAAAAGCTCGCTGGCGGCGGGAGCGGCAGCGCTCGCCGGTGGGGCCGTGCTGGCTGGCTGCACGCCACAGTCCGGTGGCGACGGCACGGCGGGCGGCGATGCGGCAGGTGCAGGCACGGGAGCCGACCCGGGCGGCTCGACATCCACAGAGTACGTCCCCAGCTACATGCGGCGCGATCCTGTGGGCGAGCCAGAGGAGACCGTTACCGCAGATTTCGTTATCTGCGGCGGCGGCGGCTGTGGTGTGGCAGCCCTGCTGCAAGCCGACGACTTGGGCCTCAACGCCATCCTTCTGGAGAAGAAGCAGAGCCTGGGCGGCACCTTCGCCTTTGCGGCCGTGGGTTTCTTCCCAAACAACAAGTATGCCATAGAGGTCGGCAAGGAGGTTGACTACAACGACCTGATCAAGACCATCATGACCTACAACCATTACATCCCCGACTACACATTGTTGAAGAACTTCATGAACGAATGCCCCGAGACCTTTGACTGGTGTGAAAGTCTTGGCGGCCAGTTCATGTATATGGCTCCGCAGGAAGGAGCGATGGGGCCCTTCGGCTTGGGCGTGAACGCAATGTATGCCGGCGAATCGGATGGAGCAGGCACAGGCGGCGGCGCAGCGCTCATCAAGGTCCTGATCGGCGAGGCCGAGAGGCGCGGGCTGGACGTTCGTTGCGACACCCCGGCCAAGGAGCTTGTCCAGGATGAGAGTGGCGCGGTCACCGGTGTTCTGGCAGTTGACGACAGCGGCAAGGTCATCAAGTTCGAAGCACCGGCAGTGCTGCTCTGCACCGGCGGCTGGGGCAACAACCCCGACTTCATCCGCGAGCTGGGCCGCGTCGATCCCGATCGCGTCATCTCGCCCGGGTACGACGGAAGGGACGGCGATGGCGTATACATGGCACGCAAGGCCGGAGCAGCCTGGGCCCGAGGCGATGGAACCATGATGTTTTACGGCCCACACCTGCCCGGGCCCATATGGGGCGAGGCCGTGAGCAATGGCGTCTATCAGCCTACACTCTGGGTCAACGAGAAGGGCAGGCGTTTCATGAACGAGGGCTTGGGCAACTTCGCCGAGACCGGCAACGCCATCCGCGACGTCAAGCGGTTGTTCGTCATCCAGTCTGCTGCCGATATCGACATCATCACAGCCGACAACGGCATAGCCGGCTTCAACGGGCAGGGTGGCAGCGAGGGCCCGCAAGACAAGTACAAGACCTTGCTGGAGGAGGAGATCGCCCGCGGCAACGACCGCATCTACGTCGCAGACACCATCGAAGCCTTGGCGATGGCCGCTGGCATCGATGCGGCAAGCCTCCAGGCGACCGTCGATCGTTACAACGAGCTTGTGGCGAAGGGCGTCGACGAAGACTTCCAGAAAGGCCCACAGTACCTGACCGCCTGCGAGGAAGGGCCCTTCCACGCCTTTGAGTGCGACGACGGCTTCTTCACCACCATCGGCGGCGTGAAAATCGACGAGGATATCTGCGCAATCGATGACAACGGCGACGTCATCGAGGGGCTGTATGTGGCTGGCTGCGACACCGGCGCCCTCTGCGGCGATATCTACGACTTCACCTCGGCCCCCGGCGAGCAAAGCTCCTGGGCCCTGGCCTCCGGCCGCCTGGTGGCAAAGCACGTCGCCGCCAAATTGAAAGGGTAGCCTCCTCTCTGGCGTGACGCTGGGGCTGTCGGGCTGCCTTCCTAGGTCATCAGCTCGCTGACGGCCTGGGCGTAGGCGAGGGGGTCGTCGACGTCGAGGCCTTCGATGAGGAGGGCCTGGTTGTAGAGGATGGTCGCATAGCGCCCGATCTTCTCCGCATCGCCCTCCGCCTCGGCGGCTACGAGTGTGGAGAAGACCGGGTGCTCGGGGTTGAGTTCCAGCACACGGCTGGTGCGGGGGAACTGGCCTTCGGGCCCGGCGGAGAGCACCTTCTCCATCTCCAGCGAGAGAGGGCCCTCGGCGCTGATGCCGGCGGCGACGTCGGCCAGCCGTGTGGAGACGGTGACTTTTGCGACCTTCTCGCCCAGCGCCTCCCTCAGGGCATCGAGCAGCTTCTCGTGCTCGCTGGCGAGGGTTTCCCGTTGCTGCCTCTCCTCCTCGGTCTCCAGCCCCAGGTCGCTTGACGCAACGCTCTTCAGCGGTTTCTCGTCGTAGGCGGCCATGACGCTCATGCAGAAGTCGTCGACGTCCTGCGTGCAGAGCAGCACGTCGTAGCCACGGTCCCGCACGCTCCTGACCATCGGCATCTTGGTCAGGAGCGCCTCGTTGTCGCCGACCGCGTAGTAGATGGCCTCCTGGCCCGAGGGCGCGGCGTCCAGATACTCGCGCAGCGTGACCATCTTCTCCTCTTTGGCCGAGTAGTACAGCAGCAGGTCTGCCAGCGTCGAGGCCAGTGCGCCGTAACTGGCGTAGATGCCGTATTTGATGCCGCGACCGAAGCACTCGAAGATGCCCTCGTAGCACTCGCGGTCCTCGCTGCAAAGCGTGCCCAGTTCGCTGACGATCTTCTTCTCGATGCGTTTGGCGATGGCGCGCAGCTGGCTGTTGTGCTGAAGCGTCTCGCGCGAGATGTTGAGGTTGAGGTCGGCCGAGTCCACCACGCCGCGCACGAAGTTGAAGTGGTCGCTGAGCAGGTCGCCGCACCTCTCCATGATGAGGACGTTCGAGCTGTAGAGCGCGAGGCCCTTCTCGAAATCCTTGTTGTAGAGGTCGTAGGGCGCGTGCGCCGGGACAAAGAGCAGCGCGTCATAGGACAGGGTGCCCTCGGCCCGCAGCGTGAAGGTCGCGGCCGGTGCCATGTAGTCGTGGAAGTCGCCCTTGTAGAACTCGGCGTACTCCTCGTCGCTCACGTCGGCCTTGGCGCGCTTCCAGATGGGCGTCATGGAGTTGAGCGTCTCTGTCTCCTGGTAGTCCTCGTATTCGACCTTGGCATCGGCGGGGGCGGCGGGGGCGGGGGCGCTCTCGTCTGCGGCCTCGACCCCGACCCCGGCCACCGACCGTGACTTGGTGACCTCCATGCGCACAGGGTAGCGCACGTAGTTGCTGTACTTCCTCACAAGGCGCCGCAGTTCATGCTCGCTCAAAAAGGCATCGTACTTCTCCTCCTCGGCATCCGGCTTGAGCGTGAGGATCACATCGGTGCCGTGCCCGTCGCGTGTGGCGGGAGCGATGGTGTAGCCCTCGACGCCGTCGCTTTCCCAGGCCCAGGCCTCGTCGCTGCCATAGGCGCGTGAGACCACGCGCACCTTGGAGGCGACCATGAAGCTGGAGTAGAAGCCCACGCCGAACTGGCCGATGATGTCGATGGGGTCGCCTGCGGGAGCGGAGGCGCCTGCGGGGGCGGCAGGGTCGCCGGAGGCGGGCGAGGCGCTGCCGGTTGACGGGCCGCCCTTCTCCCCGTCCTTCTCCACGGCTGCGCCCGCCGCAGCGCCCGCAAGGCCCTCGCGGAACTCCAGGCTGCCGGAGTGCGCGATGGTGCCGAGGTTCTTGTCCAGCGCGTCCTTGCTCATGCCGATGCCGTTGTCGCTGACGGTGACGGTGCGCGCCTCGCGGTCGAAGGACAGCTCGATGCCCAGCTTTGAGCGCACGACCCCGATGGAGGAGTCGGTGAGGCTGGCGAGGTAGAGCTTGTCCGCCGCATCCGAGGCGTTTGAGATCAGCTCGCGCAGGAATATCTCATGATTGGTATAAATTGAATTGATCATCAGGTCGAGCAGCCGACGGCTTTCCGTCTTGAACTTCTTCATAGGTGGTGCCCTTTCTCCTTTTCCGGACGCAGACGTGTCGATGCTTCACATGAGATTGTACGTTACTGTGGTCACACCCTCCACTGTCATTCCGAGCCCCACTGTCATTCCGAGCCCCACTGTCATTCCGAGCCCCACTGTCATTCCGAGCCCCGCTGCCGCCCCGGGCCCCGCTGCCATTCCGAGCCCCACTGTCATTCCGAGCCTCGCGAGGAATCTTCGGCTGCGAAGCAGCCGAGCGCGGACAGGTGCGCCTCCCGATCGCAGTTGATCGCTTCGCGATCAAAGATTCCTCGACAGGCTCGGAATGACAGCGGGGCCCGGGGCGGCAGCGGGGCCCGGGGCGGCAGCGGGGCCCGGGGCGGCAGCGGGGCCCGGGGCGGCAGCGGGGCCCGGGGCGGCAGCGGGGTGTGACCTGTAACGATTGTATTCACCTTCGCCCCGCTGTCAACCTGGCGCCTGGCAGAATGACGTTAGTTATGATAGACTAACTTATGGATACTTCCGGAGGCCGGAGGCCTCGCCAGCGTGAAGAGCGAAAAGGCACCGGTTGGGGACGTTGGAGAGTGAGTATGACCGTAGACACAGACGAGCTTGCTGAGTACTATGCCAGCACCCAGCCGTCTTTGTGCGACGCGTATGGAGGGGTCGTGCCGCCAAGGACGGATTTTTCTGACCCTATCACCAGTCCGGTGGGCAGTGGGCTTGTCATACCGCTGCTCGGCAGGGCGCACTATGTGCTCGATGGGGTGCCTTACGAGCTTAAGCCGGGGGTCGTCCTGCACGCTGGGGCTGCCATGAGCCTGGAGAAGCGGGTTGTGGGTGACGAGGCATGGGCCTGCGTCCTGGTGCACTACCGCATCCCCACAGCCGACGAGGGCGGCTTTCCTCTCTACAACTCGCACTTCTGCATCGAGACCGGTCCTGCCATCCGCTTGCAGGAGAGGGCACGATGCCTCCACACGAGCGAACGTGCCGACGGGCATCTGGCGTCGTTGCGGTCGCGGGCCCTGTTCGCCGATCTGATCGGGGAGGTGGTGTCGGCGGCGCAGCGTCACGGCCAGACCGACGAGAGGCTGCTCATGGACGATGCCCTCGCCTTCTTGGGCAGTCACTATGCGGAGGATATAAGCGTCCAGCGGCTCGCGGCCCTCTACGGGATGAGCGCCAGGCACTTCGGCTACCTGTTCTCCAAGCACGTCGGGGTGTCCCCGCTGCGCCATCTCACCGACCTGCGCATACGCCAGGCCAAGGAACTGCTCGCCACGGGCCTGTACAGCGTGGGGCAGGTCGCCCAAAGTGTCGGCATCAATGACAGCTACTATTTCAGCCGGCTGTTCAAAAAGCATACGGGCGAGCGGCCAAAGGCCTTCAAGGAGCTTCGGATGCGCACAGGGCACGGTGGAGATGCAAAGCACGGTGGGCACGGTGGGCACGCAGGGCACGGCGAGCGCTAAGAACGCGAAAACGTCCATTCTCTGCGGGAATCCGTCCATTTACATAACGCCAGCTTCTTACTACACTGCCCTTACCCCGACCCATAGTCATACAAACGTGACTCTTGTGCCATAGGGTTAGATAACTCTAACAAAGGAAAGACGAGGGATCGAATGAGTCGTTTTATCAGAGGTATGCTGGCTGCCCTGCTCGCGGCAGGGATGCTGGTGGGCTGCGCTGCGCCTTCGGAGCCTTCGGAGCAGGAGCCGCAGAAGCAAACGGCAGACGAGGGGCAGGCGACCGACCGGGCGGCGGCGCAAACGACGGCTGACGAGCAGACGCAGGAGGATGCGGCGGAGGATGCGACCGCCTGGCCACGCACCTATGTGGACGGGCTTGACAGAGAGGTTGTCATCGAGGCCAGACCCGAGCGCATCGTTGCGCTGCACTTCGGCTACTCGGAGTACCTGCTGGCACTCGGCATCACGCCCGTCGGCGTGGCGTCGCTGGCAAAGGCCCAGACCTTCAAGACCCTGGAGCCCTACAGCGCCGAGCTTGCGGCCGCCGTCGACGTGGGCGAGGTCACCGCCCCCGACCTGGAACGCATCCTGGCCCTGGAGCCCGACCTCATCATCGCGAGCCCGGGCGTGCACGACGATTCCGTAGAGGCGCTTTCGGAGATTGCGCCCACGGTCTTTAAGAAGAACTACACCGTTTGGAACGAGACCTTGGACGATTACGCACAGATGCTCGGACGCGAGAGCGAGGCGGAAAGCTACACCGAGAGCACCCAGGCAATCCTGGACACGGTTCGCGCCGACCTTGCCCCCCTCTCGGACAAGACCTTCCTCTTCCTGCGCCCGATGGGCAAATCCGTCTTCTATATCGCGGAATGGCCCGGCTACAGCTACCACTACGACCGCGAAACGGGCTTTGGCCTGCTCGCGCCCGAGGGACTGCCGCAGGGCGGGGAACAGATAGCTCTTGAGGCCTTGGCCGCCCTTAACCCCGACTACCTCTTCTTGCAGGACAGCGCCGAGAACGACCAGCAGGCCCTCACGGATCTGGAGTCCTCAAGCGTGTGGGCCTCCATCGCCGCCGTGCAGCAGGGCCACATAGGCGAGTTGGATATCTCGGTGAACACCGAAAGCCCGCTGGCCGTCCGCCTGGCGGCCGAGCAGCTCACCGAGCAGGTCGAGGGCTGGGATTGAGCGCTTCCGAGCACAACGAGTCCGACGGACGCGGCGGACGCGGCGGACTCCCCAAGCTTCTTAGGCGCTTCGTCCGCTGCTACCGTCCGTACAAGGGGCTGTTCTTCCTCGACCTGGGCTGCGCGGCAGCTGTCGCGTGCCTCAGCCTGCTGTTCCCCTTTACCGTAAGCGGCATCGTCGACAGCCTGCTGCCCCAGGGCGAATGGACGCTGATCCTGATGGCCTGTCTCGGCCTCGTCGGCGTCTACGCGCTCAACAGCCTGCTCAGTTTCGTCGTCGGCTACTGGGGCGAGCGGCTGGGGCTCAACATCGAGACCGACCTGCGCCTGGAGGCCTACAGCCACCTGCAGAAGCTCTCGTTTCGTTACTTCGACAACAACCGCACGGGCAAGCTCGCCTCGCGCATCTCCAACGATCTGTTGGACGTAGGCAACATGGTGCACTACGGTCCCGAGCACCTCATCATCGCCGTCAGCACCATACTGGGGGCGACGGTGCTGATGATGCGGGTGAACGTCGCCTTGGCGCTCGTGATGGTAGCGCTGACCGTGGCCGTCCTCACCATCAACATCTACTTCATGCGCAGGCTGGTGGCGGCGCGCAAGCAGCTGTTCAACGCCATCGGGGGCCTCATGGCGCGTCTTGAGGACGGCATCGGCGGCATCCGGGTGGTGCAGGCCTTTGCCAACGAGGACTACCAGCAGCACCTGTTCGCCCAAGACAACAGGCGCTTCGGCGAGGCCAAGATATCCGGCTTCCGCGACTTTGCCTTAAGCGAATCGGTGACCTCCCTGCTCACCAACCTGTTGCCCATCGCCGCCCTGCTCGGCGGCAGCTGGCTTGCGCTGAACGGCACCATGAGCAACGGTGACCTCTTTGGCTTCATCCTGCTCGCCAATGCGGTGCTCGTGCCCATCAGGCTGCTGGCGGCCTTCTCGGTGCGCTTCCCCAATGGGCTGGCAGGGTTCAGGAACTTCTGCGAACTGATGGACAGAGAGCCGGAGATACAGGATGGACCCACTGCCAGCGACATCCGTATTGAGCGCGGGGAGGTGCGCTTCGAACAGGTGAGCTTTTCCTACGACAGCCAAAAGCCCGTGCTGCAAGGCATCAGTCTCACCGCCGCACCCGGCCAGACCGTGGCCTTTGTGGGCAGCTCGGGCTGCGGCAAGACGACGCTCTGTAGCCTGCTGCCCCGCTTCTACGAGCCGAGTTCCGGGCGCATCAGCATCGACGGCGTTGACATTCGCGAGATGACGCTGACCTCGCTGCGCCGGCAGATAGGCATCGTGCAGCAGGACGTGTTCCTCTTCGCGGGCAGCATACGCGACAACATCCGCTTCGGTCGTCTCGATGCCAGCGACGAGGAGATATGGGAGGCCGCACGGCTGGCGCAGCTGGACGAGTTCATCGTCCAGCAGGCAGATGGCCTTGACACCGCCATCGGAGAGCGCGGCGTCAAGCTCTCGGGCGGGCAGCGCCAGCGTCTGGCCATCGCGCGCATGTTCCTCAAGAACCCGCCCATCCTGATACTGGATGAGGCGACCTCATCGCTTGACACCCAGACGGAGGCCGCCATCCAACAGTCCCTGGCACGCCTGAGCGAGGGGCGCACCACCCTGGTGGTGGCACACCGCCTGCCCACTGTCCGCAACGCCGACCGCATCTTCGTCTTGAGCGAGGGGCGCGTCGCCGAGCAGGGCGAGCACGGCTCGCTTGTCGCCCTGGGAGGCATCTACCGGCGACTCCACGCATTGCAGGCGGGATGATGAGGAAGGCGGGCGGGGCGGCTGCCTCCAGCGGCGGCGGCGCAGCAGAAAGCGTGGACAGCGGCATAAAGGCCGCTCGACCGCGTCTCAGCGGCCACCCCCGCATAGCCCTCGCGCTCATCGGCGGCGGGGCGGTCGTCCTTGTGGCGACGATGGCCTTCTCGCTTTCCCAAGGCTCCTCCAGCGTGCCCCTGCAAACGGTGCTCGACGCCGTGTTCTCCTTCGACCCTTCCCAGCTCCAGCATCAGGTCGTCATCGACCTGCGCCTGCCCCGCGTCCTGGCAAGCGCACTGGTGGGCGCCTCCTTTGCGGTGGCGGGGGCCATCATGCAAGGCACGACGCGCAACCCTTTGGCGGACTCGGGCATCATGGGGCTCAACGCCGGCGCGGGCTTTGCCATCGCCGTCTGCTACGCCTTCTTCCCGGGCTTAAGCTACCTGAGCTTGATACTGATGTCGTTCCTCGGGGCGGCGATGAGCACGGGGCTGGTGATGGGCATAGCCTCGCTGCGCGGCGGCGGCAACCATCCCATGCGGATGGTGCTGGCAGGAGCAGCGGTCAGTGCGCTTTTGGCGGCTCTTGCCCAAGGCATCGCGCTGTACTTCGACGTGGCCCAAGACATCATGTTCTGGACGACGGGCGGCGTGGCCGGCTCCAACTGGGAGCAACTGCGCATCATGGCCCCCTTCGTCCTGCTGGCCCTGCTTGCGGCCTTGGCCCTTTCGCGCTCGGTCTCCCTCCTGAGCCTGGGCGAGGATGTCGCCCGAGGCCTGGGGCTCAACACCCTGGCAGTGAGCGTGCTTTGCGCCGTGGTGGTGCTGGTGCTGGCGGGGGCCTCGGTGGCGGTGGTGGGCGCCGTGGGCTTTGTGGGCCTGGTCATCCCCCACCTCGCACGCTTTGCCGTAGGGATGGACTACCGTTGGATCATCCCTGTGTCGGCGGTGCTCGGCGCTCTGCTCGTGGTGCTGGCCGACCTGGGCGCGCGCATGCTCAACCCGCCCTTCGAGACCCCCATCGGCGCCCTGATCGCCCTGATAGGCGTGCCCTTCTTCCTCTACCTGGCCCGCAAGCAGAAACGGGCGCTGTGATGGGCGCTGTGGTGCCGTCGCCCCCGCACCAGGCGCAACGTTACAAGCGCAGGCTCCTCATCCGCAACACGGTCATAGTCGCGTCCTTTGCCCTGGTGCTGCTGGCAGCGCTTGCCCTGAGCATGAACTCCGGTTACACCCGCCTGCTGCCAGGCGACATCGTGCGGATACTGCTCGGCGGCGGCACGCGACAGGAGAACCTCGTCCTCCTTGACTTCAGGCTGCCACGCATCGTCCTGTCGTCCCTGGTCGGCATGGGGCTTGCCTGTTCGGGCTGCATCATCCAGGGCATCTCGCGCAACGGGCTGGCCGATCCCGGCATCCTGGGCATCAACGCCGGGGCCGGCCTGATGGTGATCCTGTACGTGCTGCTCTTTGGGACGACCTCCTTCCTCGCACTGTTCACCCTGCCGTTCCTGGCGCTTGTGGGGGCAGGGGCCGCAGCCGTCGTCATCTATCTCATCGCCTTCAAGCGCGGCGAGGGCGTGGCTCCCATACGCCTGATAATCTCCGGCCTGGCCATGCAGGCGGGCATCGTCGCGCTCACCACCCTCCTCGTGGTCAAGCTCGACGAGACGCAGTTCGACTTTTGGGCGACCTGGGAGGCCGGCAGCATCTGGGGGTCCAATTGGAAGTTCGTTCTGACCCTCCTCCCCTGGCTGCTGGTGCTGCTGCCCTATGTGCTGAGCAAGGCGCGCACGCTCGACATCCTCAACATGGGCGACGACACGGCCTCGGGGCTGGGCGTGCCAGTGGAGCGGGAGCGCCGCAGGCTCCTCGCTGTCTCTGTGGCGCTTGCAGCCACCTGCGTGGCGGTGAGCGGCTCCATCAGTTTTGTGGGGCTCATCGCCCCGCACCTGGCACGGCGTCTGGTGGGACCACGTCACGCCATTCTGCTGCCCACCTGCGCCTTGGCTGGAGCCGTGCTGCTCACCGTGGCGGACACCATCTCACGTGTCGCCTTCCAGCCGAGCGAGATACCTACCGGCATAGTGGTCGCGGTGGTAGGTGCCCCCTACTTCCTCTACTTGCTGGCGACGAGCAGGCAATGAGCGCCGAGCCTGTCTCGCGCTCCGCGCCTCTGGCGTGGGATGCCCCGGGGCCCACCGCCCTCCGCATCCTGCCCCACCGCCCTCCGCATCCTGCCCGCCCCTGCCAGCCGACGAAAGGACAAACGCGATGTCGTGCATCGTAACCGAGAGACTGTCCGTGGCCTACGACCGCCGCCTGGTGGTCGACACCCTTGACATGCGGGTGCCCAAAGGCCGGATAAGCGTCATCATCGGTCCCAACGGCTGCGGCAAATCCACGGTGCTCAAGGCGGTGGGACGGCTGCTCAGGCCGCGTGGCGGTGCGGTCTACCTCAACGGCGATGACATCAGCTCGCTGCCGACCCGCGAGGTCGCCCGTCGAATGGCCATACTGCCGCAGTCGCCCCAGGCCCCGCCGGGCCTCACGGTGGGCGAGCTGGTGGGCTACGGGCGCTTCCCTCATCGGAACGGCCTCAAGCGCAGCACGGCACAGGACAGGCATGCCGTCAGCTGGGCCTTGGAGGCGACACGCCTGACCGAGTTCGAGACGGTGGAGATAGACAGCCTCTCCGGTGGACAGCGCCAGCGCGTCTGGATAGCCATGGCACTGGCGCAACAGACCGAGGTCATCCTCCTCGACGAGCCGACCACCTACCTCGACCTGGCCTATCAGCTCGAGATACTCGAGTTGCTGCACCACCTCAACCGCACACAAGGCTGCACCATCGTCATGGTGCTGCACGACCTCAACCTGGCGGCGCGCTTTGCTGACCACATGCTGGCAGTCCGCGACGGCAGCATCGTCTGTCACGGCAGCCCGCACGAGGTGATGACCCCGCAGACGCTGGGGGAGACCTTCGGCATCCACGCCCACATAGCCGACGACCCCTGTACCGGTCGCCCTTCCTGCATAAGCTACAGCCTGCTCGCGCAGCGCGAATGCAAGGAGCAGGCGTGCTGAGGGGAGACGACAGAACGCCCGCCGCAGCGGCACAACCGGCCTTACGGCCGACGAACCATTGTCCCCTGCACACCGCCTTGGCCCTTTCCGTGGCGGTCGAGGGGCTCTCCACGCTGGTGGTGGGCTCGGGCGAGTGCGGCTCCTATGGTCACAAGGTGGTGCAGGCGCACGGCAGCGCCTTGCAGGCAGAGGGCGGCGGTGGGACGGCGGGGCGGGGCAGGGCCCGTACAGCCCTGCGTACAGCCCTGCACTGGTTTTACGTGCTCGACGAGCAGGAGGTGGTGTTCGGCTGCCGGGAAGGAGTGACGGCCGCCCTCGAGGAGATGAGCGGGAGCGGGGCGGGCGCTATCCTCGTGATAAGCACCTGTGTGGCCCACGTGGTGGGCGAGGACTTTGACGGCCTGCTCGGCGAACTCGAAGGGCGGCTCGACGCACGGCTGTTCCACGTGCCCCTGCCGCATTTTGAAGGGGACGGCCCCGAGGCCGGCTTCATCAAGAGCCTCGAGGTGCTGGTTCCCCATTGGACACGAAGCGAGCGCGGCAAGGATCTCATACGACGCATCGAATCGGCGCCGTATGAAGAGATGAAGGCCGCCGCGCACGAGGTGACGGCCGCGCTTGCGGCCCACGGCAGCGCCTTTGAGACACCCGCAGCAGCGAAGGAGACACCGGATGCCCCTGTATCGTGAGATGCCCCCGCCGACCAGCCGCATGAAGATGCTCTGGGCACTCGCAGGCGTGCGAGGCGCCTTGGTCCTCGAATACGGCTGCGAGGGCCATATGCTGTACGCCCAGAGTTTCCATGAGCGCGTCGGGCTTGAGAGCGAGGCGCGGCGGCTGCGTTCCACCCATCTTGAGAATTCCGATATCGTCTTTGGCGGCAGCACGCGCCTCGAAGAGGCTTTGGCGGAGCTGGTCGAGGGCCCTGCGGACACAGGCACACAGGCCGTCTTTCTGCTGCCTTCCAGCGTGCCCATGGTGATCGGCTTCGACCTTCTTGCCGTTGCCGCCGAAGCACAGGAGCGCTGGCCCGAGCTGCCAATCATCGCACTGGATGCCGGGGGCTTCGGCGCAGCGCCGGCCTACGGCACCGAGCAGGCCCTGCTTGCCCTGGCCCGTGGTCTGGCACACGACACGATGCGAACCGAGGGGCCGAGCGCCAACATCATCGGCATCTGCTCGGAGCCCTTCGGCCCCCGCACCGACACCACCGGGCTTATCGCCCGACTCCGCAGCTCCTTCGGCCTCGATGTGCTCAACGTGATGACGGCCGACTGTTCGGTGCAAAGCCTCAACGGCATGGGTGCGGCACACCTCAACCTTGCTGCAGGCACCGAGGCCCTCGCCTGTGCCCGCTACCTCGAACAGCGCTTTGGCACCCCTTGGGTATCGTGTTCCACCGAAGGCGCCCTGCATGAGGGCGTCTTCGAGAACAGAGATGACATCTATAAGGCACTTGAGAGAAAGGTAGACCCATGAAGAAACTGAGCGTTATCGTAGTGGCCCTGTTGCTGGCCTTCGGTCTGGCTGCCTGTGCGCAGGCTCCGGGAGAAAGCCCCGAGGCCGATGCCGACGGCGGAGCCAGCGGCGGCGGCGGCGCGGCCACTGACGTTGCCGACGGCACGGCCGACGGCAACGCGGCCGCCGAGGAGCAGGGCCTCTGGCCGTGCACCGTCACGGACGCCCTTGGCAGAGAGGTCGTCATCGAGCAGGCGCCCCAGAAGCCTGCCCTGATATTCTTCCGCAACTTCGAGCACATGTTCGCGCTGGACGTGCCGCCCTACGCGGCGACCGACGTCTCGGACGTCTACAAGGGCTGGGCGTCGCTGGCGCCCTTCGCCGCCACCCACGAGATAATCGACCTGGGAGACATGAACGCGCCCAACCTCGAGAAGCTCCTCGAGGTCGCCCCGGACCTCATCATCGTCTATTCGGGCGTCTATGAGGAGATAGGCGACGACCTCGACAAGATGGCGACCACCGTCGCCGTGAGCAACTACGGCGACGACTGGCAGACGCCGCTTAAGGAGTACGGCAAGATGCTGGGCAAGGAGGACGCAGCCGAAGAGGAAATCGAGCGTCTCAGCACTCTTCTGAAGGAAGGCGGCCAGGAGCTTGCCGCCCTTGGAGACAAGACCGTGGCCTGCGTCGCCCTGCAAAGCGCCAAGGAGTTCCTGGTCTACAATGTGGAGTCCGTCTACAGCAAGGATGCGGGCCTGGGACTCACGCCGCCTGCGGGCTTTGTCGAGAAAAGCCGCGAGACCATCAGCCTTGAGGGATTGGCGGAATTCAACCCGGACTATCTGCTCGTCTACGACAACATGACCAACACGGCCGACGAGGACCTCATCGCGGAGCTCTCAGGCAGCGCCGTATGGAACTCGCTGAGCGCGGTGCAGGGCGACAACGTGCACCTGATAGACCGCTCCGCTTTCTCCGGCGGCCCCCTGTCCATAGAATACGGCACCGAGGCCATCCGCACGGCCCTCCTCGGCTGAACGCGTTCGCCGGGAGCGCATGGCGCGTTGTGCCGCACCACGCGCTCCTGGCATGGACGGTCAAAAGCAAGGCCGGACACTCCATTGAAAGAGACATGCCCATGAGACAGATAGCCATATACGGAAAAGGCGGCATCGGCAAGTCCACCACCACCCAGAACCTCGCGGCAGCGCTGGGGGAGATGGGCAAGAAGGTCATGATCGTCGGCTGCGACCCCAAGGCGGACTCGACCCGTCTGGTGCTCGGAGGACTGGCCCAAAAGACCGTTCTGGACACCCTGCGCGAGGAGGGCGAGGCCATCGAACTCGATGCGGTGCTCAAAGAGGGCTTCGTTGGCATCAGGGGCGTCGAGTCGGGCGGCCCGGAGCCGGGCGTAGGCTGTGCGGGGCGCGGCATCATCACCTCCATCGACCTTTTGGAGCGCCTCGGCGCCTATGAGGAGGACTTGGACTACGTGCTCTACGACGTCTTGGGCGACGTCGTCTGCGGCGGTTTTGCCATGCCCATCCGCGCAGGCAGGGCCCGAGAGATCTACATCGTCTGCTCGGGAGAGATGATGGCGCTGTATGCGGCGAACAACATCTCCAAGTGCATCGCAAAGTACGCAAACACAGGCGGCGTGCGCCTGGGCGGCCTCATATGCAACTCCCGCCAGGTGGACGGTGAGGCCAGCCTCGTCCGCACCGTCGCCGCCGAGATCGGCACCCGGATGATCCATTTCGTCCCGCGCGACAACGCGGTGCAACGGGCCGAGGTCAACAAGAAGACGGTCATCGAGTTCTCCCCCGAGGAGGCACAGGCAGACGAGTACCGCACCTTGGCGCACAAGATAGACGGCAACGACCTCTTCATCACCCCCAAGCCCATGTCAAACGACCGACTTGAGGAGATCCTGATGGCGCATCACATTCGACCCTAGATATGCTATGCTGTATATGCTATGCTGTAGATAGCATATCTAGGGTCGAATGTGATGATAAAAGGTTTGGGCGAAACCACACGGGAAGACGGCCCAGGCAGTGCGGTAAGGGAGCAAGAAATAAACACAGGGACGACAGAGAAGGGCACGTTGCCTCGCGCCATCAGGCGAGCGGGCAGAACTGCGCTGTCGCCCCTTGTGGCAGGCATGACGAATCTCCCGTCAGCTGCGCCAGCAGGCGCTCACATACAAATAGGAGGGAGGGGGGCGTTTTCGTGGAGAAAACGGCTGGTAATGTAACCACCCCCTCACCGGCTTCTGGCACTGACGTAAGATCTTATCCAAAACAGCAGAGCTCGAGCAGGGCCCCTCCGGTGCAGGAGCAACAGACGCCAACTCTTATCACAAACCGAAAGCTGCACGGAGACGGTCTGCAAAAGGCATGCCGCTCGCAGCCAACAGATTCACAGAACGGAGAACAGAATGGATGGCAGGATCAACGACCTGCAACAGACCGCAGGCAAGATACAGAATACGTACAGCAAGCTCATAGGGCCGATCATCTCGATCATAGTTCCTATCGCACTTCTCGCTATAGTGGTCTACATCACACTCGGCGGCGCCTTCGACGTCGGTGCCCTCGCTAACGAGAACGGCGTCGTGCGCATCCCTGTGGTGTTTCTTTTCATCGCCCTGCCCATCGGCTGGCTGATCGACGCCGTGGGCGTCACTGCGGGCCTGTCCATCATAAGCGCAGTGTTGGGACTCTGGCTCATAGGCGGTATCTTTGGTTTGAGAAAAGCGCTGAAGGGCCTGAAGTCAGCCAGGTAGCTACAGCTCACACCCCACTGTCATTTCGAGCCCCGCCGAGGAATCCTTGGGTCCGAGTGCCCGGAAAACGCACCGCGTTTTCAGCGAGGACGGCGCGACAGTCCAGTGGACTGTCGCGGGGCGAAGCTGCGAAGCAGCGGGTGAGCCCATGGAACCGACAGGCCCACGGATCACGCAGTGTCCAACGGCAGGTCGGGGGGCCCTTCGACCTGCGGTCGACCGCTGGCGCGGTCGAAGATTCCTCGACAGGCTCGGAATGACAGTGGGGGTGTGAACACATATGACCTGACGGCCCGGATCTGCCTGCGCGATCCCTTGCGTGCAATCTGCGGCGGATACCAGTACAATGGCTGTTGACAGGGAAGCGCGGGGCCAGAGGCGGTGCCATCGGCTCTGAGGGTCGGCGCTTCCAGAATAAAGGCGACACAACGCAGTTCAAACGTACACGGAGGTCTCCTTGAGCGCGCAGAAGGCATCTGGCTCGGCCAATCGGAAGAAACAGGCCGCGACGGGCAGGTCCGGTGCCGCCGCAGGCAGCGGCGGCAAGGGCACGGGCACGGGCGGCCGCAACGCTGCTGCGGGCAAGGCGGCCGCAGGCAAGGCGGCCGGTCGCAGCGCAGGAGGCGCCACGGGCGGCGGCAGGGCGGCGCAGGCGAGGCACGGGCAGGCGGCGGGCAAGGACACGGCGGGAGGGCGCACCGCCCTCCCCGACACGCGCCTTCGGCGCGAGATCGTCGGCGTGCTCGTCGCGGTGCTGGCGATCGCGCTGTTCATCGCCGTGGTCTCCCCGGGGACGGCCATCCTCTCCCGGGCGCTCTCCGATGTGATACTGCACGTCATCGGCTTGGGTGCCTATATCCTCCCCTTCCTCATGCTCGTCTGGGCCGCAAGCTTCTTCGTCGAGCGGGGCGTCGCGTCCGCTGCGGCACGCCTTGCCCTCGGCATGGCGCTCATCTTCGTGAGCGTCCTTGCGCTTGCAGGCCTCATGACCCCTGACGCGCCTTCGAGCCCCGACCTCGTCTTCGAGCCGGCGGCCTTGATGGCCCATGGCGGCTATGTCGGCGGCGCCGTTGCCTGGGCGCTGCTTCGGCTGGTGGGCCAGGGCATCGCGCTCGTCATCCTCATCGGCCTCGTCCTTGTCGGCGCGGTGCTGGTGGGGTTCTCCATCACGGGGCTCGTCGCCCGCGTCAAGGCCCTGCTCGCCCGTCGCCGCGTCCCTGAGGCCGCTGACGAGGAGGGCCTGTCGGCGGGGCCCTACGACCTTGGGGGCGGCCCGTCCGGCCCCTATGGGGAGGGGGCGGGCAGGCGGCAGGCGGCAGGCAAGCTCATCGCGCCTACCGCGCATCTCAGCGTGGGGCTCGACCCCACCCATCGCTTCGACGACGCCCTCTTCGAGGGTGCGCAGGGACGCATCCCCTTCGACGCCTTGTGCGACCCGGATGCCCCGGATGCCCCCGGCGCGTCGGGCGACCCGGATGCCCCCGGCATCTCCGGTGCCTCCGACGGCCTGGGCGACCTCGGCTCGACGCGCCGCAGCCTGGTCTTCGCGGACGCGGCGGCCAGGACGGAGCGCCTCGACCGCGCCGCTCTCGACGTGCGCACCTCCGACGCCTTCGGCTCCGACCGCGACGCGCTTGGCGGCCCCGACGGCCCCAACGGCCCCGATGCCCTCCGCTCCGACGCGACGGTCGTCCTCGGGGGCACCGGCCCCGGCCCCGCCTCCGCCAAGAAGGGCGCCTCCGCAAAAAGAGGGGCGGCCGCGAAGAAGGGAGCCGCCGCACTTCTCCCGCCCGAACCTTCGTTCGAGCTGCCGGGCATGAGGCTCCTGAAGGCCTCCCGCGCAAAGGCCTCCACCCGGGCAGGCGAGGGCGAGCTGCGGCGCACCGCCGCCGAGCTCCAGGCGACGATCGAGGAGTTCGGCGTGGACGCGCAGGTGGAAGGCTGGGTCGCCGGCCCCACGGTCACGCTCTTCAAGCTCTCGCTGGGGGAGGGCGTGCGCCTGAGCAAGATCAACTCGCTCGCCGACGACATCGCGCTGGCGCTCGCGGCCCCGGCGGTGCGCATCTTCTCCCCCATACCGGGCACCACGCTCGTGGGGATAGAGGTGCCCAACGCCAGCCGCAGCATGGTGCTGCTCGGCGACGTGCTGCCCGATGCGCCCGCAGGCCCGCTCCAGCTGGCGATAGGCAAGGACGTCGAGGGCGACTCCATCGTCGCCGACCTCGAGAAGATGCCCCATCTGCTCATCGGCGGCACGACCGGCTCCGGCAAGTCGGTCGCCATCAACGCCATGATCGTGAGCCTGCTCATGCGCGCCACGCCCGCCCAGGTGCGCATGATCCTCATCGACCCCAAGATGGTCGAGCTCTCGCTGTACAACGACATCCCGCACCTGTACGTGCCCGTCGTCACCGACGCCCAGAAGGCCGCCGCCGCGCTGGCCTGGGGCGTGCTCGAGATGGAGCGGCGCCTGAAGGTCTTCCAGCAGGCGGGCGTGAAGAACATCGCGCAGTACAACGCCTACGTGCAGAAGGAGCGGGAGAAGGTCGAGCGCGAGCGGGCAGAACGCGAGAGGGCCGAGCGCGAGGCCCAGGAGGCCCGTGCGGCCCAGGAGGCCGAGGGCGCGGCGGAGGGCGCGGCCGAGGGCGGCCAGGCCGACGATGCCGAAGGCGCCGGTGGGGGAGGAGGCGCAGGCGGCCCCTTCGGACAGCGCCCCGGCGAGGACGGCCCGCGCGGCCCCGGCTTCGGCGAGGACGGCCTGACGGAGATGCCCCTCATCGTCATCGTCATCGACGAGCTCGCCGACCTCATGATGATAGCCGGCAAGGAGGTCGAGATATCCATCAGCCGCCTGGCCCAGCTCGCCCGTGCGGCGGGGCTCCACCTCATCATCGCCACGCAGCGCCCCTCGACGAACGTCATCACGGGCCTCATCAAGGCGAACATCGTCAACCGCATCGCCTTCAACGTCGCGTCGGGCATCGACTCGCGCGTCATCCTCGACGGGCCGGGGGCCGAGGACCTCATCGGCATCGGCGACCTGCTGTTCTCGCGTCCCGAGTACGGGAAGCCGCAGCGCATCCAGGGCTGCTACGTCTCCGAGCCCGAGATCGAGGCCGTCGTCGACTTCCTCAAGGCGCAGGGCGAGCCCGAGTACCACGAGGACATCCTCGCCACGGCGGTAGGGGGCCTCTCCGTGAGCATGCTCGGCACCGACGGCGAGGGCGGCGACGACGACCCCCTGGTCTGGGAGGCGGCCGACATCGTCGTCTCCAGCAACCTCGGCTCCACCTCCACGCTGCAACGGCGGCTGAAGGTGGGCTATGCCCGTGCGGGGCGCATCATGGACATGCTGGAGCACAAGGGCGTCGTCGGCCCGCCGAACGGCAGCAGGCCCCGCGAGGTCCTCATCGACGACGTCCTCGACCTCGAGTCCCTCAAGGCCCTCGAACAGGCGGACTCCGCAGACTGGTAGCCCGCTCCGTGGCCTCCGTGCACAAGATTGGGTCTGCGCGGCTGGCTCTTCTCTGCGAGCTACAGCTCACACCCCACTGTCATTCCGAGCCCCCACTGTCATTCCGAGCCCCCACTGTCATTCCGGGCCCCCACTGTCATTCCGGGCCCCCACTGTCATTCCGAGCCCCCACTGTCATTCCGGGCCCCCACTGTCATTCCGAGCCCCCACTGTCATTCCGAGCCTGCCGAGGAATCCTCGACCGCGCCAGCGGTCGACCGCTGGTCGAAGGGCCCTCCGGCCTACCGTTGGCTGCTCCGCGTCCCGTGGGCCTGTCGGTTCCATGGGCTCACCCGCTCAGGGGCTCACCCGCTGCTCCGCAGCTTCGCCCGGAAACAGCGCAACGCGCTGTTTCCCAACGCAGCCTCGCCCGGAAACAGCGCAGCGCGCTGTTTCCCAGTCCGCCGGACTGCCGCGCCGTCCTCGCTGAAAACAGACCCGCGGGTCCGCGCAGGTGCCTTACCCGTCCTTCGCTGACGGCGTGCCGCTGGCGACCCGTCCGGGCGCTCGGATCCAAGGATCCCTCGACAGGCTCGGAATGACAGCGATGTGAACAGTAACCTCAGTGGTGAGCGGGTTGCTCGTAGCATGGTGTGAGTTGCGGCTGAGCAAATGGCAACTTATACTACACAAAGTAGGTTATTTCTACTACAGGTATATTCTCGCATATATGTTTTTGCGGCAAGGGTTTGCAGGGAAATGGCGATAAGGGAGGCAAGGATGGACAAGCGGCAAAAGCAGGGCATAGACGCGGACAAGCAGGCAGAGACGGGAAGCGAGAAAACGCAAGAAAGGCCAAGGGGCAAAGCCAAGAAGAGAAAGACGCTTCTGTTCACCGTAGCGGTGCTTGTCGTACTTGCCTGTGCTGTAGGCGTTGTGGTGTTTGTGATGCAAGGTGCTGGCGGCACCTTGGGGGCATCCTCCCAAGGCGCACAGGCAGCCGATGGCGCTGCAAGCCCGGCAAGCGATCAGAAAGACGGCTCGACCGTCACGCTTCCGCAAGGTGCTGGCAGCACCCCGGGGGCGTCCCCCCAAGGTGCGCAGACGGCCGATGGCGCCGCAAGCTTGGCCAACGACAAGAAAGGCGACTCGATCGCCACGCCCTCAGACAGCACACAGGAGAGCTACTCGGTTGCGCCTAAAAGCAACCTTGACGCTTCTTATGACCTACAGCCGCAAGATGTCGCATCCTCGATATTCTTCTTCGTGGGCACGATAACAGATGTCAAGGCGGTGCAGGAGTTCACGCCGTCAGCATCCGGTGCCCCCATGTTCTCCGAAGGCTTCATCACGGTGCGTGTGGAACAGATATATCAAGGCAGCATCCATGAGGCGGGCGACACCGTGGTGCTGTATTGTGCCAAGGCAAACGAGACGGACGCACAGCTCGGGCCGATGATTGCCGCAGGGCAAAGCGATGCGTTCTTTGCCTTTGCGGTTGATGAGGCCGCCCGTATCCGCTGGGCAAAAGACAATGCGCAATACGCCAAGGATTTCTCAAGATGCACACTTGCCCTGGAGAGCACGACAGGCTCAGTGTTTCCCATACGGGAGGGGCTCGTCTGTGCCCCGAAAGGCACCGATGAGACACTTGCCCCGTCGACAACACTGGAGGCAGATGAGGAGGCAGTCTTTACCAAAGGACTGCGCGCAGACGGCGGCTCATTTGCAAACAGGGTGTATTACACCATTGAGGACTTTGCTGACATCGCGGCCTTTAGCGCTACGGCCTTAAAGACAAAGGCAGACGAGTACTTGGCTGCACAGGGCTGAGGGGAGGCAGAGAGTGGATGATGAAGTAACAGGGCAAAAGGTTCAGGCGCAAGAGGCGACGGCACAAGAGGCAACGACGCAGGGGGCTATAGCACAAGGAGCTACGACTTTGAGGCCGCCCCGCCGCCGCCGACTCGCCATAGTGCTCAGCGTGCTTGCCGCCGTCTTGGCCTTGGGCGCACTGCTGCTCTATGTTGACAGTCAGCTCAGAGGGCCTCGCTACCCCGACCTGATGATAGAGTCGAGAGCAGTCTATGACGCAAGGATCTATGCCAACAGTAAATTCGTCTTCAAGGGCACGGTACTGGGGATGCGCGAGATGCCTTCCGGAGAGGAGATCGAGTATGGCGGCTACGACGGCAACGCCCCCCTCTTCTTCCTTTTGGACATGAGGGTCGACGAGGTCTACGCAGGCGACCGTTTCCAGGAGGGGGACTCGGCCTCGCTGCTCTATCTGGTTGTCGGAAGCGTCACGAATGGCGGCGCGATAAGCCGACTGGGGCCTGTCGTGGAGGTCGGCAGGAGCTTCGCGCTTGCCTGCGGGATAAGCGCCGACGCGCAGGCGGGCATACGCTACTACGACCTCATAGCGCAAAGCGACCTGTGCGTGCTCGATGACTCCTTCTCCTTCCCCGTCAAAGACGGTCTTATCTATGTCTGGTCTGGGCGTGGTTGGAAAAACCTGTTCCCTCCTACCATTGAGCTGGATTTCTTCGAGAGCAAGGAATTCAATGCGGGACTGTTCTACGGCCTGCTGTTTGACGAAGAGATTCCGGCACCGATTGCCTACTACTACAGCGACGAGGACTTCGCCCGCGCAATCGGGTTATTAAGGACGATGGAGCCACAGCCTGCCGTAACCTCTAAGTCTTATGATGCTGGCTATCTCCGCGAAGGTTACCTCATTGATGATTGATGCCTCTCAAAGAAAGGCTTTGCGTCATCAAATGAACCTGTCGGCATCACCACGTAAGGAGTACCAATGTTAAGACTGAGTAACGAGTCCGGAACCTGCCCTCCAAAGATATTCGCACTGCTGCTTGCCTGCTTGCTGTTCATATCCTCGCTTACCATCGCAACACCTCCGGCTGCTTATGCCGTTGAGGAGAATGCTCTTTTAGAGTGGGGGCAGTATTTTGAGAGAACCTACGAGAAGGTCGACGCCTACCACTTCGCGCTCCTTCGCAGAAATGTAAGAGAAAACGGTGAAATAGTAGGGCAGGTCGTGCCGCACCTTGAGGGTACAATCGTTACCTATGCAATAGAGGACACATCTGGGTGGTCCGACCCGGATGCCCTCAACAGCACGGTGAATCGCCCCGGGTCTCGTGGAGAGTTTTGCTTCCCTCTTCATGAGACCTTGCGCCTCTTGCGCAGGTCTGCTCCCTCACTATACCATTTCTCCTCGATATATGATGGCGCCCTGTAGCTGTTGTACTCTGAGATACGGCAGTTGTTGTACCAGTACACCCATTCTGCGGTCTGCCAGCCCTTCAACTAAGGCAGTGCCGATTCGAACCCAAAGATTCCTCGACAGGCTCGGAATGACAGTGGGGTGCGAACGGCAGGCGCGTGCGAACGGCAGGGAGTTCCCCGACGGGACGAGGATATAAGGAGGCCGTGCGAACGGCAGGCGCGTGCGAACGGCAGGCATTTCCCCGTATAGCGCTTGCGGGGCGATTGTGAGATACTGGGAGGGTGCTTCTACAGAGGAGAATCTTTGGCACAACAGACCTTCGGTAACAGATTGGCTGAGGCACGGAGAAGACGCGGCCTTTCGCTTGAACAGGTCCATGCCCAGTTGCGCATAAGTCCTGCCATTCTCGAGGCTTTGGAGACGGAGGACTTCCGTCATATGCCGCTGAAAGGCCATGCGCGCAACATGGTGAGTTCCTATGCGCGCTATCTCGGGCTCGCCCCCCAGGAGCTCACCGAGCAGTTCCTCGGCGAGTACCACGACTACGAGAACCGCGAGGCCCGCAGGGGCTCGTCCTCCTCCTTCGACATCGACCCTCTCATCGACCCCGCATCCCCCATCGACCCCCGTATCGACCCCGGGCGGACAGGGAAGTCGCCGAAGGGGCGGGAGGACCATTCGATGTGGAACAAGCCCATCCCTCCCTCCGAGCTCAATGACCTCCGACGCTCGCCGTACACCCCTGCGGACCCGCGCCGTCCCTCGACCCGGGGAGGGCGAGGGGGCAGCAGGCCCCACGGCGGCCCGTCGAACGGCAGCAGGCCCCCCAGCAACAGCTACACGACCCCTCCGAGCCTGCCGATGCGGGTGTTCGGCGTCCTGTCCGGGAGCCGGGCGGCGCTCGTCGTCGTGCTCATCGTCGTGCTCGTCGGCCTGCTCGTGGTCTGGGCACTGGTGTCGAACAGCTGCAAGAAGCAGCAGGACGAGATCATCCCCGTCAACACCGGGGCCGTCGTCGAGGTCGACGTGCCGGACGGCACGGCCCCTGAGGACGAGGGTTCCGGCGAGGGCACTGCCGACGGCGACGGCCAGGCCCAGGTCGATCCCGACACCCTGCCCTTCGAGCTGGCGGTCGATGTCGCCCCGGGCACCGCGCCATGGACGGAGGTCACCGTCGACGGCGAGTCCGTGCTTGCGGAGACGCTTGCCGAGCGGAAGACCTGGCAGGTCGCCGAGAGCTGCGTGGTGACGACGGCCCAGCCGGACAACCTCAGCGTGACCCGCAACGGTGCGGCGGTCGAGCTCACGGTGGACACGGCGACCGGCCTCGCCTCGGTGGAGCTCGAGGTCAAGGCCGCCCCACAGGGCGAGCAGGGCCAACAGGCCCAGCAGAACCAGCAGGTCGAGCAGGACCAGGAACAGCAAGGGCAATAGGGCCGGCAGGGCTGTCCGGCAGGGCCGCCCGCCAGGGCCGACAGGAACAACGACGGGCCCGGCAGGGCCCAGCAGGCCCATGGGGCCGGAAGGAAGGACGCAATGGCCAAGGACGAGAGCTTCGACGTGGTCTCAGAGGTCGATCTCCAGGAGGTCGATAACGCCTACCAGCAGACGCGCAAGGAGCTCGTGCAGCGCTACGACCTCAAGGACAGCAAGGCCACGATCGACTTTGACAAGGGCTCGCAGCGCTTCACGCTCGTCGCGCCGAGCGAGTTCGTCGCCCAGCAGGTCATCGACGTGCTCAACACCAAGCTCGTGCGGCGCAAGGTCGATCTGAAGAGCGTCAGATGGAGCAAGCCGGAGGCCGCCTCGGGAATGACGGTGCGCCTCGTCGGCACCCTCGTCCAGGGCATCGACAAGGACACGGCGGGCGCCATCGGCAAAGACATCCGCGCACTCAAGCTCAAGAACGTGAAAGTGCAGGTAGAGGGCGACAAGCTCCGCATATTCTCGCCGAAGCGCGACCTGTTGCAGGAGGTCATCACCTTTCTCAAGGAGCAGGACTACGGTCAGCCCCTGCAATTCGTGAACTACCGTTGAGGCCTGCCGTCGCCTTCATAACCCTCGGCTGTGCGAAGAACGAGGTCGATTCCGACAAGATGTGCGCACGGGCGCTGGCTGCGGGCTACCGCGAGGCCCGAGGCCCCGCCGAGGCCGACGTGGTCGTCGTGAACACCTGCTCCTTCATCACCGAGGCGACCGACGAGTCCATCGCTGCGATATTCGAGGCGCTTGCGCTCGAGCGCCTGGCTGCGGGCCGGGCCCATCTGGTGGTTGCGGGTTGCATGCCCTCGCGCTACGGCGAGGCGCTCTCCGCAGGGCTCCCCGAGGCCGCCGCCTTCGTCCCCTGTGCCGACGAGCACGACATCGTCACGGTCCTCGACTCCCTGCCGCCGCTTTGGGCAGAAGACGGGGGAGAAGGACGGGGCCGTCCCTCCGCCACCCGTCCCCCTGTGTCCTTGGGCCTATGTCAAGATCGCCGACGGCTGCGACCGCCGCTGCACCTTCTGCACGATCCCGCACATCCGGGGCCGCTATCGCAGCGTGCCGGCCGCCGAGGTCGCCGCCGAGGTCGCGGAGCTGGTGGCCGGCGGCGTGCGTGAGGTGGTGCTCGTCGCGCAGGACACCGGCATCTGGGGCCGCGACCTCGCCCGCGACGACGACGACGGCGACGGCGCCCGTGGCGCCCGTGACCTCGCCTCGTTGCTCGACCTTCTCGCCATGCGGTTTCCCACGACGTGGATCAGGGTCATGTACCTCCAGCCGCAGGGCATCACCGACGGGCTGCTCGCCGTCATGGCGCGTCATGCGAACATCTGCAACTACCTCGATATCCCGCTGCAACATGCCGATGCGCGCGTGCTGCGGGAGATGGGGCGCACGGGGAGCGCACAGGAGAGCCTGGCGCTGCTTGCACGATGCCGCGCGGCGCTGCCGGACGTCGCGTTGCGGACGACCGTCATCGCGGGATTTCCCGGGGAGGGGCGCAGCGAGGCCCACAGGCTCGAGCGCTTCATCGAGGACGCGGCCTTCGACTACGTGGGGGTCTTCCCCTACTCGCAGGAGGAGGGCACCGTCGCAGGGCAGCGCCCCGACCAGGTGCCCCTGCGCACCCGTCGTGCGCGGGCGCAGCGCCTGCGCGACATCGCGGACGCATGCGGCGCCGCCCGCATCGCCGCACGGGTGGGCACAACCGAGGACGTCCTTGTCGTCGAGGACGACGCCCAGGAGGGCCTGCTCGGGAGGACGCAGCGCCAGGCCCCCGAGGTCGACGGCATGGTGCATCTCGACAGGGGCGACATCGGCGAGGTGGTTTCTGCTACGATGTTCGATGCCTGTTGCTACGAGCTGGACGGAAGGGTCACGGACTGTCCCCATGCCTGACGAAGGACGCTATCGGGAGCTGATGACGCCTGCGAACATCGTCACGACGGTGCGCATCGTCCTCATCCCGGTGTTCGTCTTCCTGCTGCTTGCCCCTTGGCCGCAGTGGGTGCCCGATCCGCTCGTCGCGCAGATGGTCAAGCCCTTGGTCGCGGCGGCCGTCTTCGCCCTGCTTGCGCTCACCGACGGGCTCGACGGCTACCTGGCGCGCTCGCGCAACGAGGTGACGAACCTCGGGAAGTTCCTCGACCCGCTTGCCGACAAGATACTCGTCACTGCGGCGCTGCTCGCCCTCATCGAGCTCGGTGCGCTGCCTGCGTGGGTGGCGCTCGTCATCATAGGGCGCGACTTCCTCGTTTCGGGGATACGCATGGTCGCCTCGGTGGAGCGCCAGGTCATCGCGGCGAGCCCCCTCGGCAAGGCCAAGACCGTGCTGCAGATCGTCGCGGTGATCCTGTTCATCGTCAAAGGAGGCCCTCTCGTCCAAGGCCTGGGTCCCTCGTTCGTGCTGGCGGGCGAGCTGCTCGCGTGGGGCGTCATGGTCGCTGCGCTGGTGCTCACCCTGCTCTCGATGGCCGAGTACCTCTGGAAGTCCGCATCGCTGCTCGGCCTGCCGCTGAGCGTCGGCAAGGGGCGCGCCGACAGGGGCACGGGAGGCGGCAGCACGGAAGGCGGCGGTCGGCGCGACGGCGGTCGGCGCGACGGCGGCAAGGGCGCAGGAAGCGCCGACCGGGAAAAGGAATGAGTGCGATGGCAAAACGCGACATGGATGCCCTGACGGGCCTTGCACGGGAGATAGTCGGCCTTGCCGATGCGAAGAACGTCTCGCTCGGCACTGCCGAGTCCTGCACGGGCGGCATGGTCTCCGCCGTGCTGACCTCGGTGCCCGGCGCCTCGGAGGTGTTCAAGGGGGCGGTCGTGAGCTATGCGAACGAGGTCAAGGTCTCCCTGCTCGGGGTGAGGAGCGAGTCTTTGCTGAAGGAGGGGGCGGTCAGCGAGAGGGTCGCCTTGGAGATGGTGCAGGGCGCGCGCAAGGCGCTCTTTGCCGACTACGCGGTGAGCATCACCGGCGTCGCCGGGCCGGGCGGCGGCAGCGCGCGCAAGCCGGTGGGCACCGTCTGGATAGCCGTCGCGAACAAGCGCGAGGAGCGGGCCCTGCTGCACCGCTTCACGGGGACACGCGAGCAGATACGCCTAGGGGCGACCGAGGCGGCGCTGCAGAAGCTGCTGCTCTTCGTTCAGGACACGGTCAGGTAGCGTTCAGGTTCGTGGGAGGCCCGGGTCAGGTCTGCGGCAGCCCTGCGGCAGCCTTGTGGCAGTTCGGGCCGAAGGCCGCCCCCTGCGGCCGTTTTCTGCCGGGTTCTCCCCCGTGTGCCTCCCGATTCGATTGACACCGAACACATGTTCGTATACGCTATAGGGAGAGGACGAGAAAGGCTTGCAGGGGAGTCGCGCCCATACGTGCGCCTCGGGAGGTTTCCCTCGGCATCGTGGGCAGGCGTTTTCCAAAAGAGCGACGGACAGGATTGGAGATCCGATGGAACAGGACAAGGGCAAGGCGCTCGAGCTCACGACCGAGCAGATAGAGAAGAAGTTCGGCAAGGGCTCGATCATGCGCTACGGCGAGGGCGGCCCCTCCTTGGAGATAGAGGTCATCCCGACAGGGGCCCTTGCGCTCGATGCCGCCCTCGGCATCGGGGGCGTGCCCCGTGGGCGCATCGTGGAGATATACGGGCCGGAGTCGAGCGGCAAGACCACGCTTGCGCTCCAGATACTCGCGGAGGCCCAGGCGCTGGGCGGCATCGTCGCCTTCATCGACGCCGAGCATGCGCTCGACCCGGGATATGCCGCCCGCCTCGGGGTGGACATCGACGAGGTCCTCATATCCCAGCCGGACACCGGCGAGCAGGGGCTCGAGATATGCGACATGCTGGTGCATTCCAACGCCATCGACGCCATCGTCATCGACTCGGTTGCGGCGCTTGTGCCTCGCGCCGAGATAGAAGGGGAGATAGGGGACACGAACGTCGGCCTCCAGGCGCGCCTCATGAGCCAGGCGCTCCGCAAGCTCGCCGGCTCGCTCGCCCGCTCGAACACCACCTGCATCTTCATCAACCAGCTCCGCGAGAAGATAGGCGTCTCGTTCGGCAACCCTGAGACGACGACAGGGGGGCGTGCGCTCAAGTTCTTCTCCTCGGTGCGTATAGACATACGCAAGATCGATCTCATCAAGAAGGGGACGGATCCCATCGGCAACCGCGTGCGTGCGAAGGTCGTCAAGAACAAGGTCGCCCCGCCCTTCCGTCAGGCCGAGTTCGACCTCATGTACGGCGAGGGCATCTCCAAGGAAGGCTGCATCATCGACCTCGGCGTCGAGGAGGGCATCGTCAAGAAGTCCGGCGCATGGTTCACCTATGGCGAGGAACGGCTCGGCCAGGGGCGCGAGGCGGCCAAGGAGCTGCTGCGCACCACCCCCGCGCTCCGCGACGAGATCGAGCACAAGGTGCGCGTGGCCCTCGGCTTGGTCGCCCAGGACGATGCAGAAGCAGAGAAGCTCTCGTCCTGACGCGAGGGCGGCGCACGGCATGGAGTCGGCGTCCGGCGTGGGCCCTGTGCCAGCTCCGGTTCCGGCGCACGGCGTGGAGTCGGCACTCGGTGTGGCCCCTGTGCCAGCCTCAGCCTCGCCTCCGGCATCCCCCTCCGCCGCCTCCGGCCCCACGCCCGAGGAGCGGCTTCGTGCCGCACGGAGGAAGGCCGAGCGTCTCATAGGCGTGAGGGAGCGCTCCGTAGCGGAGCTGGGGCTCCGCCTCGCGCAGGCGGGCTTCGAGGAGGCGCTCGTTGCGCAGGTGGTCGGCGAGGCGCAGGCGGCAGGCCTCGTCGACGACGGGCGCTTCGCCCGCCTCTACATCGAGGGGAAGAAGCGGAGCGGCTGGGGCCGCTCCCGTATCGAGCAGGGGCTTGAGCGCTTCGGCATCGAGCCGGGCTGCCACGAGGGCTGCCCGGCGGCCTCCTTCAGCGACGACGACGAGCTCGAGCGGGCACGCGCCTGCCTTGAGCGCTTCCGCTCGCGAGCGAAGGACCCCCAGGCAGCCCGCTACCGCCACCTCCTCTCCAAGGGATTCTCCCCCCAGATCGCCCGCCGGGCAGTCCTGTAAAGCGCCCGCACGCAGCGCGAGGCTGCGCCCAGGGAGCGCGTTGCTGCCCGCGCCCCACTGTCATCCCGAGCCTGCCGAGGGATCCTTGAACCCGAGCGCCCGGAAAACGCACCGCGTTTTCAGCGAGGACGGGCCGACAGGCCCACGGGACCCGAGCGCCCGGAAAACGCACCGCGTTCTCAGCGAGGACGGGCCGACAGGCCCACGGAACCCGCAGTGTCCAACCGCAGGTCGGGAGGCCCTTCGACCTGCGGTCGACCGCTGGCGCGGTCGAGGATTCCTCGGCGGGCCTCGGAATGACAATAGGGTGTGAACGGCAACTACGGAGGTGGCGTGAGTGCACTAATTCTCAATTTCCAGTAGACCTCGGCGCAAAAACAGTGATAATGGGGAACCTGCAAAGTCTCACTGTGAAAGGATGTGGTATCGACATGGTCATCGGTATTCCCCTGGAATCTGAGCCGAGGGAGACGAGGGTCGCCGCAACGCCGAAGTCGGTTGCGCAGCTTGTCAAGCTCGGTTATGAGGTGCGCATCGAGGCCGGGGCAGGGGCGAAGGCGGCCTTTCCCGACGATGCCTATGTCGCTGCCGGGGCCGAGGTCGCAGACCGGGCAACGACATGGGCCAGCGACGTCGTGGCGAAGATAAACCCGCCATCCGACGAGGAGCTTGCCGCCATGAAGGCAGGCGCCTTCCTTGTCAGCCTCATCGCCGCGCCGCGCTCGCCGGAGCTTCTGGAGAAACTGGCGGCCGCGAGGCTGACCGTCCTTGCGATGGACTCCGTCCCCCGTATCTCGCGGGCCCAGTCCCTCGACGTGATCTCCTCGATGGCGAACATCGGCGGGTACCGGGCCATCATCGAGGCCGCCCATGAGTTCGGCTCCTTCTTCACGGGCCAGGTCACGGCGGCGGGCAAAGTGCCTCCCGCCAAGGTCTTCGTCTCCGGGGCCGGCGTCGCCGGCCTCGCCGCCATCGGCACGGCGCGCGCCCTCGGGGCCATCGTGCGCGCCACGGACATCCGCATCGAGGCGGCCGAGCAGGTGGAGTCGATGGGCGCCGAGTTCGTCGCCGTCCAGTCAGCCGACCAGCAGCGGTCCACCGACGGCTATGCCAAGGAGGCATCCGAGGACTACGCCGCCGCCGCCGCCCTCATGTATGCCGAACAGGCACAGGACGTCGACATCATCGTGACGACCGCCCTCATCCCCGGCAGGCCCGCACCCCGCCTCGTCACCGAGGAGATGGTCGCCTCGATGAAGCCGGGTTCCGTCATCGTCGATATGGCGGCCGCCGCAGGCGGGAACGTCGCCGGCTCCAAGCCCGACGAGATCGTGGTGACCAAGAACGACGTGAGGATAATCGGCTACACGGACCTGCCGGGGCGTCTGCCCACGCAGTCCTCGCAGCTGTTCGCCACGAACATCGTCAACCTCATGAAGCTGCTCACGCCTGCCAAGGACGGCAGCCTCGTGCTCGACTTCGAGGACGCCGTGCAGCGCGGCATGACCGTCGTGCGCGACGGGGAGGTGACCTGGCCGCCCCCGCAGGTCGCGGTCTCGGCCGCCCCCGCGCAGGCGCAGGCGCAGGAGGCCCCCGTGCCCGCGAAGAAGGAGAAGAAGCCGCCTGACCCCAAGGCCACCTATGGCCTCCTGGCCCTTGCCGCCGCCGCCCTGCTGGCACTGTTCTTCTTCTCGCCCGCAGGGCTGCTCGGCCACTTCATGGTGTTCATGCTGTCGGTCGTCATCGGTTTCTATGTCATCGGCAACGTCTCCCATTCGCTGCACACGCCGCTGATGAGCGTCACGAACGCCATTTCCGGCATCATCGTCGTCGGCTGCCTTGTGGGCCTGACGATGGTCGATAAGGGCGGGTCCGTGACGGACGGCATGAACCTCCCCATCGTCGTCCTGTCGGTTGCGGGCATCCTGCTCGCCTCCATCAACGTCTTCGGCGGCTTCACCGTGACCGACCGCATGCTCAAGATGTTCAGGAAGGGGTGAGAACATGAGCGTCTCTTTGATAAACGGCTCCTTCATCGTCGCGGGCCTGCTCTTCATCCTCGCGCTGGCCGGCCTCTCGAAGCATGAGACCTCCAAGCGGGGCAACATCCTCGGCGCCCTCGGCATGGCGCTCGCGCTCGTCTTCACCGTACTCGGTGTCGTCTTCGGCACTGCCTCCGGCGCATTCCCTGTGGCGCCGGCCGCTCCCCCGTGGGCGATCGGTGCCATCCTTGTCGCGGTGGCCGTCGGCGGCGTCATCGGCGTGATGCGCGCCCTGCGCGTCGAGATGACAGGGATGCCCGAGCTCATCGCCCTGTTCCATAGCTTCGTCGGCCTGGCGGCCGTGCTCGTCGGCTGGACGACCTATGCTGCGGCCTTTGCCAAGGGGCACTTCGACCCGCTGCACTCGGGCGAGCTCTTCATAGGGGTGTTCATCGGCGCGGTCACGTTCACCGGCTCGATCATCGCCTATCTCAAGCTGTCGGCCAAGATGAGGTCCGCCCCCCTGATGCTGCCCGCCCATAACCTGCTGAACCTCGGCGCCCTCGTGGCCTTTGTCGTCCTGACGGTGCTGTTCGTGCTGTACCCCGCAGGGACGGGCGGCCTCGTCCTTTTGTCCGTCATGACGCTCCTCGCGTTGCTTCTGGGCCTTCACCTGGTCGCCTCCATCGGCGGTGGCGACATGCCCGTGGTCGTCTCGATGCTCAACTCCTATTCCGGTTGGGCCGCCGCCGCCGCCGGCTTCACGCTGGACAACGACCTGCTCATCATCACGGGGGCCCTGGTCGGCTCGTCGGGCGCCTACCTGTCCTACATCATGTGCAAGGCGATGAACCGCTCCTTCATCTCCGTCATAGCGGGCGGCTTCGGCTCCGACGGCGCGGTCGTCGGCGAGCAGAAGGACTATGGGGAGCACCGCGAGATCAGTGCCGCCGATGCCGCCGACCTGCTCAAGGGCGCCTCGTCGGTCATCATCGCGCCGGGCTACGGCATGGCGGTCGCCCAGGCCCAGGGGACGGTCGCCGACCTGACGAGCAGGCTGCAGGCGCAGGGCGTCAACGTCCGCTTCGGCATCCATCCGGTGGCGGGGCGCCTGCCCGGCCACATGAACGTGCTGCTCGCCGAGGCCAAGGTGCCCTATGACATTGTGCTGGAGATGGACGAGATAAACGAGGACTTCGCCGAGACCGACGTCGTGCTCGTCATCGGCGCCAACGACACGGTCAACCCTGCAGCCTCCGAGGACCCCGCCTCGCCCATCGCCGGGATGCCCGTCCTCGAGGTATGGAAGGCCGCCCAGGTCATCGTGTTCAAGCGCTCGATGGCCACAGGCTATGCCGGTGTGCAGAACCCCCTGTTCTTCAAGGAGAACACCACCATGCTCTTCGGCGATGCCAAGGAGCGGGTCGCGGACATCGTCAGCGCGTTGTAGCCGGGGCGCAACCTGTCCCGTCGCCCCGACAGGCCGCCCCAGCTTGCAAGGAGCCTCGTTTGCCCATACGCACGGTACAGTCAAACTGCCACTACTGCGGCTACCTTTGCGGCTTCTGGGCCACGGTCGAGGACGGGCCTTCCGGCCAGCGGCTTGTCGGCCTTGCCCCGGACCCCTCGCGCTACCCGTACAGTGAGCGCATCACGAACGGCTGCCTGCGCTGGCGCATGAACCTCGAGCAGATAGACGCGCCCGAGCGTGTGAACCACCCGTTGCGCCGGGCAGGGGAGCGCGGCGGCGGCCAATGGGAGCGTGTCGGCTGGGACGAGGCCCTCGACGACATCGCGGCCCGTCTCCAGGACCTGGCCCGCAGGCACGGCCCCCAGACGCTCGCCTCCGCCATCGGCGGGCCGCACGCGACGTACTGGCCTCTGCACCGCTTCCTCAACCTCTTCGGCACGCCCAACAACATGGGCATCGGCCAGATATGCTGGAACACCCGCATCTGGATGGACTGCCTCGCCTACGGCTGGCCCATCGAGGTCGCCTTCGACCCTGCGGTGACCGGTGCGCTCTTTTTGTGGGGCACCAACCCTGCCGAGAGCGACAACCTGCTGTTCTGGCGCACCCTGCTGACGATGGACAAGGAGCGGACCCCCCTCGTCGTCATCGACCCGCGCACGACGCGCACCGCCCGCATCGCCACGCTGCACCTCGCACCGCGCCCCGGCACGGACTGCACGCTGGCCCTGGCGCTCATCCGCCAGATCGTCGCGACGGGCCGCACCGACCGCGCCTTCGTCGAGCGCTGGTGCCACGGCTACGACGAGCTCGTCGAGCACGTGGACCCCTACACCCTGGAGCGCGCCGAGGAGGTGACGGGCGTTGCCGCCGCAGACGTCGCCGAGGCCGCGCGCCTGTTCTCCGAGCCCGCCCCCACGGCCCTGCTCTCCGGGCGCGGCATCGACCAGCTCGGGCCGAACACCGCGCCCACGCACCGTGCGCTCTCCATCCTGCGCGCCGTCACCGGCGACGTCGACCGTGCGGGGGCCTGCCTCGTCGAGGGCATGAGCGACTTCGTCCCCGAGATAGACCTGGAGATGAGCGCGTGGCTTGCCCCCGAGCAGCGTGCCGCCCAGCTCAACATCGGGCATAGCGCGTTGCAGAGCTATCCCGGCTACGAGGGGGCCTCGCTGCTCACGGGGCGCTTCGGTAAGCGCCTCCCGATGCGCTACCTCACCTCCGCCCATCCCAACCTGGTCTGGCGGGCGATGCTCACGGGCGAGCCCTATCCCGTGCGCGCCCTCATCTGCATGGCGGCGAACCCGCTCGTCACCTATGCCGACGCCCATCTCGTCCACGAGGCGCTGGCCTCGCTCGATCTGCTCGTCGTGCTCGAGTACTACCTCACGCCCACCGCCCAGATGGCGGACTACGTGCTGCCGAGCGCCGGTGCCTTCGAACGGCCGCTCATCCAGGCGCACGGAGGGGTCGCGAACTTCTGCTACGGCGGGGCGGCGGCCGTGGAGCCCTACCACGAGCGCAAGGCGGACTACGACGTCTTCCGGGCCCTCGGCATCCGCCTGGGGCAGGAGGAGCACTGGCCGGACGAGACCCTGCAACAGGCTATCGAGCGCACCCTGGCCCCCGCCGGAATCACTTGGGAGCAATGGCGCACACGCGGCATCTACGTCCCTTCGCCCCACTTCGCCAAACACGAGTTCCCCAGTGAGCCCCCGATTCGCCCCGCCCTGCGCGAGCAGCACCCCGTAGGGGACGGCGTCCTCGACGTCCCGCCACAAGCCAATCAAGGAAACGGAACCAATGCGGGCGCTCCCGGCACCCTCCGAGGCTTCTCGACCACGACAGGCAAATTGGAGCTTGCCTGCGAGTACCTCGATTCCCTCGGCGGCGGAAGGCTGCCCTCACCCGTTCCCCTCCCCTCCGACGCCCGGCGCCCCTACACGATGATAACCGGCGCACGCACACAGCCCTACTGGGCCTCCTCGTACTTCAACAACCCGCACTTCCGCGCCCTGCACCCCGAGCCCACCGTCCAAATGAGCGCAGCGACACTCGCCGCCGCCGGCCTCGCAGAGGGCCAGTGGGTCGAGCTCTCCACCGAGCGCGGATGCGCCCGCTTCAAAGCCGAGCCCGCCGAAATCCTCGACAACGTCCTCAGCGTCGAGTACGGCTGGTGGTACCCCGAACACCCACAAGGCGAGCCCCACCTCTCAGGCCTCTGGCACTCGAACATAAACGCCCTCACAAACGCCGACATCGAACACTGCGAGCCCCTCATCGGCTCCTGGTCCTACAACGCCATCCCCTGCGCCATGGCCCCCGCAGCCTCTCCCCAAGGCGCGTAGCGCCGCCCTCCTACGACCTCCATACCCGCCACGACCAAGGCGCCTAGTAGTCTGATTCAACTAAGTATCAGGATATAGTCTATGGAGATGCACCCTCGCATCCTCTGCGGTGAACTGCCACTTGACCGCGCCCTTGGCATTGTTGCGGTCATCCTGCCAG
>JAISGJ010000072.1 GCA_031263105.1 Coriobacteriales bacterium
CCCCACTGTCATCCCGGCCCCCACTGTCATCCCGAGCCTGCCGAGGGATCCTCGGCCGCGCCAGCGGCCGACCGCAGGCCGAAGGGCCCCCTGGCCTGCCGTTGGACACTGCGTGTCCAAAGATTCCTCGGCGGAGCTCGGAATGACAGTGGGGGCCGGGATGACAGTGGGGGTGTGACGTGTGACATGGCGGTGGGGGCCGGGGTGGCGGTGGGGGCTCGGGACGGCGGTGGGGGTGTGACGTGTAACCCGGGATGGAAACTTTCCACAGCCATCCAAACGCTCCCTGAGGCAGACCGTCTGCCACACTGAACGCAACGGGCTTTCTGCCCGCAACCAATCAGGCGCAGCCAAAACGGCTGCGCCTGATTGCTGCTTGCAGCATTCGGATGGGTTTGATGGCGCACGGGGCCAAGCCTTCGTCAAGCCAGTTTCAAACCCATCCGAAAGCATGTCGTCAAGCGCTATCTGGCTGTATGCCCGCGCCCCGCCCGTGCGCCTCGGCCTCTTGCCGGATGCCCTGGAAGGGCATATCGCCAGTGCCGCTTCCAGTGGCGCCTATCGGCAGGTGGCCCATGCCGTCGGCATCGGGCCAGACCATGGAAAAGATGTCCAAGGGCCCGGTCGCCCTCTCGCCGCATGCGCGGCACGGCATCTCTGTGGGCGACAGGCCGCAGGGCGACCTCCCGGGCGTGGAGTCGGCCTTGCAGTTGGCGTCGGCCACGTCGGCCGCAGCCAGGTTGTCCATGCCGGCTCGGCCTTTTGGCAGAAGCCGCCTAAGCCCTGCATGGCTCTTCTCGCAGCGCCCCTTCTGCCGGGACTGCCGCGGGCCGCAGTAAAAGGCCCTGCAACGCTTGGGCGCCCCCTCGCAGACGGAGCGCTCCAGCGCTGCGGGGCCTTCGGGCTCTGGGCCGCTGTCGGTCAAAGGCACCGGGAACAGCACCGAGGGCAGGCGGCGCGACGTGCGCCCCGTCAAATCGAGCGCGCGCGCCGCCTCGGCAGTTGCCTTCTCCTCCAAGGGCACATGGAGCCGGAGGCGCGCCGGGCGGGCACAAGGCGCCGGCAGGCGTCCGGTGTCGGCCTTTTTGCCCGTTGCCGCGTCCGTCTCCACGCACCCGCCCTGCCCGCCTTGCGCAGGGCCCGGGAGTGCCGCATGGCCCCCGGAGCGGCCATGGCGGGCGATGCGCCTGTCCTTGTGCTGCCTGCGCGGCCTGGGGCCGACCTTGCGCTTCGGCTCGATGTCGGCCATGCCGCCGTAGCCGCGCCCCGCCCGGCGGCACGGCGCGGACGGCGATACCTTGGGCTGCTCGGCGTACAGGGCGGCTGTCTCGCAAGGCGAGGGCCTGCGGGACAGCGCCGGGCGGATGACGCCCAAGGCGCGATCGGACTCCTCGGCCGTCCTGTTGGCGCCGCGCCCGGCGCCCGTGCGCCCGCCACGGCTGGCCTTGTCGGCCACGGCGGCCACATGCCTGTGCCTGCCCGGCCTGTCGCAGCCGCACTTGAGCTTCCGGCGGCCGTTGCAGGCCCATGGCGCCGATGCCGTCTTGGCGCATCCCGCTGTCGCCAGATGGCATGCGCAGGCCTCCTTGCAAGGCATCCTGTCGCGCCTCGCGCAGACGGCCCCCGGCGTGGGGCGCTCCCGGCATATCGGCGTCTTTTCGCAGTGCCCCTGCTCGCGGCAAGGAGCGTTTGCGGCCCTTGTCTTGACAGGCATCCTGTCGGCCCTGACCTCGTGGGCCGCCACAGACGGGCCTTTGCCGACGGGCTGGGCGGCTCTGGCAAACGACAGCCCCTTGCCCGGGCTCTCCTCGACGATGCGCCTGTCGTCAAGCGCGATCCTCCCGTGCTCTTTCATGGCGCCCTCCGTCTCTTCGGCAGACGGCGCGCATGAGGGCTTAGGGCCAAGTGGGACCACAGACAAGGAAAGCGGCATTCGGACCCAGCCCGGCGCATTTGGTTGGATTTGAAAGTCTTGGCTGAGCGTTTGGGTGACTGCGGAAAGTTTCCAACTGTAACGCTCCAGGGGCCCCTGCCCCTCGTGAGGGCGGCTAAAAAATAATGCGTGACAAACTTCCGGTGGCGTGCTATAGTAGAAGCTGCAAAAGGAAGTGTTTTCTAACTTTGTTTCGATAGAACGGCAGAACGTGAGGTTGACGACATGACGCTCAACAAGGTCGATGTAGGCAGCGAGTACCGGCTTGTGGCATGCAATGCGCCACAGGCGACGCGCAGCAAACTCGAGACGATGGGCCTTGTCCCCGGCGAGCGCATCAATGTTTTGCAGAACACCAATTCCGGCTTCATAATCGAGGTGAAGCGCTCCCGCTTGGCCATTGCCCACGACATCGCCAACAACCTCATCGTCTCCTGACCTGCCCCGACGCCTCGGAGCCGACCTTCTCTCCAAGTCTCCCATAGACGGGCAGGGTTCGTCCGTTGCTCATATCGTCGCACTTCCCCCTCATCTTCCGGGAGGTTTTCTGTTAGCATGGGAACCCTCGGTACAGACGAGTGAATGCAAGAGAGGACGGCGAGGGGGCCGGTCATGAAGGAGCATCCATTGGACAAGAAACTCTCCCCTGCAAACGAGGACTACCTTGAGGCCATCTTCGAGTTGGGCGGGACAGACGGTGCCGTGCGCTCCGTCGACCTCGCGACGAAGCTCGAGGTGTCGAAGGCGAGCGTCAACAACGCGGTAAACAACCTCAAGCAGGCGGGGCTGGTCGAACAGCCTTATTACGGCGACATCACACTGACGAGCAGCGGGGCCGAGTATGCCGCCGGCATCCTTGAAAGGCATCATGTGCTCTATCATTTCCTGCTCGACGTCCTAGGGGTGGAGCCGACGGTTGCCGTCGAGGAGGCCTGTAAGATGGAGCACGCCATAAGCGACGACACGCTCAAGCGCCTGACCGCCCACCTCAAGGAGACGGTGCCGCACTAGGTGCCGCACGAGGGCTGCGTCGTCGCACGGGCGGGAAGCGGGCGGGAACGGCGTCGTATGGAGGATGTCGCAGGGGGATTGTGCGAGGAAAGGCGAGAGGCCCGGTGGAGGGACCGGGCCTCTCTTCAAGGAGGGGATGCGACGCATATGCATGCGCCGTGCTGTGCAAACCGAGTCTTGAGCACAGACGCGATTCGGAAGGGGAACACCGGAACCGCGCAAGAAGAAGTATGCCACAGACCCGGGGCGCTGCGGACAATGGATTGACAACGGTCGCCTCCCTGTCAGGCCCTTGAAACATTCGTCAAGGTCCTGTAAGAATCGCAGGAACGGATGGATATGCGGATGGATGGGAACAGCCAGATGCCTGCAGGAAAGCGGGTCCAAGGGGCGGAAAAAGAGAGGGGGCCGGAGGGTCGCCCCGATGCCGCCTCGGGCGGCGTCCTTGCCCTGACGGTCGCCTATAACGGCGCGGGCTTCCACGGCTTCGCCCGTCAGCATGGGCTGCCGACCGTGCAAGGCGAGCTGGAGCTCGCCCTGCGCACCGTCTTCGGCTGCCCGGTCGAGACCGTCGGTGCCGGACGCACCGATGCGGGCGTCCATGCACTGGGACAGGTGGTCTCCTTCGAGCTGCCGAAGCGGGGCCCCGCCCGCCGCACGCTCGACCGGCTCCGCAGCTCGCTCAACGCCCTGACCCCCGAGGGAATGGTCATACGCAGCATCGAGGAGAAGCCTGCGGACTTCTCGGCACGCTTCTCGGCACGGGAGCGCGAGTACCGTTACCGCTACGTGTTCAGCGAGGTTGAGCCGCTGTTCCTCCGTCCTTACACGTGGTGGGTGCCTTCGTCGCAACCCGTCGACGTGCAGGCGATGAAGCAGGCCGCGCCCCTTCTGCTCGGCACGCATGACTTCGCGTCGTTCTGCGTGTCCGCATCCGCTGTCGAGCGCAACACCGTTCGCGAGCTGCTCAGCCTCACGTTCTTCGGGACCGACCATCTGGGCGAGGCCTGCCTCGTGCTGCAAGTGCGCGGCACGGCCTTCCTGCACTCCATGATCCGCGTCATCGCGGGCAGCATGCTCGAGATCGGCCTTGGCAGGCGCGAGCCGCAGTGGCTCTCGGAGGTGCTTGCGGCAAAGGACCGCACCGCTGCTGGGCAGACCGCTCCCGCACAGGGGCTGACCTTCTGGCGGGTCAGGTACTGATGTCGGTCCCTGCGTCCGCGTCCGGGCAGGGGCGGCAAGGACGGCGCGTCCCCTCCCTTGTCCTTCTGGTCGTCCTTGTGGCACTCTGGCTCATCGCCGCATCTTTCAGGCTTCTGCTGCTTCCGTCGGCCACCTCCCTCCTCGCCGAGCATACCGTCAACGACCGGCTCTCCGCACTTGACCACGCCCAGCTCGTCGAGGTCGCCGAGAGGGGGCGGGCCTTCGTGATGGGGGCTGAGGGTGTCACGCTTCCAGCAGGCGACGACGGGCGTACCGCCTTCCCTTCGGACGTGGTGGGCCATATGGAGGACGTGCGCGACGTCCTGTGCGCCGTCCGCCTCGCAGCCGTGGCGATCATGGTCCTGCTGCTGGTCGTGGCGGTGTACGTGTGGCGCAGGGCGGGCCGCAAGGCGCTGGGCCTCGGCCTGCTTGTGGGCGCCGTCGCGGCGGTCGCGGCCACCTTGCTGTTTGTGGCATTGGGCGCACTCAACTTCAATGCGCTGTTCGCCGCCATGCATCAGCTGTTCTTTGCGGAGGGGACCTGGGTCTTCGCCGAGGACTCGCTGCTTATCTGCGCCTACCCCTTGGGCTTCTGGATAGGCATGGGCGCCACCTGGGCCCTCCTGCTGCTGCTCGCAAGCGCCCTCGTCGCGCTCCTCGGCATCGTGCTCCGCAGGAGGTGAGGGAGAAAGAGGTTGGGGGAGAAGTTCGGGCGTTGCCTCCCCAGCTTGTCTCCCAACTCCCCGACTTTCTCTCCGGTGACGTGCTGTCTCCCTAGCCTTCGATCTTCTCCCCGATGAAGCGCTCCGCGTTGTGCCAGCAGATCTGCTCGCGCTCGGCGTCGCTCAGGTCGTTTCCCATAAAGCGCTCGACCTCCTCGGCGGGGCTCCACATGGGGTAGTCCGAGCCGAAGAGGATGCGGTCCGCCCCGTAGAGGCGGATGAGTTCCGTCGTGCGGCGCGGCCCTAGGTAGACCGATGCGCTGGAGAGGTCCATGAAGCAGTTCTCGTCCTCCAGGTACTCGACGGCCAGGTCGTAGAGGGACCAGCCGCCGAAATGTGCCGCATTGAGCACGAGGCGGGGAAAGCTGTGCAGTATCTCCTTGATGCGGCGCGGGTGCGAGTTGTCCCAGCGGTAGTCCCCGCAGTGCAGGATGAGGGGCAGGCGGCCTTCGATGATGCCGTACAGGCGCATGAGGCGGGGGTCGTCCGCATCGACGCCCTGTGAGTCGGGGTGAAGCTTGAAGCCCTTGAGGCCCAGGGCGACGCAGCGCTCCACCTCGGCCTCGACGTCCTCGAAGTCCTGGTGCATCGTCGCAAACCCTATGAGCGAGGGATGCAGGCGTGCCTGTTCGGCGATAAAGTCGTTGATGCTCTGTACGTTGCCTGCGCGCAACGCGACGGAGTGGACGAGGGAGGCGGTGATGCCCGCCTGCTTCTGAGAGGCGAGGAGGTTTGTGACCGAGCCCTCCCCCCGCATCTCGAGGCCGTAGAACCTCCCGACGCTCTCGACGGCCTTGGCGGCGATCTTGTCGGGATAGATATGGCAGTGTGCGTCGACGATCCTCACAGGGTCCTCCTTAAAGGGTCTTTGCCACAGGGCGCTTGGGGCGTGCGGCGCAGGCACGGGCGCTGCGCCGTGCGGAACCCTCACGCGGAAACCGTCACGCAGAAACCCTCATGCGCACGAAAAGTTACTGTTCACACCCTCACTGTCATTCCGAGCCCCGCCGAGGAATCTTTGGACACGCAGTGTCCAACGGCAGGCCAGGGGACCCTTCGGCCCGCAGTCGACCGCTTGCGCGGTCGAAGATCCCTCGACAGGCTCGGGATGACAGTGAGGGTGTGAACAGTAACCACGAAACGCCATGCGGAAAATGTGCGTTGCAAAAGCAGGTGGAAAAAGCAGAGCCAATATGGTACCATACCCCCTTGTGCGTGCGGGTGTGGCGGAACTGGC
>JAISGJ010000101.1 GCA_031263105.1 Coriobacteriales bacterium
GGACACTGCGTGATCCGTGGGCCTGCCGGCCCGTCCTCGCTGAAAACGCGATGCGTTTTCCGGGCGCTCGGACCCAAAGATTCCTCGGCGGAGCTCGGAATGACAGTGAGGTGCGAACAGTAACCTTCAGTGTAACAGATGGTTGATAGTTCAACAAATAATCGTTGACAAATCAACTGTTTGGGGCGTACACTGTCTGGTATAAGGTGCGACACTGCGGCGCAGGCCGCAGAGGCATTGCGCGTCGGAAGAAAGGGGTTTGCCATGTCCATGCTCAACCTTCCCGAACCGTATCTGCTCTTCCTCGTCGGGTCGGGCCTGTTCTGGTCGATCACCTATGTCCTCATCATCCGGCGCGGGCACATGGACAAGGCGCACGGCATGCCGCTGTGGGCGCTCGCGCTGAACTTCGCATGGGAGTTCAACTACGCCTTCATCACGCCCTCGCCCGCTCCCCAGCTCTACGTGAACATCGTCTGGTGCCTGCTCGACGTGGTGATCCTCGTCCACTTCCTGCGCTACTGCCGAGTCGACTACCCCGACCTCGACGTGAGGAAGACCTATGGGCTGGTCGCCTTGGCCTTCGTCGTCTGCTGGCTCGCCGTGGTCGCCTGCCAGATGGACACCTGGCCGCTTGCAAGCCCCGACTACCCGCTCGGCATGGGACGCGCCTATTCGGCCTGGGGCATGAACGTGAGCATGTCCATCCTCTTCGTCTACTTCATAATCGGACGAAAGAGCGTGCGCGGCCAATCCATCTACATCGCCATCGCCAAATGGCTCGGCACGGTCTGTGCGTGGTTCCCCTTCGTGCTGTACTGCGGCCTCATTCCCGGCATGCCCGTGGTGCCGGGCACGCCCGAGCCGACCTCCTGGTTCTTCCCGCTGACCTATGCGGCGACCTTCGTCTTCGACATCATCTATATCTGTCAGGTGTACTTTCAATGCAAGAAGGAGGGCATCAACCCCTGGAAGAGGGTGTAGCCACCACCACCACCACCACCACCGCCGCCGCCGCCGCCGCCGCTGAGAAGCGCCGCCGTCCCGGGTGCAGGGAACGATTTGGCGCAATGATACAAAAGCGATACAACCGAGCGTTACCATGGAAGACGAAGGGCCGGCGCACAGCGGGACGCATGTCGGGCAGCGGCCTGTTCGGACGAGTCAAGGTGGTGACGCGTGAGCCATGTCCTGATTGTGGAGGACGAACGACCCATATCCGACCTTATCCGCATGAGCCTGGGCTCCGCAGGCTACCGCTGCGCGTGCGCCTTTGACGGGCTGGACGCGCTCAGGCAGATAGAGGAGGGGCAGTTCGACCTCGTCCTGCTCGACGTCATGCTGCCTGGCATCGACGGCTTCGGGCTCATGGACTACATCCGTCCTTTGGGCATACCGGTCATCTTCATCACTGCGAAAGACAGCGTTGCCGACCGCGTGAAGGGGCTGAGGATCGGCGCGGACGACTATCTGGTCAAGCCGTTCGATGTGCTGGAGCTGCTGGCACGGGTCGAGGCCGTGCTGCGGCGGTACGGCCTCGCCCAGAGCAGGCTTGCCCTGGGCGGCGTCGCCATCGACACCGACTCACGCACGGCCTTGCGCGACGGACAGCCTGTCCAGCTCACAAAAAAGGAGTACGACCTGCTGCTGCTGTTCACGCGCAACCGCCATATCGCGCTGTTCCGCGACCAGATATACGAGAAGGTCTGGGAAAGCGACTACCTGGGCGACAGCCGAACCGTCGATCTCCATGTCCAGCGGCTCCGCAAGAAGCTGGGCTGGGAGGCCTATATCGTGTCGGTCTACAAGGTGGGCTATCGCCTGGACGCGCCGGACGACCCCGAGCAGGGTGCGACAGTGGGGAGAGGGGCGGGGGCGGGGGCGGCGGGCGGGGGCGCCCCTGCTGCCCCTGTTGCCCCCACGGCTCCCCGGCGAAGGACAGGCCGTGGATGAAGCTGACCTGGAAGCTGTTCTTCTGCACGCTCCTCATAACCGTCCTCGTCTTTGGCGCAGGCGGCTTCGTCCTCATCACGCTCACCTTCAACACGGCGCTGGAACGTGAGAAGGCAAGCGCCTTGGAGGAGGCGGGGCTGCTCCGCCACACCTTCCAGGCATCCGTGTCGTCGCTCAGGGAGTGGCGGGTGCTTCCCGTCCAGGCGCTCACGACGTCCATCGTCTCCCGCTTCTCCAGCGACCGGCTCCGACTGCGAGTGACAGGGGGCGACCTCAAGCCGGTGCTCTCCGGCAGCGGGGCGGGCGCTGGCACGGGCACTGCGGGGGCGGCGGGGACTGCGGACACAGGCGCCGCCGCCCCTCTCGCCACCACAGGCCCCCAAGGCTTCCCCGGCAACGGGGGCCTCGCGGAGCGGGCTACGTCCGACACGATCATCTACATGATCGTCCAGCAGGGCGAAAGCCACTACCTCCAGACCGCCCAGCGCGTAGAGCTGCTGGGCGTCATGGTGTCCCTCGAGACCTCCCGCGACATCAGCGCGGTGTTCACGGAGCGCACGGAGCTGTTCGGCATCTATCAGTGGCTGATGCTCGGCATGGCCGCCGTCAACGGCATCCTCGTCTTTGCCCTGGCGCGCTGGACGACCGCCCCGATACGGCGGCTCTCGAAGGCGACGCGGAGCATCGCGGAGGGACGCTATCTGGAGAAGGTGCCGGTTCGCTCGAACGACGACCTGGGGGCGCTCACGCAGGACTTCAACCAGATGGCGGAAAGCCTGACGTGCACGGTGCGCGAGCTCGAGCTCTCTGCGGCCCGTGAGCACGATTTCGTCGCGAACTTCGCGCACGAGCTCAAGACGCCGCTGACCTCCATCATAGGATACGCGGACCTGCTGCGCTCGCAGCGGCTGAGCAAGGGCGACGCCCAGCTCGCGGTGAGCTACATCTTCGGCGAGGGGCGGCGCCTCGAGTCGCTTTCCATGAAGCTGCTCGACCTTATCGTCATGCAAAGAAGGGACTTCGAGCTGCAGCACGTGGGCCTGCGCCCGCTTTTGCAGAGCATCAGGACCGCAGTGTTCCCCCTCTTGCGCGAGAAGGGCGTCGAACTGGACATAGAGGCGGCCTCCACGACGGTCCTCTGCGAGCCCGACCTCATCAAGACCCTGCTGCTGAACCTCATCGACAACGCCTGCAAGGCGACGGGGCAGGGCGGCCACATCCACATCGAGGGCAGCCGCCCATCTGAGCAGGACTTTCGCATCGTGGTGAAGGACGACGGCATGGGCATCCCAGAGGAGGACCTGCCGCGCATAACGGAGGCGTTCTATCGGGCCGACAAGTCCCGCTCGCGCGCAGAGGGCGGCGCGGGACTGGGGCTGGCGCTCTGCAACGAGATATGCGCCCTGCACTCCGGAACGATGGACATCGAGTCGACCGAGGGCAGCGGCACGCGCGTCAGTGTCACCCTGAAGGGATAGGGGGGAGATGACGCGCCGAAAGACGGATCCCGCAAGGATGGCCCACAAGCGGACGGCTCCCGAGGCACCGGCACGGGCGAGGCTGCAGACGAGGCTGCACATGGCCCTGGCGTTCGTCCTGCTGGGGGTGCTTGTCGCGGCGGGAGCGTTTCTGCCTGCACGAATAGCGGAGAGGCTCGACGGCCTCCTTCTGGAGAAGGTCGAGGTCCAGGCGCTTGCTCCCGACGAGGTGGCGCCGTCGGTCACCACGTCCCTCATCGATCGCCTCAAGCTGCTCTCCGCGTCCCCTTTTGAGCTGGCGACCCTGCCGCTCAAGACCGGCGGGCACCTGAACGAGCAGACGGCGCAGGATGCCTTTGGGCGCGAGCTGGAGGAGCTGCGCGCCCGTGGGCTTTATCCGCCGCCCAACGCCCCGAGCTCCGTGAAGGCCCAGGCCGGCCTTTACGCGCTGACCGGACAGCCCGACGTCAACGGAATCATCTGGACGATCGATTTTGAGGTCCCGTACTGTTCGGGACGTGCCTACTTGGACGACGAGAGCGGGAAGATACTCAGTTATACGGTCAAGTACGACACCCCTTCTGTGAATCTGTTCACCGCGCAAAGCGGCGAGCTTTGGATGGACTACCTAGGGCTTGCCACTGACAGGCTGCGCCTCACGGAGGAGACGGGCGAGCCGTCGGAGAATGACACGGACTACGGCCTCGACGAGCCCGCCTTCTCCTTGGGCGGCTCCCTTGTCTTTGAGAAGACCGATGCCCTCGTCGGCATCGTCCTTGAGAAGCGCATCAGGTTCCTGCTCGAGACGGGGGGTTCTCCTCTTGAGATCTCGTGCGAGCAGTTCGGCGACGGGCGGGCGGCGGTCGCGTCCTTGCGGGTCGCCTCCTCGAAAAAGGATGCCCCCTCGACCGTCATCCAGCAGAAGCCCCCTGAGACCGACCAGCCGCTCGCCGCGCCCTCCAAGCACGACCCGTCCGTCGTCAAGCCCCTTGAGGCCGACACGGCCGTCACGGGAAGCGTCGAGTAACTGCCAGCGAGTAGCTGCCTGTGTGCCAGACGACGAGTCGTGTTGCCTCTGATCTGCTTCCTGCCCTGCCCCACCACCTCGACAGAAAATGCAAGGGAGGCAATGATTGCTCATCGTCTCCCGAAAACTTACAAATCCGATGCATCCCTGATGCAGCGACCATGCATGCCTTGCGTAAGCTCTTCTTCGGAGAATTTCCCTGATGCCAAGGAGCGAGCGATGCGGGCACGGCTGGAAACGCGGCTGGAAACAAGGTGCCGACAAGATCGAAACAGGCGGAGCGAGACACCCGGAGGCACAGGGCGGGGCGCCCGGCTCGCGCTGGCGCTCACATGCCTGGTGTGCTTGGCGGCGCTCGTCATCTACCAGTTCCAGACACGACAGGACGCCGATGCTCAGGGACTCGTCCCGGGGAGCGAGCGGACGGTTGTGCAGGGAGACGTCTTGACGGGCGCGGCGGCGGGCGGGGAGACGGGCGCGGCAGCGGACGCGGAGGCGGCAGGTGGCCTTTCGGACGACTCGCAGACGATCCCCGGCACCCTCTCATCCGTGAGGCTCGAGGTGCCGCTCATCATGCAGATGCCCAAGCTCCCCACAGGGTGCGAGGCGACCGCGACGGCGATGATGCTCCAGTACGCTGGCTCCTCCCTGACGAAGCTCGACGTCGCAGCCGAGATGCCCTACAGCGACGATCCGTACCAAGGCTTCGTCGGCGACCCCTTCACAGAAAGCGGCTACACCATCTACCCGCAGGCCCTGACGAGCCTCGTGCGCGCCCAGCTGGGCAGCGCCGTCGACCTGAGCGGCGCGAGCCTCGCCGACGTGCGTGCCTTCTTGCAGGACGGCAAACCTGTCTGCTGCTGGATAGCCGACGACCAGGGATACGTGCACTGCGTCGTCGTCACCGGCTACGAGGACGGCGTCGTCTTCCTCAACGACCCCCTTGAGGGCCACACGACCATGACCGCCTCGGAGTTCGAGCACGTCTGGGACAACAACGCCCGCCGCGCCCTCTCGTACTGACGGGAGCCCTGCCCCGCTGCCTTGACGCCCCGTTACAGACACCCCCACTGTCATTCCGAGCCCCGCCGAGGAATCTTTGGACACGCAGTGTCCAACGGCAGGCCAGGGGGCTCTTCGGCCTGCGGTCGACCGCTGGCGCGGCCGAGGATCCCTCGACAGGCTCGTGATGACAGTGGGGTGTGCGCAGTAACAACGCCCCTGCCGGCGCCCCTGCCGACCCGCCTGCGCTCCCCTGCGGCATGGTATACTGACCTGTCCTATGAGAACGCACCCCACCAGCCACAACCAGCGGCTCCAAGGCCTGAAGCAGGCCTTCGTCGCAGCTCTGCCCATCATGGCAGGCTACCTCGTGCTTGGCATTCCCTGCGGCATCCTCGGCCTGCAGGCGGGCATGAGCCTCCTGCAGATCACGCTCATGAGCCTGCTGTTCTACTCCGGGGCGGGGCAGTACCTTATCCCCAACATGTGGCTCGCTGCCGCTCCTGTGGCCTCGATCGTGGCAAGCGTCTCGCTGGTGAACGCGCGGCAGATACTCTACGGTGCCGCGCTCTCGCGCTTCTGTGAACACACGGGCAAACGCCTCACCCTGCTTTTCTCCGCGACCGTCACCGACGAGAGCTTCGGCGTGAACATCGAGCGCTTCGCAGACGACGGGCGCTGGAGCGTTGCCAGGGCGACCGCCGTGAACCTCTTTTCGCTCCTGTCCTGGGTGTGCGCGAACGTCGTGGGCGCACTGGCGGGCACCGTCCTCTCCGTGCCGGTCGCGGTGGCGTCGTTCGCCATGACGAGCATCTTCCTGTGCCTGCTCTTCATGCAGGGCTTCAGCCGCCCCGCCCTCGTCGCGGGAGTGGCTGCGGCCTGCGGCGTGCTCGCCTGCAAGCTGCTCGGCCTTGCGGGACCCGCCATCTTTGTCGGCGCACTGCTCGGCATCGCTGCGGCGATGCTGGCGAGCGCGGGCGGCGGCGGGCATGCGAGCGGCGGCGGGCATGCGAGCGGCGCGAACGCAGCGGGCGGCCCCGTCGGCGAGACTAGCGAAAACGACGAGAGCAAAAGCATGGGGAGACAATCGGGCGGGTCGGTGCACAGAGAGCAGGAAGCGCAGGAAGCGGGTGACGTCCCATGAGCTGGGGCACCTTTCTCGCCATCCTCGGGATATGCATGGCGACGATACTGGCGAGCCGCGTGCTCCCCGTCCTTCTCCTCAAGGAACGCGAGCTGCCGAAGCGCCTGTCCGAGGCGCTGGGCTACATCCCCCCTGCCGCCTTCGCCGCGCTGGTGGCCAACGACCTCCTCAGCCCGCAGCTGCTGGCGGGAGAGCTGTGGCCCGCGCTGATAGGCTGGATAGCCGCAGCGCCCGTGGTGGTGATCGCCCTCAGAACCCGCTCCCTGCTCTGGTGCACCCTCACAGGCGTCGTCGCCTACGCCCTGCTGCTCCTCCTCCCCCTGTGAGCGGTTCGGGAGGACGGCGATGGCTGCCCAGCGAGCGAAACGATAGACTGGAAGAACGAGACGACGCACAAGGAGGCGAAGCATGAGCGCAGACATACCAGGCAGCAGACATGAGTTTGAGGCCGCCTATGGCCTGATGGTCTTGGTGACAGACGAGACCGCCGACAAAGTCCTTGCCATCACCAAGGACATCGTCGCCAAGCTGCCGTACAACGACGAGTACGGCCACGTCCCCTGGGAGGCCTGCACGCTCAGGCACTGGCTCAACCACGAGTTCTACGCCGGACTCCCCGACACCCTGAAGGCTGCCATCGTGCCCAGAGACGACGAGATGGGAGACCGAGTGTTCCTGCTCTCCGTCAACGAGGCCGCCGCCTGCTTCGAGGGCGACGCAGAGAGGGCAGCGACACACAACAGCAACCCCGCCTGGTGGTGGCTGCGCACACCAGGCATCGCCGGCCACGCCGCCTTCGTCAGCAAGGACGGCACAGTCAACGCCCACGGCTACAACATCCTGAACCGCTACGGCGGCGGCGCTCGCCCAGCAATGTGGCTGGATGTGCGGGACTTGAACCCACGACCTCTGGCTTGCTCAGCTTGGTCACTCTCAAGTGGCCAAGCTGGCTCTGCGCCGCCATCAACGACCAACCAGCATCTCTGCGCCGTCGGCTCCGCGACTGCACCGAAATCAAAGAACGTTCTCAAAGCGGCAGGCTGACCAGCAAAGAGCCCGGTATCGCGACGGGTGGAAAGGTGAAAGCCAAGGAGCGGTAGAAGCTGTGGTTGCATGGCAATGGTGAAGTGCCAATAGTATACCAAATACGGGATACTATTGGCACTCAACAATTACACATATTTATTGCCAAACCTATACCAATTCAGGTATACTTTTGCCATGACGTATTTCGACGACATATACGATCAGGCTGCTGACAATTACGGCTTCATAACCACGGCAGAGGCTCGCGCCCTTGGCGTGCCCGGCATCGAGGTGGTGAAGATGGCGCAGCGCGGCAAGCTGGATCGCGTTGGCTACGGTGTGTACCGGCTCAACCGCTACTACCCAACAGAGTTCGATGCCTATGCCCAAGCGGTGGCTTTAGTGGGTGATGGGGCGTACATCTACGGCGAGTCGGTGCTGGCGATGCTCAATCTGGCTCTGGTAAACCCCAGCAAGATAACGGTAGCCACTCCCGCGCGAGTGCGTAAGACGCTACCAGCGCACATAAAAGTGGTCGCCGCCAAACCTGAGACCAAGGTGACGCGCTACGAGTGCATCCCGTCGCAGACTGTTGCAGATGCCATCAGAACCTGCAAGAAAACCATAATGGCTGAGCGTCTGCTTCCTGCCATAGAAAACGCCAGGCTACGGGGCCTGGTGGGCGAGCGGGAGGCCACGGAGCTGAAAAAGGAGATCAGGAATGCCCATAAAGCAACCAAACAGCCGACGTAACCTCGACATAGCAATTCAACGGCTGTTCAGCACTACCAATGACCCAGTGCGCGTAAGAAGGACGATTGCCAACACAATAGTAGGCCAGCTACTGCCCAAAGGGGTTATCAAAGGCGGCAGCTCGTTGAAACTGCGTTATGGCGACAAGGCTACGCGGCTGACGAAAGACCTTGATGCAGCCCGAGCAGAAGAGTTGGAGGATTTCATCCAAGAACTGGACGACGCTCTGACAAAAGGCTGGAACGGATTTTCCGGAAAGGTTGTGCGCCTCAAGCCCGCCAAACCAAAAGAAGTGCCGGACGAATACATCATGCAACCTTTTGACATCAAGATGTCCTACAACGAAGCGTCCTGGCTCACTGTGCAGTTGGAGCTTGGTCATGATGAGATTGGCGACACGGACAACCCGGACTATTGGATATCGCCCGATATCGTTGCCATCTTTGAACAGCTGGGCCTCCCGTCTCCAAAGCCTATAGCGCTGATGCCAATCCCACACCAGATAGCCCAGAAGCTCCACGGAGTCAGCGGCCTGAAGAGCGAGAGGGCACATGACCTTATTGACCTGCAGTTAATGGTAGCTAACGAAGATGTCGATTATGCCAAGACCAAGGAAGCCTGCCAGCGTCTGTTTGCCTCTCGCAAGCTGCAAGCCTGGCCACCGACAGTGGTAAAGGGCGAAAACTGGGATGAACTCTACGAGAGCCAGTTGGGCGACCTGGACGTGCTACAATCCGTTGACGAGGCTGTGGCTTGGGCAAATAGGTTGATTGCTGCCATCAGTGCTAAATAGCACAGGCACAACAGGTACGGTTCGCCTGTTGAACTGCCCATTTTTGATTCACTAGCTCGTGGTTCAGGAATAGTACAATGAACAAAACAGATTTTGGGACCGGAAGAGAGGTGCGGGGATGATTCACAACGAGAACTCACGGGTCAAAATTCCCGCCCTCGCACACTTCACCAGGGTTGGCTATGACTATGTTTCGCTCAAGGATTATGAGGGGCTAATCGATGAGGACACCAACATCTTCCCCATAACGTTGCGTAACAGTGTCAATAGGATAAACGATG
>JAISGJ010000168.1 GCA_031263105.1 Coriobacteriales bacterium
GGGGGCGCGGGGGCGGCGGCCGCGCCGGCCCGCCGCCCCCCCCCCGGCGCCCCCCCCCCCCCCCCCCCCCCCCCCCCCCCCCCCCCCGGAAACGGACGGAGCGGCGGAGGCAGCAGAGAGCGGGTCAGCGGGGCCTGGTGCGGGCGATGCGGCGGGCGTTGTGGGCGAGGGCGTCGTCGAGCTCTGGGAGGGCGCCTTCGCCGTAGCGGCGGTCGAGGGCGGCCTGGATGAGGAAGTCGGCGACGGCGGGGTTCTTGGGGAGCAGGGGGCCGTGCAGGTAGGTGCCGATCGCGTTGCGGTGCAGCACGCCCTCCGTGCCGTCGCGGCCGTTGTTGCCGGCGCCGCTGACGACTTGGGCGAAGGGCTGCTCGCCGGCGGCGAGCCAGGTCCTGCCGCTGTGGTTCTCGTAGCCGACGACCTCGCCGAAGCGCTCGCTGGCCGTGACGATGTTGCCGATGAGGCGCTCTGTGCCGCCCTCGGTGTGGAGGTCGAAGATGCCCAGGCCCTCGATCGTCTCGCCGTCCGTCGTCTGGAAGTGGCTGCCGAAGAGCTGATAGGTTCCGCAGACCACGAGCGCGGGCACGCCCTGCTCCACCCAGGCGCCGAGCGCGGGGCCTATCCGCCGCAGGTCCTTTGCGACGACCGTCTGCCCGGAGTCCTGCCCGCCTCCGCCCAAGACGATGTCGGGCTCGGCGGGGATACCGTCGCCCGGATGATGGTCTGCGACCTCGACCTCGAAGCCGCGCCATTGGAGGCGCCGGACGAGCGCAAGCAGGTTGCCATGGTCCCCGTAGATGTTCATCTCGCGGGGGTAGAGGTGCAGGATGGCGAGCTTTCGGGCCGCGCCCGACCCTCCCGCCGCTCTCACCGCCGTCGCGCCCGCCGCCGCTGCCGTCGCCTGCACGGCCATGCCCGCACCCGCTGTTGCTCCCTGCGCCCCCATGCTCACTCCACCTTGCTCACGGCGGTGTAGGCGGCGAGGTGGGAGCGGCAGCGCAGCATGGCGGTGTAGGTGCAGTACAGGCGCATGGGACGCGTGCTCCCTTCGATGAAGCGGTCGAGGGCGCGCCCGAGCTCCGTGTCGACCTGAGCGAAGGGCACCTCGTCGTAGCAGAGGCGCAGCGCCATGTCCCAGGCGCGCGTCCCGCTGAGCATCGCCGCCCCTTCGTCGCGCAAGGTGGAGAAGCCCACGTCGAAGAGCCAGCTCATGTCGCGCCCGTCGGCGTACTCGTCGTTGATGGCGATCATCGTGTCGTGGCCCGCCGCCTCGAAGGATGCGAGCGCCAGGCGGAACCCGCCGGGGTTCTTCACAAGCACCATCTCGAGCATCCGCCCTTCGACGGTGAAGGACTCCCCTCTCCCGAAGGCGCTCTTCACGGTGGCGAGGCAATCGACGATCTGCGCAGTGGGCGCCGCCTCGCCGAGGACGACGTGTACGAGGGCCAGCGCGGCGGCGGCGTTGTAGGCGTTGTAGACGCCTTTGAGCTCAAGGGCCGTCTGGAAGGGCCGCCCGTCGACCACATAGGTCGCGCGGCCGCTGTCGAGGGCGTCAAGCGTCACGAGGGCCTCGGGCTCGAGTGTGCCAGCGGGGACACAGGCCGGTACACAGGGGGACGGTACACAGGGCGGTACACAGGGGGACGGCTCTTTGGGGACACAGGGGGACGGTTCTTTTGTGCCGCCGTATCGGCCTCGACTCTCTTTTGGTAGCACAAAAGAACCGTCCCCCTGTGTCCCCCGTGTCCCCTGTGTCCCCTCGTCGTAGAGCTCGTCGTCGGAGGGGAAGCGCGAAAGCAGGGCGGGGGCGAGGCCGTACCAGACGAGCCGCGCAGGGGCCTCGCGCAGGTCCTCGCGCGAGGCGAAGCGCGCGAGCCGGCCGTCCTCCCTGTTGAGCACCACCGCCTCGGTCGTGTGACGGGCGACGAAGGCGAGCAGGTCGGCGGTGTGGTCGATCTCGCCGAAGCGGTCGAGCTGGTCTCGCATGACGTTCAGCAGCAGGGTGTGGCGCGGGGCGACCCGCTGGACGAAGTGCGTGGCGTGGGCCTCGTCGAGCTCGAGCACGGCGATGTCCGCATCGAGCCTGCCGCCGAGCGTGATCTGGGAGAGCAGCGCGGCGATGACCCCGCGCATGAAGTTCGAGCCCGTGGCGTTCGTGAACACCCGAAGCCCCTGCGAGCGGAGCAGCTCGGCGACGATCCGGGTCGTCGTCGTCTTGCCGTTGGTGCCGCTTATGACCACGACGCCGTGCGGCAGTCGCCGGAGGACGTCGACGGCGAAGGCGGGCTCGATCTTCTCCACCACAAGGCCGGGGAAGGCGGAGCCGGCGCCGCCCTTGAGCCGTGCTGCGGCCTGGACGAGCTTACCGAGCGCTATCGTTAGGGGATTCGCCAAAGAACACCTCATACCAGACGAGGAACACGTACACGTTCCATATCTTGCGGCTGTTGTCGGCACGCCCGGCGCGGTGGTCGTCGAGCAGCGCGACGAGCGGCCCGTCGTGGAAGAAGCGCCGGGCCGTCTCGCCCTCGAAGGCCGCGCGGACGCGGGCGTACCAGCGGTCCTCGGCAAGCCAGACGCGCATGGGGACGGGGAAGCCGAGCTTCGGGCGGTTCGCGACGCGCTCGGGCAGCACCTCGAGCGCGGCGGTGCGCAGCGCGGCCTTCGTGGCCCTGCTGGTGACGCGGTATCCGAGCGGCAGGGTGCGCGCCAGCGCGAACACCTCGCGGTCGAGGAAGGGCACCCGGCTTTCGAGCGAATGCGCCATGGACATCTTGTCCGCCTTGAGGAGGATGTCGCCCGGGAGCCAGAAGTTGTAGTCGATGTACTGCATCTTGCCCGTGTCGTCCGCAGAGGCGACGCGTGCGTAGAAGGGCCGGGTGAGCGTCTCGGGGGCCGGTGCGTGCACGGGGGCCTTGAGCAGCGCCTCGCGCTCTGCGACGCTGAAGAGGTAGGCGTTGGAGATGTAGCGCTCCTCGACGGTCTTCGACGCGCGCTCAAGAAAGGACTTGCCCTTGAAGCGGAAGGGGACGGCGCGGGCGCAGGCCGCCAAGGCGCGACGGAGGGCGCGCGGCAGCCTTTGGAAGCCCGACAGCCCCAGCGGCTCGTGGTAGATGGGGTAGCCCCCGAAGAACTCGTCGGCGCCCTCCCCCGAGAGCACGACCTTCACGTCGGCAGCCACGAGCTCGTCGAGGAAGAACAGGGCGACGGCGGAAGGGTCGGCCAACGGCTCGTCCATGTGGTACATGATGCGCGGGATGGCGTCCCAGTACTCCTCGGGGGAGATGACGCGGCTCGTGTTCGTCTTGCCCATCTCGCGAGCCGCCTCCTCGGCATAGGAGATCTCGTTGTACCTCACGCCGTCGGCGGTCTCGAAGCCGACGGTGTAGGTGCGCTCGTTGGGGTAGAGCGCCGTGATGTAGCTCGAGTCGATGCCGCTGGAGAGCAGCGAACCGACCTCCACGTCCGCGATCATGTGCGCCGTGACGCTCTCCTGCATGACGCGCTGTATCCGCTCCACCGTCTGGTCAAAGGAGGGGGCGGGCGCAGCGGCGGGCAGCGGGTCGAAGTAGCGGCGGAGGGTGAGGGCGGGCGGGGCAGCAGGGGCGTCCGCAACGCCTTCCTCCCCTGTCCCCTCCCCTGCCGTGAACGTGAGGCATTCGCCGGGGCCGAGCTTGAAGACGCCCTTGAAGAAGGTCTCGGGCAGGGCCGAGTACTGGAAGCTCAGGTACTGCTCAAGGGCCTCGAGGTTGAGCTCGGGCACCGCAGCGGGATACGCGAGGATGCTCTTTATCTCCGAGGCGTAGACGAGGGTGGGGGCGCACGGGGCGTCGGGGGCGCCCAAAGCGTCAGGGCCGCATAGGGTGTAGTAGAAGGGCTTGATGCCGAAAGGGTCGCGCGCGGCGAAGGCGGTGCGGCTGCGCGTGTCCCATATGACGAAGGCGAACATGCCCCGGAGCCTGTCGAGGAGGGCCTCGCCGTACTCCTCCCACCCGTGCACCAGCACCTCGGTGTCCGCACCGGTGGCGAAGCGGTGCCCGCGCAGGATGAGCTCGGCCCGAAGGTCGAGGTGGTTGTATATCTCGCCGTTGAAGGTGACGACGACGCTGCCGTCCTCGTTGGCCATGGGCTGATGGCCGCAGTCGAGGTCGATGATGGAGAGGCGACGGAAACCGAGCGCCGCGCCCCCGTCGAGGTAGGAGCCCTCGTCGTCCGGCCCGCGATGGACGATGCGGTCCTTCATGTCCTGGAGGACGGCCGCAGGGTCGCCTATGCCGGGGGCAGGGCCTATGAAGCCGCAGATGCCGCACATGGCTCATCGGGCCTCTCGCGGAGAGGGGGGCACAGGGCCCTCCTTGCCCTCCCAGGCATAGCGCAGGCGCTGGATGGCGGAGAAGGTCGAGTCCCCCGCGATGCCGTCGGCGCCGAGGCCGGCGTTGTGCTGGAACTCGCGCAGCGCCCCTTCGGTGCCCACGCCGAATATGCCGTCGGCGACGCAGGAGAAGCCCAGGGTCGCAAGCGCGGTCTGCAGGGTGTGGACGTCGTGGCCGTGGAAATGGGGCATGCGCAGATAGAGTATCCGGTCGCCGAGGATGAAGGTCGCATCGACCAGGGCCGTCCAGGTGTCGCGGTCGACCTCGCTGCCGGGCCCCAGCCGCGCCGACGCCCTGAAGGCCGCCACCGCCTGCGCCGTCAGCGGCCCGAAGACGGCCTGGCCCGCCTCGTCGCCCAGCCCGTAGCCGAGCGAGCGCAGGCGCGCCTGCACGTCCCTGACTGCCGGGCCCTTGGAGCCGTGTGCTATGGGGGCGACGTCCGTCATGCCTTCCTGCTCTCAGTGCATACGGTTGACGAAGAAATCGGCCATCGAGAGCAGCAGGTCACGCTGCGTGCCGGGACGAAGCACGGGCGCCAGGGCGGCCTTCGCCTCGTTGACCAGCTCCAGCGCATACCCTCGGGCGAAGTCGAGCGACCCTGCCTCCCGCATGATGTCCACCGCCTGGGCGAGCACGCCCGGCTCGTCCGTATGCGCGGAGAGGATGGCGTACAGGCCTGCGGAGTGCGGGGAGTGCGCGATGGCATGGACGGCGACGAGCGTGCGCTTCCCCTCGACGATGTCGCTCCTGAAGTCCTTCTTGACCGCCTCCTTCTTGCCGACGAGGTTCAGGATGTCGTCCTGGATCTGGAAGGCCAGGCCGGTCGCCAGGCCGAAGGCGCGCAAGGCCTCCACCTCGGCGCCCGTGCCGCCGCCCACGATGGCGCCCACCGCGAGCGGCGTGCCGCCCGAGTAGTAGGCGGTCTTGTGCGTCGCCATGAGGAGGTAGTCGTCGACGCTGATGTCGAAGCGCCCGTCGCGCACCCAGCCGATGTCGAGCGCCTGCCCCTCGACGGTGCGCGTCGTCATCTTCACCAGCTCGTCGAGCACCCGCAGCTTGACCCCGTCATCGAGATGGCCGTCCTCGACTATCAGGCCGGTGACCTGCGAAAGGGCGAGGTCGCCCGCGTTTATCGCAAGGCCCTCGCCCAAGGTCAGGTGCATACAGGGCCTGCCTCGCCGCAAGGTCGACTCGTCCGCTATGTCGTCGTGGATGAGCGCGGCGGTGTGGAAGTGCTCGATGGCGGCACCGGCGCTGCGCGCACGGACGGCGTCGCCGCCCACCGCCTGGCAGGCGAGCTCGCAGATGAGCGGGCGGTGGCGCTTGCCCCCGTTCGCCGAGTAACGGGCGAGCGGGTCGTAGAGGTAGCGGGTCATGTCCGGCGCCGAGCCCTGCTTGAAGAAGTCGGCGACCAGCCGGTCCATGCGCCTGCTGTTTCGGTTGAGGTAGCTCTCGAAGGATGTGGCCACGTCTGACGTCACTTCAGGTTGTAGAAGGCGTCCGCACCTGCAAAGGCGGCCGCCTCGCCCAGCTCCTCCTCGATACGGACAAGCTGGTTGTACTTGGCCACACGGTCGGAGCGCGCCGGTGCGCCGGTCTTTATCTGCCCGGCGTTCACGGCAACGGCCAAATCGGCGATGGTCACGTCCTCGGTCTCGCCGGAGCGGTGGCTTATCACGCAGGTATAGCCCGCCTGCCTCGCCATCTGTATCGTGTCCAGGGTCTCGGTCAGCGAGCCTATCTGGTTGGGCTTGATGAGGATGGAGTTCGCCACGCCGAGCTCGATGCCGCGACGCAGGCGCTCGGGGTTCGTCACGAAGATGTCGTCGCCCACCAGCTGGACCCTCGTGCCGATGCGCTCGGTCAAAAGCCTCCAGCCGTCCCAGTCCTCCTCCGCCATGCCGTCCTCGAGCGAGACGACAGGGTACTTCCCGACGAGCTCCTCCCAGTAGTCGACCATCTGCTCGCTCGTGAGCTCGCGGCCCTCTCCGGCGAGCACGTAGCGCTTCTTCTCCGCATCGAAGAACTCGGTGGACGCGGGATCCATCGCGAAGGAGACCTCGTCGCCGGGCGTGAAGCCGGCACGGGTGACCGCCTCGACAAGGAGCGCGAGCGGCTCCTCGTTCGTCGCGAGGTCGGGGGCGAAGCCGCCCTCGTCGCCGACGGAGGCGCCAAGGCCGCGCTCCTTGAGCACCGCCTTGAGCGTGTGATAGATCTCGGCGCACCACCGAAGGGCCTCCGCGAAGCTGCCCGCGCCGACAGGCATGACCATGAACTCCTGGAAATCGACGTTGTTGTCCGCATGGACGCCCCCGTTGAGGACGTTCATCATGGGGGTGGGGAGAAGGTGCGCGTTCACGCCTCCGAGATAGGAGTAGAAGGTCAGCTCCGTGGACTCGGCGGCGGCCTTCGCGGCCGCGAGCGAGGCGCCGAGGATGGCGTTGGCGCCCAGGCGCGTCTTGTTGGGCGTGCCGTCGAGGGCGACAAGCTCGGCGTCGATGGAGCGCTGGTCCGTCGCGTCCATGCCGACGAGCGCATCGGCGATGGGCCCGTTGACGTTCTCGACGGCGGTCGCGACGCCCTTGCCGAGGTAGCGCGCCGCATCCCCGTCCCGCAGCTCGCAGGCCTCGAACGCGCCGGTCGAGGCGCCCGAGGGCACCGCCGCACGCCCGAAGGCGCCGTCGTCGAGCACGACCTCCACCTCGACGGTGGGGTTGCCCCGCGAATCGAGGATCTCGCGGCCATAGACATCGATGATACTGCTCACTGCCTGCCTCCTTCTGCTTCGTTGCCTGCATCCCGTCCGAGGCGCAAGGCGGACGCGAAGGGCACCGCGGCGCCTCCCCGTCATATGTTGTGTTCCATGATAGCCCAACACCCGGATGATGTGCAGCGCAGCGGGCGCCGCACGCGTGCAGCGGGCGAAATGCGCCTCCCGGAGCGCTCCCGGCGGCGTGTTCCCCGCTGCGCAACCCCACACTGCGCAACCCCACACTGCGCAACCCCACACTGCGCAACCCCACACTGCGCAACCCCGCTGTATTCCGAGCCTGTCGAGGAATCTTCGGCCGCGCCAGCGGCCGACCGCAGGCAGAGGCGTCTCTCGACCTACCGTTGGTCGCTTCGCGCTCCGTGGGCCTGTCGGCCCGTTCTCGCTGAGAACAGTCCGCCGGACTGTTCTCCGGGCGCTCGAACCCGAAGATTCCTCGACAGGCTCGGAATGACAGTGAGGGTGTGACCCGTAACGCTGCGCCCCCGTCCCCCTGCCCTGCCGCGCCCCCGTCCCCCTGCCCTGCCGCGCCCACTGGCTGCGCCTTCCTGCCGACAATAGTATACTGGTCGCATGGATACTCCTGTACTGACTCCCGACCTGCTGAGGGCGAACAACCCGGGACTCACCGACTTCGGAAGCGGCAACGTCCTGGCGTTGGCAAGCCAGTGCCTGCGGTGCGCCAAGAAGCCGACCCCCTGCACCGTCTGCGCGGAGTTCTGCCCCGCAAACGCCTTGGAGACAAAGGCCGCAGGGCGTCCGATCATCGGCAGGGACTGCATCAAATGCGCCGCCTGCGTCGGCGTCTGCCCCCTCAACGCCCTTGCGGGCACGACCAAGACCCTCCAGCAGGTCGCCCGCCTCGCATTGCAGGCGAGCCTGCACGTCGAGCACCTGGCGCTCGGCTGCGAGCGGACGGCGGGGCTCCTGCGGCTCGAGGCCGAGACCGAGGACGCCGAGGAGGCCCAGCGCCTGCTCGCGCTCGTGCAGAACGCCCAGGCGAACGAGTGCCTGCTTGCCGTCCCCTGCCTGGGGATGCTCACCAAGGAGCTCTGGTTCGCCGTCCTCAACGAGATCGGCCCCTCGAAGCTCAGGCAGGTGAGCGTCTTTCTGCCCCCGAACCAATGCGCCCAGTGCCCCGTGAACGCCAAGGGCAACGTCGAGGAGCAGTTCGCCGCCGCCATCGCGCACGCCGAGGGCTGGGCGCACCAGGAGGTGGGGCTCGTCCTCCAGGCGGACGACCTGCCCACGATACGGAAGGCCAACGTCCGCGCATACCTCGCAGGAACGGCCGAGGTGGACCGCAGGGGCATGTTCACGGGCTTCGTCCAGGAGCTTCGGCAGTCCTGGGAGGACAACGCGCAGGCAGGCAACAAGGCCGCCGACGAGCTGCGGCTGCAACGCGAGCGCAAGAAGTCCTTCGAGCGAACCCGTCTGGCAGCGGACCTCAGAAAGAAGCGGCCGCAGGGGCGCAGCCCCATAGAGGTGCCCACCCGCTATATCCTCGTCGAGGCGCTCGGGCGCAACGACGCCCACGCCCACGACCTGGCCCTCACGGTCAGCACGACCGACGCTGCGCTCTGCACGCTGTGCGGCGCCTGCATCGAGGCGTGCGCCGTCCGTGCCCGCTCCCTCGTCGAGGAGGCCCCCGCAGAGGGGGTCCCCGCAGAGGGAGGAGCCGCGAACGAGGCCCCGGATGCCGCAGGGGACGCCTCCGCGAACGAGGCCCCGGATGCCGCAGACGGGCAGGCGGACACCCTGAGCAGGGTCGTCACCAACGACCTGTACTGCGTCGCCTGCAGTGCCTGCCTACAGGTATGCCCCGCCGGTGCCTGCTCCTTCACCGAGGTCTACGGCAGCTCCCTCCTGCTCGACGACACGGACGAGGAGGACGGGAAGGACGGGGATGTGACCCCCTGACGGCCCCTATGCGGCCCCCTGACGCAAAAGGGGCGACAGAACGGGCGACAAGCCCTATACTGTACTGTTCACGATGCAAGGCCGTTGCAAGGAGGGAGTACGGACGACGACATGGCGACCAGGACCACCGAATACCGGGACGCAGGCAAGATCCGACAGGGTCAGAACGTGCAGGTCGGCAGTCTGCACCTGGGCACCTTGGTCGCGGTCGGCATCCTGCTGGCCCTGCTGCTTGCCGTGACAATCTTCCTCACCGTCGACAACAACAGCAAGCTCAACGGCATCATCGAGGAGAGCGTCCAGTCCGAGCTGCTCGCCATCTGCTTCGCGGCGCGCGAGGACATCGACATGGACCTGTTCCTGTCCATAGACAACGAGGAGGACATCCAGGCGCAACGGGGGCGTTTCGACGAGGAGATCGCGCAGTTGCGCGAACTGAAGGACGGGGTCGGCGCCACCTATATCTATGCCCTCAAGGAGATAGACGGGGCCTATTACTTCATCTTCGACACCGACGAGGAGGCCGGCACCCCCGACAATCCCATATTCGACGCATACGAGATAGCCCCCGTCCATGAGCAGGCCTTCGCCGGCGAGCCTTCCGCCGACCTCATGAACGTCGAGGACGAATGGGGCAGCTACAACACCGGGGCCATCCCCCTGTACCACGAGGGAAAGATCGTCGGCATCGTCAGCACGGATGTCGAGGACGCGTACATCGAGCGCGGAAGGCAGACCGCCACCTTCGACATGTTCCTGCTCATCAGCATCACGACCGGCAGCATAGTCGCCCTCATGGTGACGCTCGTCCTGTTGCTGCGCAGGAACCGGAGAATGCAGGAGAGCCTGTTCTTCGTCGCGAACCACGACGCGGTCACCGGCCTCCTCAACCGCTACTACCTCTTCTCCTACCTCTCGAAGTGGGACAAGGCGCATCCGAACAGCGAGGCAAAGTTCGCCAGCCTGTTCATCGACCTCGACAACTTCAAGGTCGTGAACGACTGCGCAGGGCACGACGCAGGCGACGAGGTGCTGCAGCTCATCGCCGACTTCCTCAAGCGCTACACCGACGCGGATCCTTCCGACGGACCCGTCGAGAACCTGACCACCCGCATCGGTGGGGATGAGTTCGTGCAGCTCATACCCGGCATCGCCACGCCGACGCAGCTTGAGGAACGGGCGCGCACGATGCTCGCCGACTTCTCGGCCGCACCGGAGCTCCAGCCGTTCATACAGGATTACGGCATCGGCCTGAGCATCGGGGGCGCCCTGTTCCCCGCGCAGGCAACCGACCACAGCGAGCTTTTGCGGCTCGCCGACATCGCGATGTACGAGGCCAAGCACGGCGGGAAGGGCAACTACTTCCTCTACGACGAGTCGATGGGCAACGGCCCCGACGGCGCCCTCCTCGCCGTGCGCACCGCCCCCCGCTGAAACAGCAAGGGAACGGCAGCGGCAGGCCTTACGAAACGACGTTGCGCAGGGGCTCTCCGACGATGGCGCGGGCGATGTTCTCCCATATGGAGCGATGTGCGCGGTAGAAGGTCCCCTCGGTGATGCCTCCGACGTGCGGCGAGAACACGATGCGCTCCGAGGCGCCGTCCGGCAGCCCCAGAAGGGGGTGGTCGGCGGCGACCGGCTCGGGATACAGGGTGTCGAGCCCTGCGGCCGCGAGATGCCCGCTCACGAGCGCGGCCGCCAGCGCCTCTTGGTCGACTATCTCCCCCCGGGCGGTGTTGATGAGGATGCCGCCCGCACACATCGCTTTGAGGAAGCCCTCGTCCACCATGCCCTGCGTCTCGTCGGTCACGGGCACGTGGAGGCTTACGATGTCGCTGGTCGCAAGCATCGTCTCCAGCGGCTCGAAGCGTGCGCCCAGCCGCCGCTCCTGCTCGTCCGTGAGCGGCGTCCGCTTGTAATAGGCCATCTCGCAGCCCCAGGCCGCAAGCCGCGCCATCGTCGCAGACGCGATGTCGCCTGCGCCGAGGAAGCCTATCTTGCAGTCGCCGAGCTCCCGGATGCCCTCGGTCATCATCCGTTCCTTCGTCTGGATCTGCCGTCCCTGCCGCACCGCCCTGTCGCCCCCGAGCACGTCGCGCAGGACTGCGAGCATGAGGAGCACCGCCTGCTCGGCCACCGCGCCGGCGTTCACCCCCTTGCAGTTGCAGACGGGTATGCCTCTGCGACGGGCGGCCGCCAGGTCGATGGCGTTGTAGGCCACGCCCTCGGAATGGATGAGCCGGAGCTTGGGCATATGGTCTATCAGCGCAGCCGAGACGGGGCTTATGGCGTCGGCCAGGACGAAGTCGGCATCGGAGGCTGCCTCGAACATGTCCTCGTCCGACGTGCCGCGCGCGACGACGACGCGCTCGACCTGCTCCGTCACCTCGAGCGCAGGCAGGTACTTCTCCACACGCGCCCTGTCCCCTATCACCAACAGCTTCATGTCTCCTCCGTCCGTTCGAGGCGTCACCTGCTCAAGGGGCCTCCGTCGCCCCTGCCTCCATTATCGGTATATCGCAACGCACGTCAAGGAAACGGTACTGCCCACACCCCACTGTCATCCCTCGGCAGGCTCGGGATGACAGTGGGCTGCGGGGCTTCGCCCCGGAGTTTACCCTGAGCGCAGCCGAAGGGCTCGGGATGACAGTGGGGGGGGGGGGGGGGGGGGTGGCCGGGAATAGATAGCCCGTCCGGCGACGGCAGACAGAAAGGAAGGAGGAGGCGCATGGCGTTCAAAGGCTTCCTGGTGGACGTCGAGTACTGCACCGGCTGCGAGGCCTGCGTGCTCGCGTGCCAGCAGGAGAAGGGATTTTCCGAGAAGGAGAGCGGCATCAAGGTGTCCAAGCTCGGCCCCCTCAAGACAGGCGAGAAGGAGTATCAGTACGACTTTATCCCCCAGTTCACCGACTGGTGCGACCTCTGCGAGGAGCGCGTGGCAAAGGGCAAGCAGCCCGCCTGCGCCCAGCACTGCCAGTCGCGCTCGCTCGAGTACGGCACGGTCGAGGGGCTCGCGAGGAAGGTCTTTCGCGAGAAACAGCTCGTCGTGGCGCTAAAGGGAGACTAGGGCCCGGCAGAAGGCCGACCCTGTAACGTAGGAAGGAAGTGCACGTCATGGCCGTTATCGACATCAACATCCACCATCTGCCGGAGGACCTGTTCTCCAACGAGAAGATCGGAGACGGCTTCTGGTCGACCGCCCCGCGCGCCTACGGCTGGAACGTCGAGGTGTTCGAGATGGAGTCGGGCAAGAAGCAGATGAACCTGGAGTACCCCAAGGGCTACTCCAACCTCAACTACGTCGAGGGCGACTACTCGGCGAAGTCCAAGCTCGACGCCATGGACGACGCAGGCGTGGACTTTGGCATCATGCGCGTGCCGGTCTGGCAGGAATGGCTGCGGGTGGAGACCTGCAGGGAGGTCAACGACAACGCCCACAAGATCGTCGGCGAGAGCGGAGGCCGCCTGTTCTCCACGGCCTGCGTCCCTCCGTGGGACTTCAAGGAGAACTTCTACGAGCTCGAGCGCTGCGTCAAGGACCTCGGTGCGGTAGGGGTGCAGCTCGCCTGCCACTACGGGCAGCTCTACCTCGACGACGAGGCCTTCCGCCCGATGCTCAGGAAGATCAGCGAGCTCAACGTCCCCGTGGTCGTGCACCACACGCCGCTCTCAGCCTACCCGCAGGACATCCTCGACTACCAGAACTTCCGCCGCGAGTTCGGGCGCATCAGCAGCCAGGCCACCGCTGTGGGCCGCGAGCTGTTCAGCGGCATGTTCGCGGAGCTGCCCGAACTCAGGCTCATCCACACGATGTTCGGCGGAAACTGGTTCGCCAACGCCGAGCTCCTGCGCCCCAAGAAGAGCGTCAAGAAGGAGGCCATGCAGCGCCTCTCCACGGACGACGCCGACGCCATCGTCCGTGGCATGAGGGAGAACATCTTCTTCGACATGACCCATCCGCACAGCTGGGGCAAGGAGCAGGTCGAGTGCGCGGTGAGGGTCAGCGGTGCCGACCATCTGCTCTTCGGGTCGAGCTTCCCCGTGTTCTACGGCTGGATGTCGCAGGGGGTCGAGTTCGTCAAGGGCCTCGACGTCACCGAGGAGGAGCGCGAGCTCATGCTCTTCGGCAACGCGAAGCGGATGTTCAACCTGCCGGTGTAGCCGGTCGAAGGTTACAGTTCACACCCCCACTGTCATTCCGAGCCCCGCCGAGGAATCTTTGGACACGCAGTGTCCAACGGCAGGTCAGGGGGCCCCTCGACCTGCGGTCGACAGCTTGCGCGGTCGAGGATCCCTCGGCAGGCTCGGGATGACAGTGGGGGGTCCGGGGAGGGGCGCAGCGACGGGCCGCGCCTCCCTCGAAGCCGAAACGACAAGGAGGGGCACGAAGCCCCCGGAACGAGGAGGAACGTTATGAGCAAACCTGTAGCAGCGGCCGAAGGAGGCGCGCCCATGAGGACGCCGTCGTATGCCTGGCCCTGCCTGATCGTCTCGCTCCTGTGCGCGGTGGTCATCGTGTTCGCCTGGCAGTGGCTGCCGGGGGTCACCTTCCCCACCTTCCAGGGCTGGGAGGCACAGAACAACCCCACCTACGACGCGTCGCTGGTGGCCCACGTCATGGGCCTGGTGCCCATCGCGGCCATGATCATGGTGTTCCCCACCTCGTGGATCGTGCGCAAGTGGGGGCCCAAGGTCGGCACCGTCGTCGGGATGGCCCTGGCGATCGTCGGAACCTTGATCTCGACCCTTGCGGTGGCCAGCGACTTCATGGTCTTCCTGGTGGGGCGGTTCGTGCTGGGCTTCGGCCTGGCGACCACCGTCATCTCGGGGCCGACCTGCGTCTCCATCTGGTTCCCGCACGCCACCCGAGGACGCGGCATGGCCATCTGGTCCACCTGGGCGCCCATCGGCATCTTCACCATCAATGCGACCGGCAGCCAGCTGTTCACCCTCGCAGGCTCGGACATGACCAACCTGCACTGGATAATCCTGGGCGTCCTGGCGGTGATGCTGGTCCTGTTCGTCGTCGTCTTCCGTGAGCCGCGCTCCGACGAGGCGTCCGAGGTCTCGGCCGAACGCAAGGGCTTCAAGGAGGTGCTGCCGCTCTTCAGGAAGCGCCAGCTGTGGTGCCTTATCGTCATGTTCGCGATATTCAACTATATGAACTACGCCTTCAGCCAGTACCTGAAGAGCTGGCTTCAGCTCTCCGAGCGTGCGGGCGGCCTCGGCTGGGACGCGACGATGGCCGGACTGGTGGGCGGGGCCATCGTGGCCTGCGGCATCCTTGCGCCCCTTGGCGGCTTCATCCTCGACAAGGCGCCGAAGCACCTGAAGTACCTCTGCGTGGTCGCCGGCATAACCGGGCTGACGCTCTGCTGCGCCTTCTCGTTCCAGAACAGCCTGCCGATGTTCGCCCTGTACGTCCTGTTCTTCTGCATCGGCAACATGTTCCTCAACGGCTGCTGCCGCCCCATGGTGCCCACCTACCTGTTCAAAGGCGGCGCAACGGCCGTGGCGCTGGGCCTCTCCTTCCTCACCTTCGGCCAGTACCTCGGCCAGAGCTTCACGAGCTATGCGCTCGACGCCTTCAAGCACACGCTCTCCCAGCCCCCCGTCGATGCCTCGCTGGCCTTCTGGGTGCTGGTCCCCGTGGGCGCCGTCGGCGTCGTCTTGAGCCTGATGATGAAGCCGTCCAAAAAGGAGGCCGAGGCCATGAAGGCCGGTGGGGGCAAGCCGGGCGGCGGCGGGCCGGGCGGCCACTGAGGCCGTGCGCCGACGGTGCGACCGACAGACAAAGGTCTTACCAGGCGAGGAGTCGCCTGTAGGCAAAGGGGGGCGATGGCCAAGTCGACCAGGTTGTCGCCCCCAGGACACAAGGATATCGACAGAACCAGAAAGGAAAGAAGATGAAAGAGTCAGTCAAGAGGTCGTCCCTGCTCACTTCCCTGTTCGCGCTCGTGCTCGCCCTAGGCCTGGGCCTGGGCCTCGCCGGTTGCTCGAGCCCCAGCAGCGCCGACAGCGACGCGCCGCCTGCGGCCACGCCTGCGACGGGGGACGCCGCGGACAAGGACGAGCCCGCCGAGCCCGCCGCCGCCGAGGACACAGACGAGCCGACAGCCGGCACGGCGAGCGTCTCGGAAGAGGTGCAGGGCATGTGGTTCTCCAAGAGCGAGATCCTCCCGCCCGAACAGGAGACCGACCAGTACTCCCTTGAGGTCGCCGCCGACGGCAGCTTCGTCGTCTTGGACGGCGAGGCCGAGCTGTACACCGGCACGCTGGAGATCACCGACCAGCCCGAGGCCGGATGGGGCGACGCCGAGATCGACGGCAAGGCCATCGCCGTCCAGCTGGTGAACGCCCAGGGCGTCTACAAGCTCATCATCAACGCCGGCGACGACTGGGACAAGGACCTCAAGAAGATCGTGTTCATGCGCTAGAAAGGCACTGGGTTAATCCCCTCGTCCGTCATTGCGAGGAGCGAAGCGACGAAGCAATCCAGTTCGTAACCCGCGAGTCTCCGACTGGATTGCTTCGCTTCGCTCGCAATGACGGGATAGATTGGAGGGGCACCGAGTTGACGGACAGGAGCATCTCGGAAGGGGGGCACCGTACCGATGGACAAGGACATCCGGCGCAAGGGCTGGATCGTGCTCTGCGCACTGCTCTTTGCCGGCATCATCGTCATCATGAACCAGTTCAAGGTCCCGACCTTCATGGGAGGGCTGGCCCTTGAGTTCTTCGACGGCGACATGGGGGCGACCGGTTGGCTCATGTCGATCATCGCCCTCGCCGGCATCGTCACCGCCTTTCCGGCGGCGTTCCTGATAAACCGCTTCGGGCCGCGCCCCGTCGGCCTCGTGGGCATCGGCTTCATGGTCGTCGGCTGCACGCTGGGGGCGCTGACCGGCAGCGACGTGGCGCAGCTGCTGGCAGGGCGCGTGCTGGAGGGCATCGGCGTGGCGACGATGGGCACGGTGGCGACGACCGTCATCTCCATGTACTTCCCTCGGGAGAAGGCCGGGCTCCCCATGGGGCTTTGGAACCTGTGGTACGTCACCGGCGCCTCGCTCGCCTACACCATCGGCGTGCCGGTGGCCCTCGCCCTCACGGGCGATGCGCACAACTGGCACGCCTGGTGGTGGTTCGCCGACGTCCTAGCCCTGCTCGCGTTCGTCGTCTTTGCGCTGGTCGTCCAAAAGCCGCGCGTCGCGCGTGACCAGGAGAGGGCGGCACGCAGACGGGCGGGCGAGGACGTCGGGCACCGCCCCTCGATCGTGGAGGGCCTCAAGGTCTGGCGCATGTGGCTGTTCGGCCTGGGCTTCTGCCTGGTGCTGGGCGCGTCTCTCTGCGTCTTCACCTGGGTTCCCACCTATGTGCAGCTCCACGAGGTCCCGCTCCTGGTCGCAGAGGGCGCCGCCCGAGGGATGGCGCCCGAGGCCGCCCTCGGCTGGGCCGCCGAGCAAGCGGGCATCACGAGCGGCTGGATGTCCTCGATAGGCTTCCTTGCCGCCATTCCCGTCTCGGTCGCCACGGGCTTCCTGCTCAAACGCTTCTCGACCATCAAGGCACGCAACACCATGGCCGTCATCGCCGCCTGCCTGGCCCTCCTCTACGTCTTCGCCTTCATGGTCCCCTACGAGTACCTGCCCTGGTACCTCGTGCTCCTGGGGCTGGAGAGCGGCTACACCTCGGGCGTCATCTGGGCCATGGTGCCCATCACCATGCCGAAGCGCATCACCATGCCCATCGGCATGGCCGTCATCATCTTCTTCCAAGGCATCTCCAACCTGCTCTGTACGCCGGTGGTGGGCTATGTCGTCGGCAACCTGGCCGACCCGCATTGGGAGAACGTCGCGCCGCTGGTGCTCGGCTGCGTGCTGGCCGGCATGGCCTGCTGGCTCGTCTACGGCGTCACGAAGGCCCCGCCCTTCGAAGAGGATGCGGCGTAAGGGGTTACTGCTCACGCCCCCGCTGCCGCCCCGGGCCCCCCACTGTCATTCCGAGCGCAGCGAAGCGGAGCCGAGGAATCTTTGGACACGCAGTGTCCAACCGCAGGTCAAGGGGCCCTTCGAGCTACGGTCGACCGCTTACGCGGTCGAAGATCCCTCGGCAGGCTCGGGATGACAATGAATGTGAACAGTAATCCC
>JAISGJ010000164.1 GCA_031263105.1 Coriobacteriales bacterium
TCGTCTTAGTACGGAGGAAAATCGTGAGTACGTATTACGCCAAAAATGGCGAAGTGCCGCGCGAGTGGGTTCTGATCGACGCAACTGATCAGGTCCTGGGACGCGTGGCTTCAGAGGCCGCCCAGATTCTCAGAGGCAAGCGCAAGCCGCAGTACACGCCTCATGTGGACACGGGTGATTTTGTCATCGTCGTCAACGCGTCCAAAATCAAGGTGACGGGTGCCAAGGCGACCAGCAAGATCTATTATCGACACAGTGGGTATCCCGGTGGTCTCAAGGAGGAGAGCTTCGCGGAAGCAATGGCGAAGCATCCTGAGCGTGTTATTGAGCACGCGGTGAAGGGCATGCTCCCCAAGAACACCCTCGGCCGCGCCATGGGACGGAAGCTCAAGGTGTACACCGGCCCCGACCACCCGCACAGGGCCCAAGCCCCCCGCGAGATAAGCTTGAAGGGATAAGCGATGGCAAAGAACACGAACAACGACGCCATCTACCATGGCACCGGTCGTCGCAAGAACGCCATCATGCGCGTGCGCATCCTGCCGGGCAGCGGCAAGGTGACCGTCAACGGACGTGACGGCAAGGAGTACTTCGGACGTGACGCGCTGCTGGACTATGCGCTCACGCCCTTCAAGGTGACGGAGACCGTCGACCACTTCGACGTGGTCGCCCTGGGCAACGGGGGCGGCGTCTCCGGGCAGGCCGGCGCCCTGCGCCACGGCATCGCCCGCGCCCTCCTAGAGGCCGGCGACTACCGAGGCGAACTGAAGAAGGCCGGCTTCCTGACGCGCGACCCGCGCATGGTGGAGCGCAAGAAGTACGGCCTGAAGAAGGCCCGCAAGCGTCCGCAGTTCTCCAAGCGCTAGATGCCGCGTCTCTTCGGCACCGATGGGGTTCGCGGTGTCGCGAACAAGGGCCTTACCTGTGGGATGGCCTTCGCGTTGGGCGTTGCGGCAGTCGATGTGCTCGGCCCGCGCCTCGTCATCGGACGCGACACGCGCAGGAGCGGGCCCATGCTCGAGGCAGCCCTTGTCGCAGGCATCGCCTCTGCCGGAGGCGATGCCCTGCTCGCGGGCATCGTCCCCACTCCCGCCGTCGCCCTGCTCGCACGCGGGCTTGCGGCCTCGGGCGGCGTGGTCATATCGGCGTCGCACAACCCCCCTGAGTACAACGGCATAAAGTTCTTCGATGCCGAGGGCTTCAAGCTCGCGCCCGAGGCAGAGGACACGCTCGAGGAGCGGCTGCAGGCGGCGGTGCGGCTGCAGGCAACCGCAGGCCCGCTCCCCTCCCCCCTGCCGGGCGCGCCTGCAACGACGGGGGCGGGCGCCGATGCGCCCAAGGCGACCGGCGGCACCGTGACGGCACCGAGGACGGGGGCCGAGATCGGCACGGTGGCGCCCGTCGAGGACGCCTTCGAGCGCTATGTGGCCCACGCGACGGAGACCGTCCGCTCGCAGGGCATCGACCTTGCAGGGCTGCACGTCGCGGTCGACTGCGGCCATGGGGCCTCTTTTGCGACCACACCCGAGGCGCTCAGGCGGCTCGGCGCGACCGTGACTGCCGTCAACGCGGACTTCGACGGCGACGACATCAACGTCGGCTGCGGCTCGACCTGCCTCGGGCCCCTCAAGGAACTCGTCGCCGAGACCGGCGCCGACGTCGGGATAGCCCACGACGGCGACGCCGACCGCGTGCTCGCCGTCGACGAAAAGGGCGAGGAGCTGGACGGCGACGTCATAGAGGCGATATGCGCCCTCGACCTCAAGGAACGCGGGCTGCTCGCGCACGATGCCGTGGTATCGACACAGATGTGCAACCTCGGCTTCGTCGACGCCATGCGGGGCGCGGGCATCGAGGTCGTGCAGACCGACGTGGGCGACAGCCACGTGCTCGCCGCCATGCGCGAGCGCGGCCTCTCCCTCGGCGGCGAGCAGTCGGGGCACACGATCTTCCTCGGGCACAACAGCACCGGCGACGGGCTCGTGACGGCCCTGCAGCTGCTCGCGGCCATGAGGCGCAGCGGCAGACGCCTCTCCCGGCTGCGCAAGGTGATGGCCCGTTACCCCCAGGTGCTCGTCAACGTCAGGGTCTCCGACCAGGCGGGCCTTGAGGGCTCCGAGGCCGTCGCAGGGGCCGTCGAGGCCACACGTGCGCGCCTCGGCGGGCAGGGACGCGTCCTCGTCCGCCCCTCGGGCACCGAGCCGCTCGTCCGCGTCATGGTCGAGGCGAAGGACGGGCAGGCCGCCCATGACGAGGCTCGGCGGCTCGCCTCGCTGGTCGAGCAGGAACTGGGATGAGGGCAGCCCTGCGGTGCTGCGGCGCAGCGGCGTACTGGTACAATGAAGCATCAGGGAAGCGCCGACCCGTGCGTTGCGCGCCATCCGGCGACAAAGGAGCTGCCTCATGTGTGGGATAGTTGCGTTCACAGGAGCGACGGAGGCCCTGCCCTTCCTGTTGGACGGCCTCAAACGGCTCGAATACCGTGGGTACGACAGCGCGGGCGTTGCGGTCGTGCACAGCGAGGCGCAAGGGGGCGCCCCCAAGGCCGCCCTCAAGGTCGTGCGGCGCCAGGGCAAGGTCGCCACGCTGATAGAGGCGCTCTCGGGGACCGAGGTCGCAGGCACCTGCGGCATAGGGCATACCCGCTGGGCGACGCACGGCGTGCCGAGCGAGCAGAACGCGCATCCGCACCTCGACTGCTCCGGCAGGATCGCCGTTGCGCACAACGGCATCATCGAGAACTACACCCACCTCAAGGACAGGCTCGTCGAGCAGGGCCACTGCTTCACGTCCCAGACCGACACCGAGGTCATCGCCCATCTCGTCGAGCAGAACTACGGGGAGACGGAAGGCGACCTCACCGAGGCGGTCCGCGTGACGGTCGCGCAGCTCTCCGGCTCCTTCGCGCTCGCCATCCTCCACGCCGGGCACCCGGACATCGTCGTCGTGACCCGCAACGACTCGCCGTTGGTGCTCGGAAGCTTCGAGGACGGCGCCATCGCCGCCTCCGACACGCCGGCACTCATCGAGAAGACCCGCGACATCGTCTACATCCGCGACCGCGACCTCGCGGTACTGCACGGCGACGGGCGCATCGAGTACTTCGACCCCGCAGGCGAGCCCTTCGTGCCCAACGTCTACCATGTGGAGTGGAGCCTTGAGCAGGCCGAGAAGGGCGGGTACCCGGACTTCATGCTCAAGGAGATAAGCGAGCAGCCCCGGGTCATCCGCGACACCATCGCCGACCGCTTCGACGACAGGACCCGCACCCTGCGCTTCCCCGAGCTGCCCTTGACCGACGAGGAGCTTGCGGACATCGACCGCATCTACATCGTCGCCTGCGGGACCTCCTACCACGCGGGCCTCATCGGCAAGGAGCTCATCGAGAACTGGGCGCGCATCCCCGTCGAGGTCGAGGTCGCCTCCGAGTTCCGCTACGGCAACCCCATCATCAGCGCGGACACCCTGGTCATCGCCATCTCGCAGTCCGGCGAGACGGCCGACACCCTCGAGGCCGTGCGCCTGGCACGACAGGCGGGGGCGCACGTGATCGCGCTGACCAACGTGGTCGGCTCGCGCATCACGCAGGAGGCGCAGACCGTCCTCAACATCAAGGCGAACATCGAGATCGCGGTCGCGGCCACCAAGTCCTTCCTTGCGCAGGTCACGCTCCTGACGCTGCTGGGGCTCTACTTCGCCCAGGAGCGCCTGCTGCTCACCGGGCCGCAGATTCAGGAGATATTCGGGGAGATGCGGCAGCTTCCGGGGCAGATAGAGCACATCCTCGCCGACACTGCGGCGATCGAGCGGGCGGCGAAGGCGTGCTGCGAGGCGACGACCGCGTTGTTCATCGGCAGGGGCGTGGGGGCCACGACCTGTTACGAGGGCGCGCTCAAGCTCAAGGAGGTCAGCTACCTCCATGCAGAGGCGTTCTCGGCGGGGGAGATCAAGCACGGCCCCATCGCACTCATAGATGCGGCCGCAGGAACGCCCGTCGTCGCCGTCGTCACACAGAGCGCCACGCGCGACAAGATGCTGGCGAACATCGAGGAGATGAAGGCGCGCGGGGCGCGGGTGATCGCCGTCGCCACCGAGGGCGACGGGCGCATCGAGAAGCTGGCCGACCACGTCATCTACATCCCGCCCACACGGGAGTGCCTCTCGCCGATAACGGCGAGCGTGCCGCTCCAGCTGTTCGCCCGCTACATCGCGGTCGAGCGCGGCTGCGACGTCGACCAGCCCCGGAACCTTGCGAAGTCGGTGACCGTTGAATAGCGAGAGGGACGCGCCCCCTGCGCCCTCCACGTCGAGCGGCGCAAGCGACGATGCTCCCGCGCTGGGCAGCGCGACAGGTGCGCTCTCTGCGCTGGGCAGCGCGGCGGATGCGCCGCCCCCTGCGTCCTCCGCGCCGAACAGTGCCGCCCCTGCGCCACCTGCGCCCTCCGTCGCGGGCCTCGGCGTGGACATCATCGAGATCGCGCGCATGGAACGCGCCCTCAAGCGCACGCCCCGGATGCGGGAGCGGCTGTTCTCGGAGGGCGAGCGAGCCTATGCCTTGGGCAAGGCTCGCCCTGCCGTGCACTTCGCGCTGTTCTTCGCCGCCAAGGAGGCGGTCCTCAAGGCGCTCGGCACGGGCTTTCGGGGCATGGCCTTCACGGACGTGGAGGTCACGCACGACCGGTACGGACGGCCGGTCCCGGTGCTGCGCGGGCACGCCCGCGAGGTCGCAGACGCTCAGGGCGTCGTCGAGATGCAGCTGTCGCTTTCCTACACCCATGCGGTGGGGGTCGCCTCCGCAGTCGCCATCAAGGAGCAGGACCGCCCCCAGAAGGACGAGAAGGCCGACCCGCGCGCCGACCTCGCCCGCCAGTTCAAGGAGATGCGCTCCCTGCTCGACGACATGGACGAGCGCCTCAAGGGCCTGTCGTGACCAACCATGAGCTGGCGGCCCTGCTGCCGCCCGTCCCGCACGATGCCCATAAGTACACGCGCGGAAGCCTCCTCGTGCTCGCCGGCTCCCTGCGCTTCCCCGGCGCCGCCGTGCTCGCGGCGCAGGCGGCGACGCGCACGGGCGCGGGATATGTGACGCTGGCAATCCCTGGGCCTGCGGCAGCGGCCGCCCACGCACACCTGCTCTCGGTGCCGGTGCTTGCCGCCCCAGCGACCGAGGGGGCCTTCGCCGCCGAGGCCTGGGGCCATGTTCGTGCCCAAGCGGGGCATATCGACGCCCTCGTGCTCGGCCCCGGCCTGACCGTCACCGCCTCCACCGAGGCCTTCGTGCGCTCCGTGCTGCACGACGCCGCAGGGGCCCCGCTGCTCCTCGACGCGGACGCCCTCACCGTCCTCGCGTCCCTCATGCAGAAGGAGCCCGCCTTTGCCGTCGGCGCCCCCTCCCTGCTGCTCACCCCCCACGCCGGGGAGCTCCGCCGCCTGCTCGGGTCGGACGGAGCGGCAGGCGGCGGAGCGGACGACAGCGCGGGCAGTCAAGGCAGCGCCCCGGCGAACCCCCTGACCTGCGGCCCGACCGACAGGGCGGCGGACGGCCGAACGGACGACCCCGCAGCCGCCCGGACGGACGGCCCCGCAGCCGCACAACGACCCGCCGTGACGCTCGCCCAGGCTCTCGTCGCCTGGGGCGCACCAGGCGCGCCCGCCCCCTTCGAAGCCGTCGTCGTCGCCAAGGGCCCCACGACGCACATCGCCTCGGCAACCTCGGCAACCTCGGCAGGCACCGCCCCCCACGGCCTGCAAAGCCGTTCCCTCTCCCCCGGCACCCCGGCCCTTGCAAAGGCAGGAACCGGCGACGTGCTCTCCGGCGTCATCGGCTCGCTCCTCGCACAGGGCATAGCGCCCTTCGACGCCGCCGTGCTCGGCGTGAGCCTGCACGGCAGGGCAGGACGCCTCGCCGAACAATCCCTGGGCCAACGCGGCACCTGCGCCGAGGACCTGCCCGCCTGCCTCCCCCTTGCCCTCAAAGAGATCGAGGGCCGCTGAGAAGACCAAGGCGGAGACCCAGACGTCAAAGCCCGGGTGCGCGACTTCGAGGAGGCCATCCAATGGCTGACGGATTACGGCGCACTCAGGAAGGTGAACCGCGTCGCCGCGATCAGGGGCCCGCTTGCCGGCTATGAAGAGCCTGCGCACTTCAAGCTCTTCACGTTGGACGTGGGCCTGACCTCCGCACTGGCCATGGAGTGAGCGATGTCCAGTTCACCAGAATCGCTTGGGAGGACCTGGCAGGCCGAGGACCGCGAGACAATAAAAGCGGCGGGGGCACAGCCATCGAGAAACCCATTCGGCGAAGTCAGGCGGGTGACACACTGTTTGGCTGTTACACATCCTACATAACCGCAAGCATCCGGCTCAATTGCTCCTGTTTGCGATGGAGCACCTGCACCTCCTGCTCGCGCAGTGCAGCCAGTTGGCGGATGGCTATGATCCTGTCCTCCAGAACCCGCTTGGACGGGGTGTCGCCCCAGTCCGACCAGTCAGTGCCGGCCTCAGCCTCAGCTATGATCTTTTCGTAATCCATCAGCTTTCCTCAGTTTCACGATGTTGACACGCATGGCATGGAAAACCACCCGCCTTTGAGCGTCATAGATGACCTCGACTGCGTCGCCGCTCTCATCAAATCCATAGACCAGTATGGCATCGTCGCTTTTGTGCGTTTTCGAGAGGAACGGGTCTGCGATGACGCCCAGGATCGCATCTTTGTCAATCCCGTGCTTGAAGGCGCTGTCTGTAAATATGAATTCAAGAGCATCCAAAATGTGACATCCGTTTCCTTCATCTGAGCAGATTATAACATGATTTCATACTCATGAGAGCAATCCTCGGGATCGATTGCGCCATAGCGATTTGTGCGTTACTGTGTTCACACCCCACTGTCATTCCGAGTCCTTCGGCTGCGCTCAGGATAAACTCCGCCGAGGAATCCTCGGCTGCGAAGCAGCCGACCGCAGGTCGAAGCGCCTTCTGGCCGCAGTCGACCGCTTGCGCGATCGAAGATTCCTCGACAGGCTCGGAATGACAGTGGGGGTGCGAACAGTAACAAAAATCACTTTTGAGTTTGGAGCAAGAAAGACCTAGCCAGGAACGTGCCTACCTCCCTCGCTTCCAGTGGGCGTAGAGCGTGACCGCCTTCGTGACCTTCGTGCTTGCCGTAACCTTCTGGCCGCCGGACTTCTTCGTGTACCAGCCGAGGAACCTGTACCCGCTGCGCTTCGGCACAGAGAGCTTGACGAGCTTCGAGCCATAGGCCTTCTTTAGGGAGGATGTCGGGGCCTTGCCCACCTTGCCGCCGTTGGCGTTGAGCCTCACGGTGTAGGTCTTGGCCTTCCAGTGGGCGTAGTAGGTGACGTTCCTGGCGACCTTCGCGGCGGCCCCCACCTTCGTGCCCCTCGCCTTGGCGGTGTACCAGCCTTGGAAGGCGTAGCCCGTGCGCACGGGCGTGGCAAGCTTGCCGAGCTTCTGGCCGTAGCTCCTCTTGACGGAGGAGGAGGCCTTCCCCGCCACCTTCCCGCCGCTTGCGTCGAACCTCACCGTATAACTGTTCGCCTTGTACCGCGCGGTGACCACGAGGTCGGAGGTCACGCTTGCAAATGCCCTGTCCCAGTTCGCGAAGGCGTGCCCCGTGCGCACGGGTGCCTTGGGCGCGCTCGCCGCCGCACCGTAGGCGACCTTCTGCGGCGTGCCGAGCACCCTGCCGTCCCAACCCTTGAAAGTTACGGTGTAGCTGTTTACCTTGTACTGCGCGGTGACCGTGAGGTCGGAGGTCACGTTGGAGAACGTCTTGTCCCAGCCCGTGAAGGCATGGCCCGTGCGCACAGGGGCGGCCGGGGCGGGCGCGGCGGAGCCATGGCTGACCCTCGGTGCCGCAAGCACCCTGCCGTCCCAGTCCCTGAAGGTGACGGTGTAGCTGCGTATCGTCCAGTGCGCGTAGTACGTGACGTCGCCCGTGACGACCGCGGCGTCCGTGACCTCCGTGCCGCCCTCGGCCTCCGTGAACCAGCCGTCGAAGCCGTAGCCGATGCGCGGGGGCAGCTGGGGAGCCGTGGCTGCGTCGCCGTGGGCGACGTTCTGCACGTCGATCTCGGAGCCGTCGTGGCCTCTGAAGGTGACCGTGTAGACGTCCGCCTCCCAATGCGCCCAGTAGGTGGCGTCCGCGAGCGCATTCGTGACGGAGGCAACCTCCGTGCCGCCCTCGGCCTCCGTGAACCAGCCGAGGAAGGTGTGGCCCGTGCGCGGGGGCAGTTGGGGCGCCACGGCCGCCGTGCCGTGGGCGACGTTCTGCACGTCGATCTCGGAGCCGTCCTGATCCCTGAAGGTGACCGTGTGGGTGACTATGACCTCCTCGACGCTCGCGAGCGCCGCGTGCGCGTCCACGAGGCCGTGGCCGTAGTAGTCGTCCCTGCCGAGGTCGCCGAGGTCGACGGCGGTGCCGTAGAGGGCCTGCTGGACCTCCTCGGGGGTCAGCGTGGGGTTGCGCGCGAACAGGAGGGCGGCTATCCCTGAGACGACGGGGGCGGCCTGCGAGGTGCCGGTCATGGAGGCCCATGAGTCCGGGCCGCTCGAGACGTTCGGGCCGTCATGGTAGGTGCTGTAGACGTCGAAGCCCGGCGCGGCTATGTCCTTCGCGTCGTTGTGCTGGCTGAAGCTGGCCCATTTGTTTTCCCATCCCACGGCCGTCACGGCGGTGACCTCGGGGAAGTCGGAGGGGTAGTGGGGGACCGAGTGCTCGCCGCTTTCGTCCTCGACGAGGTTCTCCGGCTTGCCCGCGTCGTTGCCGGCGGCGGCGACGGTGAGGATGCCGGCGGCCTTGGCCTCGGCGATCTTGGCCTGGAGCGCATAGTCGAGGGCGCGGCCGCCGAGGCTCAGGTTGACGATGCGGACGTTCGCGCCGTGCTCCTCGTTGCAGGACATGACGTAGTCGTAGGCCTTTACCTCGTCGGACGTCCAGGCCCCTATCGTGCCGTCCCCGTTGCGGTGGAACACGTTGACGGGCAGCACCTTGGCGTTGTAGGAGACCCCGGCGGTGAGCAGGCCGTTGTTCGCCCGTGCGGCCGCGATGCCCGCGACGTGCGTCCCGTGGCCGTTCAGGTCGCCCTCGGCCCCTGCGGACGCGCTGAGCGGCCGGTCGTTCACCACGTCCCAGGCGAGGTCCGCGATGATGTTGTCCTTGAGGTCGTTGTGGTCCATGCGGATGCCGGTGTCGACGACGGCGATGGCGACGGAGCCCTCGGTCCTCTTGAGGTCCCAGGCGTCGAAGGCCCTGACGGAGTACAGCCACCAGCCGGTGATCTGGTCGTCAAGGGTGTCCGGGTCGTCGACCGCCGTGGCGGACGGCGCGTCGGGGGCGGGGATGCCGCCGGCGCCGGCATCGATGCCGGACGCAGCGCCGCTGCCGCCGTCGGCACCAGGCACGGCATCGTCGTCGGGGACGTCGTCCACGAGGCTGTAGAGGTAGTTCGGCTGCGCGAAGGCGACGCCCTCCTCGCCGGCGAGCTCGAGGAGCGCGTCCTCGACCGCGACATCCGGGGGGAGCTCGACGAGCAGCGTGGCGCCGCCTGCGGAGCCGCCGGGGGCGGATGCGGAGGCGTCGGCACCGGAGACGGACGCGGCCGAGTCGCCGCCGCCCGGCCCGCCGCCGCCGGCCCCGGAGGCCTCGGAGATGACCTCCACCTCCACCGCCTCGGCGCCCTGCCCGGAGAGCCCCGCCACCGACTCCTCGACGGCGGCCGCCTCGACGGCCTCGGGGGCGTCCCCCGCC
>JAISGJ010000200.1 GCA_031263105.1 Coriobacteriales bacterium
GGGTGTCCTCACCTCAACTTGACTGAGGACTGCTCGATGCCGATGCCTTCCAAGCCAAGGACTCGTAGAAAAGCGATAAAACCCTGTTTGGCAAGCTCGGTCTCCACTGTTGGGGAGACGGTTATCCGTTTGAACACCTCAGTGGGCTGTGCGATCTCTAACTCGATATACGGCGTTACGATGCCCGTATCGCCCATCCGGTACCTCTTTGCAAGGCCCGGGCACCCCTTGAAGTCGTTTGGTATTGCGAGAACGAAGCGATATTCGTTCTCTGCGGCAAAGGCTGGGTTCTTCGTGAAGACCTTGCGCTCGTTCACATGTCTGAGCTTCATTTCCTCAAGCCAATCGCACGGGTCTCCGTACCACGAATAATCGTATTCCTCTTGTTTCATTGCCTGATCATATTGATCATAGAGTTGATAAAGCTCCCTGTATCGGCTCAGGAATCCTTGAACCTGCTCGTCGAAATCATAGATGACCCTGCCGTGAGTGAGGTGGACCTCCTTCGTGTCGAGCCTCCTGACGGCAGCGTCAAGCCCTACTGCATCCAAAGCCAAGTTGTATCCTCGATAGGCGCCGTTCTTTGTGTAGTGGTTCCACATCGTGATGTTGTCGCTGTCCATTGCTGTGCACAGCATGTAGTACCGGCAGTACTCGTAATCGCAATCGAACGAGAACGGGGTGGAGCCCTCTTTGATGCCGTAGACATCTTCGTGTGTTGTAAAGCCCCTCAAATCATTTGCGTCGGTGTCGCTCGTTTCCTCGCTGCGCTCGGTCGCCAGCAAGTCCAAGGCCCTTTTCAATGGCTTTTTGTAGTATTCAAGTTCGCTCTTGTCGTTGAGAAACTGACTGTCTGTAAACCATAACGTCTTGTTTTCAAGAATACTCTTGAGGCCATCAGGGGAGCTATAATGATAGACGGTGTCATTTGTTTCAGCCATCATGTCCTCACCTTGGCCACCTCAACGCCCTCATCGCCATGCCGTCTCTACGCTATCAGGTCGCTTGGCGTAATCTTGCGGATGCTGTCGAGATAGCTGTACGGGCTGCCCTTGTCTCGCCAACGATTCTTGATGTCGGCGGCGGCGGCCCCAAGCGCGATGCCGCCAGCTGCAGGAGCAGTCGAGGTTACGGAGCTTGCTGCAGCCGCTCAAGTCGAGTTCGGAGAGGTTTTTGCCGCGGCATTCGAGGTTACGAAGTTTGGTGCAAGCGCTCACATCGAGGAAATGAGAATAGGGGGAGTCCCAGCCCCAGTAGTGACTCGTTGTCTGCAAAACCATGGAAACCACAGCTCGTCCGCCGAGGGTTGCAGGAACGACGAGATCCCTGGAACTCCCCGTGTAGCTGGTGACGTAGGCTCCGGCCCCGTACTTCGCACTGCCGTCCTTGACGGTATAGATTAAGTCCGCCTCACTCGTTGGTGCCATCATGCTCGCCCCCAGTGAGCGCATGGCAGACTCGGCGGACACCGCATCCTCACCGCAGGCAACGGACACACCGCCACCAAGAGGCAGGCAAGCGCCTTGCGCGGGACGGTCCTGTGCGATGCGGTGCGTTCGTATCCCATGGTGACTTCCCTTCTGTCGTCCCGGCTGTACTCTCGCGGGCAGCAGGGCTTACCTCCAAAGTCAATCGACTTACCTAAGTCTTGACTATAAGCCCTGGCCTATGGCCTGCCCGGACATGAGCCCCCCCCCCCCCCCCCCCATGCTGCACGGCAGATGTGCCTGCAAATATACCGTCTCCCCATCCGCTAAGCATTCATTGCGTGTGCGAGGATGTCCACCGTGTCGAGCTCCTCGATGTGCAGCCTGCCTTCAAGCATGAGCTTGTGCATCAGGTTCCTCCCCTGCGCTGAACCGATGGAATCTCCGTATCCGTCGATCAGCCTTGTGACAAGCGAGAACTGATCCCGTTTGATCTCGTCTGCCTTCGACTGATTGTGAATCGAGTAGTAAAAGGCGAGGCGCACTCTCCTGTTGTATAGGTCCAAGGTGTCAAATATCGAGTAGATGTATGACTGGTCCATAGTTCCGAACGAGTGCCCGTAGAATTTCGCCACGGTGATGCCTTCGCATTGTGACAACACTGCCGTCGGCTTGTTGTACAGCTTCCTGAACGTCTTGGTGAACCCAATCGCTGACTCATCGACACCCTTCTTGTCGATCCCAATGATGATGTTGCCTCTGCCGTCGTTGCCTTTCAGCGTTCCATGCACATGGAACACCGCCGCCTCGTTCTCGAACGGCTGGGTGTAGTTGAAGGACATGACGGTCGAATTCCCGCCGGGCTCCAAACTGCGGATATGCGACAGCAGCCTTCTCGCGTCAGCGGCGTAGCCGCTCGCCGCCCCCACGGCCTTGTTCAGATATCTGGCGAATTCGCGTTCCAGGATGTTCAGCTCCTTGAGGAGAATGCCGAGGAGCAGCTTCTCGTCCTTCTCCCTGCCTCGCGGCCTGAAGCCTCCTCGATCCTGATAGTTCGCGCCTTCCAATATCTCATAGAGAAACTCGTCCTTGTACCGCGATGCGAGCAACCTATGGGCCGGGCGTATCGAATCGTCCTCCAGAAACATCTTTTTGAAGTCAGCGTTCATGTAGTGGAAAAGCGACCTGCGCTCATCAGGCTGAATGCTGAAGATGTCGCCGATTGCCTCGGCTCTCGATAAAACCGAGTGGATGAACTCCTCGACATCTTTCCAGAGCCTTCCGAAAGCCTCCTTGTTTTGATACATAAGGATGTCCCACGCCGTCATCGTCAGCTGATTCGACTTGGACGCGTTGTCGGTTTGGAAGTCGTCGCCAACGAGCCGGTCAAAATCAAGGGCAGCGGCGATACTCTCGTTGTTGGCGCCCTGCCCCAGAATGAGCTTCAAAGCCTTCAGAAAGCGTCCGTTCCACCTGCTTCTCGTCCAGTCTGAAAACTTTGATTTCAACCCACACGCCAGATCGAAACCGTTCCCGATCACTATCAGCTGCTTTGGTGGTGAGACACAATCGATTGGAGGGCCGCCCGTGTCTTGATAGATCGCCATTGTAAGCTCCTATGGATAGTGCGATAGGAGAACCGACCGGCTCTCCTCGAATTGCCGAAACGAGCCGTCAAAAAATAGGCTCCGGGTCTTTGGCCCACTTTTTCTTTAGCTCCGTGTGCTCCTTGAAGCCATTCAGCTTGTATGGCAAGACGTAGAGGTAGTCGATAATGTGCCCGACGAATCCAACCATGTACTCGACATCGAAAAAATCGTAGTCAGCCTCCTTGCCATGTGCAGCGTCGTCGCCGAAACGCTTCGTCAGATACGATGCTTCTTTGAGAAATTCGGGGAGTCGCTCATCTGCGGAAATCTCCTCGATCTTGTCCTTGAGTCCCCATTCCGTTGCCCCCAAGTCACACAGTATCAGCTCCAGTGTCCGCCTGAGCCCCATTGCGCACAGACTGTGGTCGATCCCGTGTGCGCGAACCGCCGCCTGGTACGCCTTCGCAATCTTCTTCGGCACTGCCGGGCTGCCGACAGAATGGGAGGGAAACAGGATGGTTTCCTGCGACTCGTAATCAGGCGGCAGGCATGACTCTTCGTCGCTGTAAATCTCATGGAGCGTCGGCCTGTGGCAGGTCGGACACACCAACAACCTGTACGTGTAATGGAACTGGAACTCGTCATCCGGCTGCTGGGAGCCCCACTCGTGTATGCCGACCACCTCCATGACCGTCTCGTTTCCGCAATGAAGGCAGAGAACCGGCTGGGTGGTGTAGCCCTTTTGGCAGTCCGAATCCATCCTATTCGTCCTTATGAGGATACCCTGTTGTGCCGTATACAGACATGTGGCAGAGGGCCGACTTGTCATACTTTCTCGGCATCGAGCGCAAGCCTCCCTTTTCCGTCCTCAGCCTTTCGACATGGTCATCGCCGAGGACATGGACGCTTGTTTCATGGGCCGGGCAATATTCGTATGCGCCCTCGAACGCGTCGTTCAGCTGCTCATAGTAAGCGCAGTGCAGCCTGTCGTTTTGAATGATGTCCTCGAGATGCTCCATGCCGCTCGGCGTGGAGACATCCTTGTATTTGTAAAGCGGCATCTTGACCATAGGTATCCTCCTGTATCGACAACGGCTCTTAGGCAAGGCTCGAAGGCTTTCAGGCCACAGATTCAGCCACAGGACACGATGCAAATTTAACACCGCATCCAGCAACAGATACGTCTCCCGATATCACAAAGCCGCTACCTCACCCGCTTCCAGTGCGCGTAGAGCGTGACGTTCTTGGTGACCCTCGTGGCCGAGGTCGCCTCCGTGCCCCTCGTCTTGGAGGTGTACCAGCCTTGGAAGGCGTAGCCTGCGCGGGTGGGGGCGCTCGGCCAGCCGAGCTTCGAGCCGTGGGCCCTCTTGACGGAGGAGACGGCCTTCCCTCCCACCTTGCCGCCGTTTGCGTCGAGCCTCACGGTGTAGGCCTTGGGCTTCCAGTGGGCGTAATAGGTGACGGACCTGGCGACCTTCGTCCTGGCCGTGACCTTTGTGCCCTTGACCTTGCCGGTGAACCAGCCCTGGAAGTCATAGCCTGTGCGGGCGGGCTTTGCGAGGGTGCCGACCGCCCTGCCCTTCTTCTTCGCCACGGAGGCCGTGGCCGCCCTGCCCACCTTGCCGCCGTTGGCATTGAGGGTGACCACGGGGTCGCTGACCTTCCAGTGGGCCCAGTAGGTGACGTTCCTTGCAACCTTCGCGGCGGGCGCGGCCCTCTGGCCGCCGGACTTTGCGGTGTACCAGCCGAGGAAGTCGTGGCCTGAGCGGGCGGGCCTGGCGAGGGCGCCGAGGGACTGGCCGTAGTCCCGTTTCAGGGAGACGGAGGCCTTGCCGGAGACCTTGCCGCCTGCGGCGTCGAGCCTGACGGCGTAGGTGTTTGCCCTGTACGTCGCCGTCACGGTGAGGCCGGAGGTCACGCTCGCGAAGCCCCTGTCCCAACCTGTGAAGGCGTGCCCGGTGCGGGCGGGGGCGGCGGGGGCCGAGGCCGCCGAGCCGTGGGCGACCGTCTGCGTCGCGAGCACCTTGCCGTCCCAGCCCTTGAAGGTCACGGCGTAGGCGTTCAGCCTGTACTGCGCGGTCACGGTGAGGTCGGAGGTCACGCTCGCGAACGGCCTGTCCCAGCCCGCGAACGCGTGGCCCGCGCGGGCGGGGGCGGCGGGGGCCGCCGCAGCAGCGCCGTGGGCGACCGTGCGAACCGCGAGCGCCGCGCCGTCCCAGCCCCTGAAGGCCACCGTGTGGGTCACAACCGTCCAGCGGGCGTAGAAGATCACGTCGCCTGCGACGGACGTGGCGGGGCCGACCTGCGCGCCGCCGGAGGGCGCGCTGAACCAGCCGTCGAACGTGTGGCCCTCGCGCGCGGGCACCGGCAGCGCCCCCACGAGGGAGCCCTCGGCGACGGCGCGCCCCGCCACGAAGGAGCCGCCCCGGCTGTCGAAGCTGACCGCGAACGTCGCCGTTCCCTGCGCGTCCTGCGGCAGGACGTTGTCGGAGCCGAAGCGCTTGACGAGGGCGCGGCGGGCGTCGGAGTCCGGGATGCGGTTGTTCCTGCAGTAGAGGGAGGCCAGCCTGGGGTTGCCCGCGACGTCCAGGGACGCGAGGTAGTTGCCGGAGCAGCGCAGGGACGCGAGGTCGGCGTTGCCCGACACGTCGAGGGAGGAGAGGAGGTTGTCGGAGCAGTCCAAGGTGCTAAGCGCGGGGTTCTGGCCCACGTCCAGGTTCGCAAGCGAGCCGCCGGAGCACTTGAGGGTTGCGAGCGAGGCGCAGCCGCTCACGTCCAGCGAGGTGAGGGAGTTGCTGCCGGAGCAGTCCAAGGTTGTCAAGGCGCTACACCCACTCACGTCGAGTGCGACGAGGGCATAGAGCGGACGGGCTTCGCCAAAGCCGAAGCCATACTTTTCGCCCGACAGCGATGTCAGCGCGGTGCAGCCGCTCGCGTCCAGTGAGAGAAGGCTGTTGGACGGGTAGCGCAGCTCGGCCAGCCTCGTGAAGCCGCTCACATCGAGGGAGTCGAGGTAGTTGCGCCCTGAGATGAATTCTCCGACATCAGTGTGAACGTAGGAGCTGCCGCAGTTCAGGTACTCAAGCTCGGTACATCCTCTCAGCCCCGGCAGCTCAGCGAAGCCGTTGCCGGAGCAGTCAAGGCGCTTCAGGCGGGTGTTCTTGCTCACGTCCAGCGAGGCGAGCTTGTTGCCACCGCAGTCCAAGTATTCCAGGTTGATGCAGGCGCTCACGTCGAGGGCAGTGAGATTGTTGGTGAACGAAACCATGTCTCCGATCGATTCGACTCCACCGCAGTCCAGATACTTCAGGGCGACACAGGCGCTCACGTCAAGCGAGGTCAACTTGAAGCCCCGCAAGGAGACCGAGACCACGGGCTGCCCGCCGAGGGTCGCAGGGACGACGATGTCCTTGGAGTTCCCTCTAAGGGCGGTGACGTAGGCGCCGGCCCCGTACTTCGCGCTGCCGTCCTCGACGGTGTAGGTGAGGCCCTCCGAGCTCACCTGCGGCCAGACGCTGGCCGCCCCGAAGCGGCTGACGAGCGACTGGAGGGCGTCGGGGTCGTTGATGCGGTTGCCGGAGCAGTTGAGGATCGTGAGCGCGGCGCAGTCGCTCACATCGAGGGCGGTGAGGTTGTTGTAACGGACGACATTGTAGTAGTCGTAGGGGTCTAAGTAGGAGATGCTGCCGCAATTCAAGTACTCCAGCTCGGTGCAGTTCCCCACTCCCGTCAGCGCGGCAAGGCCGTTGCCGGAGCAGTAAAGGCGCTTCAGGTGGGTGTTTACGCCCACGTTCAAGGATGCGAGGTCGTTGCTGGTGCAGTCCAAATACTCAAGCAAGGGGCAAGCGCTCACATCGAGAGAAGTGAGGTAGTTGCGGTTGTAATGGTAGTTCCAGTCGTTGTAGTGGCCGCAGTCCAGATACTTCAGGGCGCCACAGGCGCTCACGTCCAGCGAGGTCAGGCCGAGGCCCTGCAAGGCGACCGAGACCACGGGCTGCCCGCCGAGGGTCGCGGGAAGCGTGACGTCTTTGGGGCTCCCACTGTAGGAGGTGACGTAGGCCCCGGCCCCGTACTCCGAGCTGCTGTCCTTGAGAGTGTAGGTGAGGCCCGTCTCGCTCGCCTGTGTCGTCACGCCCGCCCCTAGCGGGCGTATGCCCGTCGGAGGCGCGGCGGTGGCCTCCGGTCCGTCGGCTCCAGAGACAGCAGGCCCGGATGCCTTTTCGACGGCAGGGACGTCGTCGGCAGGCGCTTCGGACTCGGCGAGGCTCCCAGCCTCGTCTGGCGCACCGGATGCCGCATCCTCGTCGACAACTGCCCCTGTGACGGGCGCTGCGTCCGGCTCCGCGTCGGATGCCGCGTCCGCTTCCGTAGAAGAATCGTCCTCCGGCTCCGTGTCGATTGCGACTGCCTCGATGCCGTCCGCTGTGGACGGGCCAGCAACGTCGCCCGCCTCCGCGCCGTAGGCGACAGGTGCGCCGCCGAGCGAGAGAGCAAACACGACCGCCAAGAGGCAGGCAAGCGCCTTGCGCGGGGCGGTCTTGTGCGATGCGGTGCGTGCGTGTTCCATGGTGACTCCCCTTCTGTTAGTGCGACTGTGCTTTCGCGGGCAGCAGGGGACGGGCACGGGCACACGTGCCGGAGGGCGCGTGTGCGGGCGGTGCCTCTGCGGTGCCGCGCACATTCTTTAACATAGGGTACCCCCCCCCCCCCCCCCCCCTGTCAAGTAGGTAAACGAGAAAAATAAAGAAATCCAAGTTATTGCGCTGCGCTTGCAGCGAGAGTCCGGGATCGCATGAGACACTATGATTGGAAAGCCCGTCACTCTGAACAGCATCTGTCTTATCGACAGAACCGCACCGGTTTGATAGTATGAAGTCAGAGAAGACGAGAGGAGCCCTCGTTATGCACATAGCATTGAGCGACCTGAAGGTGAACGTCGGAAAGTACGTTGACCTGGCGTCCACGGAAGACGTGGTCATCACCAAGTACGGCAAGCCCGCCGCCAAGATCATCCGCTTCGACAAGGAGCCCTGGTACTTGAAGCGCATGCCCGAGGAGGTCACTTCCGTCGAGCAGCTGTTCGGGACGCTCCCGGGCGACATCGACCTTGAGGATGCCAGGACGGAGAGGCTGTCCAAGTGAGGGCGCTGCTTGACACGAACGTCATCATGGACGCCCTGCAGGAGCGCCGTCCGCTCGATGTCGAGGCGAAAGAAATCCTGCGACGGGGACAAGGCGGAGAAATCGACCTCTTGTTCACCGCCAATGCCGCAACCGACATCTTCTACCTGTACAGCAAGGCGAGAGGGAAAAAGTCGGCACGAAGCGCGATAGGGTTTTTGCTCAACACCTACGACGTGGCAGACGTCACGCACGAAGCCTGCGTCAACGCACTCAGTATCCCCATCGAGAATTTCGAGGATGCGCTCGTGGCAGAGTGCGCGAAAACGGCGGGAGCCGACTATATCGTGACACGCGACACCGGGTTTCAAAATTCGGCATCCCCGGTTGCTGCGATAGGTCCCGCATCGTTCCTGGATCTGCTGAAATAGCTGCCATGCGTGAACAGGCGAATTGCCCCCCCTGTCCTCAAAGACATCGAGGGCCGCTGACCGCGCGAACATGCGGTCCGGCGGTTCGCGCCAATATGCCCAACACGTGGCTTGCTTCTGCAGCGAAGTCTCGGTAGGGCGCCTGCTCGGTGTCTCTACTTGACAGTAGTTATAACATACGTACAATATAATTATGAAAAACCTGCACTTTCAATGGGATGCCGCGAAGGACAGGGCCAACCAGAAGAAGCACGGCGTTTCTTTTGAGGAGGCCCGGACGGTCTTTTACGACATCAACGCCAAGGTGATCGCCGACCCCGACCACTCCGACGACGAGGACAGGTTCGTCATCCTCGGGGCGAGCAGGAGGCTGAGGGTGCTGGTCGTATGCCACTGCTACCGCGAGAACGACGAGACGATACGCATCATATCAGCGAGGAAGGCGACAAGAAATGAGCAGAGCCGCTATTGAGGGGGACGGGATGAGGGCGGAGTACGACTTCTCGGAGGCGGGGGCGAACCCGTATGCGAGGAGGCTGAAGCGCCAGGTGACGATACGCCTGGACGCGGCTGTCATCGACTACTTCAAGGAGCAGTCGGACCGGACCGGCGTGCCCTACCAGAGCATCATCAACCTGTACCTGAACGACTGCGTCCAGCAGGGCAGGAAGCTGACCTTCGTCTGTCGCGGAGCGCGCCGGGCGGGGCGCGCGGGCGCG
>JAISGJ010000231.1 GCA_031263105.1 Coriobacteriales bacterium
CCCGCGCCGCCGCCGCCCGCGCCGCCGCCGGCAGCGCCGCCGCCGACCGCCTTTGTCCACAGCGAGGGGAACACGAGGGAGGGCCATGCATCGCAGGAGCGTTCTGGTCGTCACCAGGCAGCCTGAGCTTGCGCACAGGCTCAGGGGGCTTCTTGCCGGCATGGACGCCGACGCGCGCTTCGTCGCGCTGCCCTTGATGGCCGCGCTCCAGGAGTGTGCGGGCGCCGAGTTCGACCTCGTCGTCGTCGGGGGCGACCGGGGGTCCCTGGAGGGCCTTCCCGAGGCCGAGGAGGCCCTGTTCAGGGACTTCGCGCCTGCGCTCTTCGTCGTCGTGCCGCCCGAGTCGTTGGCGGCCCTGCGACTTCCCGTCCGTCTCCCCCATGACTTCGTGACGACGTCCGCCCCCGACCTCGAGTGCCAGGTGCGCCTGCACCAGCTCCTATGGCCGGGCGAGGAGGCCGGGAGCACGGACTTCGTCCGTGTCGGCTCGCTGACCCTGAACCTTGCGACCTATCAGGTGAAGGTCGAGGGCGCGACCCTCGATTTCACGTATCTCGAGTACGCCCTGCTCGCCTTCCTGATAACGCATCCCGGGCGCACCTACTCGCGCGACGCCCTGCTGCGCCGCGTCTGGGGCTTCGAGTACTACGGGGGCTCGCGCACGGTCGACGTGCACGTGCGCCGCGTCCGCGCCAAGCTCGGCCCCGAGCTCGCCCAGCACCTCGAGACCGTCCGAGGCGTAGGCTACCTCTGGAGCAGCTGAGCCTGCGCCGGAAGGCCCCCGAAGTGGCGCGAAGCGCCGGGGCGGCTCATGCGAGATGCCGCGTGGCGGGGAGGCGGGACGTCGAGGACGCCGTCCCCTACGGATGCCCCCGCCCGCCGCCCCGTGCCCGCTCTTCTCCCCATTCCATTCCCTTGCTGCCGTCCGCCGGGTGCGGGGGCCGTGCCTCGGCGGCGGGGCGGCGGCGGCGGGCGGCGGCAGCCTGCAATGCCGTACAATGGGATGCGCTCCGCCCCCGGCCCCACCCAGGGAAGTGCCGATTTATTCATTGCGCACCATCTGGCGCACAAGCAATAATCGGCACTTTCCTCGCAGCGCCCATATCCCGACCCATCCCGAAAGGACCTCCATGAACACCATCGCGATAATCGACGGCAACTCGCTCATGCACCGTGCGTTCCATGCGGTTCCGCCGTACATGAAGGCACCGGACGGGCGGCCTACGAACGCGTGCTTCGGGTTCCTGTCGATGCTGCTGAAGCTCGTGGACGACTTCAAGCCCGACGGCATCGTGTGCGCCTTCGACCACGGGGTTCCCGCCTTCCGCTTCGATGCGATAGAGAAGTACAAGGCGCAACGGCTTCCCACCGCCCCGGACCTCAAGGCGCAGTTCCCCATCATCAAGCAGATACTCACCTCGCTCGGCATCCCCGTCGTCGAGAGCGAGGGCTGGGAGGGCGACGACATCCTCGGCACGCTCTCGGCCACCGGCGAGCGCGAGGGCATGAAGGTGCTTCTCATCACCGGCGACAAGGACGCGCTGCAACTGGCGAGCGAGCACACCTCGATAGTCAACACGAAGACCGGCATGAGCGATGTGGTGGTCTACGGCCCCGAGGGCGTCGTGGAGCGCTGGGGCGTCACGCCCGAGCGCGTGCCCGACTTCCTGGGGCTCATGGGGGACAGCTCGGACAACATCCCCGGCGTCCCCGGCGTCGGCCCCAAGACCGCCACGAGGCTGCTGCAGGTCTACGGCACGCTCGAGGAGGTGCTTGCGCACGTCGACGAGATCAAGGGCAAGCTGGGGGAGAACGTGCGCAACAACATGGCGCAGGCGCGCGCGAGCAAGGTGGTCGCGACCATCAGCTGCGACGTCCCGCTCGACTGCAACCTCGCCCAGGTGCGCTTCCCCGCCTACGACGCGCAGGAGGTCACCGCGACCTTCCACGAGTTCGCGCTCAACTCGCACCTCAAGAAGGTGCTGGCCCTTATCGGGAAGCAGGACTCGGCCCCGCGCGGGAGCAGGGTGCTTGCGGCGCTGGAGGACGAGTCGCTCGAGTTCAGGGTGCCGCTGAGGGGCGCCGATGCCCTGTGCGCCCTGGAGGAGGCCTTGGCGCAGGGGAAGCGGGAGAAGGGCGGGGCCCTGGATGTCGAGGCCGTCCCGGATGCCGGGGGCGCGGTGGTCGCCGCTGCCCCGGACGCCGCCGCCCCCGACGACCAGCTCGCCCTGTTCCTCGAGGCGCGCACGGGGGACTCGCTCTTCGACAACGACCGGCTGCTCTACGTCGCGAGCAGGGACCACACCATGCTCTTCGAGGGGGACGAGGTGGATCCCGTCTGCGCCCGTGTCATCAAACAGGGCAGGATCGTCGTCCTCGACAGCAAGACCCTGCTCCAGGAGCTCGTCCCTGCGGATGCCGCCCTTCCTGCGCTGATCGGCCCGGACGACGTCTCGCCGGCGCATGTCTTCGACCTCTCCTTGGCGGCGTACCTGCTCGACTCCACGCACGACACCCAGAGCGAGCTGCTCGTCGAGCACTACATCTCCGACGGCATCCCCGAGCCGACCGAGGAGCTGCCGCGCGGCGCCATCCATGTGGCCGTCTTTCGCAAGCTCGGCGCCATCCTCCGGCAGCGCCTGATAGAGGACGGCTCCCTCGAATGCTTCACGCGCATCGAGATGCCGCTCGTGCCGGTGCTCGTGTGGATGGAGCGCTGGGGCGTGAACGTGGACACCGACCTTCTCACCACGCTCGCCGCAAGCATCGGCGAGGACGTCGTGCGCCTTCGTGCGCAGGCGCTGGCCGAGGCGGGGGAGGACTTCAACCTCGACTCGCCCAAGCAGGTCGGCGCCATCCTCTTCGAGAAGCTGGGGCTCCCTCCTGTCAAGAAGACCCGCACGGGCTACTCGACGGACGCGGCCGTGCTCCAGGAGATCAAGGGCCTGCACCCGCTGCCCGGCATCATGCTCGAGTACCGGGAGCTGTCGAAGCTCAAATCGACCTACCTCGACGCGCTGCCGCACCTCATCGGCGGCGACCGCCACATCCACACCTCCTACAACCAGACGGTCGCCGCCACGGGGCGGCTCTCGTCGAGCGAGCCCAACCTCCAGAACATCCCCGTGCGCACCGAGCTCGGGCGCAGGATACGCGCGGCGTTCATCCCCGACCCCTCCTGCTTCGGGGGGGACGAGGCGGTCTTCCTCGCGGCGGACTACTCCCAGATAGAGCTGAGGCTCCTTGCGCACCTCTCGGGCGACGAGGGGCTTATCGAGGCCTTCGTCGAAGGGGAGGACTTCCATGCCTCGACGGCCGCCCGCCTGTTCGGCGTCCCTGCCGACGAGGTGACCCCGCAGCTGCGCTCGCGTGCGAAGGCGGTCAACTTCGGCATCGTCTACGGGCAGCAGGCATACGGCCTCGCGCAGTCGCTCGGCGTCAGCTTCCAAGAGGCGCACGACATGATAACCCGCTACTTCGCGGCCTATCCGCAGGTGCGGCGCTACCTCGACGAGACCGTCGAGCAGGCGCGCGAGAAGGGATGGGTGCAGACGCTGTACGGGCGCAAGCGCCATATCAGGGAGATATACTCCGGCAACTCCAACATGCGCTCCTTCGGCGAGCGCACTGCGATGAACCACCCCATGCAGGGCAGTGCCGCCGACATCATCAAGCTCGCGATGATCGAGGTCGCGCGCCGCCTTGAGGCCGAAGGGCTCAGGTCGCAGATGGTGCTGCAGGTCCACGACGAGCTCGACTTCAACTGCGCCAAGGACGAGCTGGAGCAGATGTCCGTCCTCGTGAAGGAGGTCATGGAGGGCGTCGCGGACCTCAAGGCCCCCCTCGTCGTCGACGTGGGCCACGGCCCCGACTGGTCCAAGGCGCACTGAGCACGT
>JAISGJ010000232.1 GCA_031263105.1 Coriobacteriales bacterium
CGCCTCTCCCTCGCCCACGAGGCCCGGGTCTCGGGCCGCACCCCCGACGACGTGATAGCCTCCATCCTCGCCGGCATCGCCGTCCCCTACTACGACGAGGACGAGGCCCGAGGCCTCAAGCAGGCCGCAGGCGGCGACGTCTTCGTGCGCTAGCCCTGGGCCGGCGCTCCGGCCCGGGCGCTGCCCCCGCACCCCCATGCGCCGCAAGCGGTCGTCACGTTGCCGACCCCCACTGTCATCCCGAGCGGAGGGGGCGAAGCCCCCGCAGCCGAGGGATCCTTGGGTCCGAACGCCCGGAAAACGCACCGCGTTTTCAGCGAGGGCGGGCCGACAGGCCCACGGAGTGCCCCGAAGTGCCGGGGTGGTTCCAAGGCGGCGGGCGTGCGCCTGCCGCCTTGGCGCAGCGGGCGCAAGCAAGCGGAGCGTCGCGCCGACAGGCGGCGCAGCCGCACCGCACGGAAGGAAGGAGCAGGGCATGGAGAGGAGACGGCCCCCGGCCCCCGCCCGCGCAGCCCGCGCCCTGGCGGCCTGCCTCTTGGCCGCAGCCCTCGCCCTTGCGTGCGCCGTGGCGGCGCCTGCCGCCCCGGTGGCCGCCGGGCTCCCCGCCGTCGAATACGATGCCGGCACCGCCTCCGAGCTCGAAGGGCATTTCGAGACGGGCCGCGACTGGTGGGAGGGCCTGAGCCCCCCGCCGCCCGCGCCCCGGTACGCCTACTCCATAGGGTGCGACTTCGGGCCCGAGTGGCTCTGGAACACCCAGGTCGCAGGCAGGACGGATTATGCAGGGGACTGCACCCCCGGCGTGCTCTATGCCGCAGCCGCCTACGGGACGGCGGGCTACGCGAGCTACAGCAACACGAGCCCGACCGTGGGCTACCTTCGCGGCAAGAACCCCGGGGGGTCGACAGACAGGCTCGGGAGCGACGTGGTCTTCCTGTTCGGCCACGGCAGCTACAACAACGTCGTTTGCGGGGACTACGAGTACGACGGGCTGCTCGGCACGGAGCCGACGGGCTCGGACTACATGTGCGGCGTCCGGTGCGGCGGCGACGGGCAGTCTGCGGACACCCTGTTCAACTACGCCGGGCTGGCGGGCAGGGACCTCTCCGGCACGAGGCTCATCTCCTTCGTCGCCTGCAACACGGCGGGCTACCTGGAGGGCGACGACGAGGGGGACCACCACTTCGGCGACAACATCTGCGAGGCCGCGCGGGACTGCGACGCGCAGGCCGTCCTGGGCTTCACCGGCAAGATACACCCCTTCGGCGACGCCGGCCTGTACTGGCTCCAGAAGTACAACGACGCCTTGGTGTTCGGCTACACCGTTGAGAACGCCTGTTTGTATGCGAACGAATATGCAGATATCTATGCCGAAGAGCACAACGAAGTAGCACCTGTGGATCTGGTCATGTACGCCAAGGTTCTCGGGGACACGACGGTGACGATAGCCCCCGCCTGATCGAAGGGACGCACACGGGACGGCCTCGCAGAAAGGAGCCGACAGGGATGGAAGACAGAAAAAGGCGGAAGGCGAGGCGCACTGCGCTGACTGCAGGGCTGGCCGTGCTGCTGCTGGCCGCTGCCGCAGCGGCGTTCCTCTTCTTTGCGCCCGCGCCGCCGAGAGGCACGGCACCGCTCGAAGCGCCGCCGGCAAGTGCAGCTCCGAGCGAAACGTCGCCGAGCGGGCCGGACGACGGGGTCTCGCCCGGTGCCGAAGACAAGAATCAGGACGATGCCGGGGATGTCGCCGTTTCGGACGCGGCCCTTTCGCCGCCGCCGGACCCGCCTGCCGCCGAAGGGGAGGTCCGGGCAGAGGCCGGGGAGGGCCTCGCCGACCCGGACGCGCCCCCGCCGTCGCTGCTGGACCTGCCGGGCGTCCACCCGGCCTCCGGAGAGTTCGCATTGGGGAGCGTCCCCGAAGGCAAGGAGCTCGACCTCTCCGGGAACGCGGACGGCTATGCGGCGATAATCACGGCCATCAGAAGCGCCGACCCGGACTTCGATCCCGAGGGATACAGGGTGGCGGAACACGTCTCCCATCAGGACGAGAACGGCGTCCCCGACCACGGCGACGTGAGGGTGACGCTGTACATCGGGGACATCAAGACGTCGTCGAGCTGTTACGTCAATGTCGACGGCAGCGATATCCAGTTCGTGAGCACCACAAGGCTCTACCACCCCACCGCCGCCGAGATGGAGCAGGCGAGGCAGCAGAGGGCCGACTTCGAGGCAAACCCCGCGAGCAGGGAGGCGATCGAGCGCACGAAGGCATCGATGTGGCCGGACGGGACGGGCACGACCCAGCTGGAGTACTCGGAAGACTACGGCTATGTCTTCAAGACCGGCAGGCTCTACCTGACCATAACCGACGACCGCCGCCAAGGCGGCGTCATCGTCGCCAAGCAGGAGAGGATAGACTGCCTGGAGGTGCTGGGAAGATGAGGGGCCCAAGGCCGTCCTCCTTCGTTGCTTTCCGGGCGGCCCCCGCCGGGAGGGCGCCCCTCAAGGGGCGGCTTCCTTCGCTGGCCGTGCGGCCGCAGATCGCGCTTTGATGTGTCGTGATTCTGCACTATACTAGCGGTGTGGCCTGACGCACGTTCAGGTGAGCAAGGTTTGAGAATCTGCGGACAGCGAATTGCACCGTTGGCAGGCCCTGCGGGAACGGAGTACAGACATGACCGAGATGGTGTTGAGCAAAAGCACGCTGCAGGAAACCCTGCTCCCCCTGATTCCGACGGAGCGCGTCAGGCTGCGCGAGGACGGCGGCGTCATCAGCCTCACCCCCGTGCGTGAGGGCAAGGGCAGCGGGCTTCTCGGCATTGGCGCAGGGAGCAAGCTGACGACCGAGAGGTTCTTCGGGTATCGGCGTGAGGACATGGAGATCGAGCACAGGGCTCACGGCAAATGAAGAAGTACGTGCTGGATGCCTGCGCCCCGATAGCGCTGTTTCAAAAGGAACAGGGGCCTGACATAATCGAGGGCCTTCTTGTGGCGGCGGCGGGCGGCAGCTGCTCGGTGTCTATGAACGTCGTTAACCTGCTTGAGGTCTATTACGGCTATCTGCGGGCCGGAGACACCGCACAATGAACGCCATCACTGCGACACAGGCTGCGGAGCTTCTCGTTGCTGCGGCCGTCGGCATTTGGGAGGGAGCCGACATACAGGTCTCAATCAACATCGCTGTCAGCGAGAGGCTGAAAAGTGCTACGAGCAAAGATGGGGGACTTGATCTGCAGCAGGTCTTTATCACGGACAGCGACATGCGGCATATCAAAAACCGCCACGGTTCCGGAGAGGATGCGCTTGGCCAAATCGATATAACGCCAGAGGACTTCGCAATGATACCGATTATCCTCAGCGAATATGACGAACTTATAAGAGGCGAGGACGATAAACTGGGAAACGCCCGGTTCATGCTGACAAAGAACCTGAGCGGAACAGTGTATCTGGCGACTGTCCAAAGGGGAAAGAAAAAGCTGGAGGTTCGCACGTTCTATAAAAGAAAGCCCGGTGCCTCATGACAAGTGTCCTTGGGCATACGTCCGAAACGACCCGGGTTTCTATGGGTGTTATTGTAACACGGTTTCAAGGAGGACTTAAACGACTTTAGGCAGGCAGGCGGTAACCGTAACAGTAAAATAGGCGACGACGCTCATTTTTCGGGCAAAGCCGTCCGATTCGTCGTCCGTATAGAAATAGGTCCTCGCAAGACCGCTGCGCTCAAAGGCCAAGGCGTTGTTTTGGATGAAACGCTCTATGTCATTGTCGCGGATACAATGAAACTCCTTGAACTTCCTCTCAAGCTCAGGGAGCCTCTCGGGTTCTGAGGGCATCTGTTCTCTGAGGGAATTGAGGCGCAGCTCACCTCTCATTGGCATACTCTTTGCCGAGCGCCTCCGCCAGTTTTTTCGGGTTGCCCCACTTTATACTGTGACGTCTGTACGGCTCGGGGTTGGCTTCCTGCTCCTCAATTTGAGCAATCATCCGATCTGCCGCATCGTCGTCGACAACAATCAACTTCCCAATACTCGAAGTAGCCACAGCCAACCTCCTTCCTGTGCCCGGGTTCCTTTGGGCATCATATCATAGAATGCTTGTCCTCCAGAACACAAACGAGGGGACGAACACAAAATGGGCTACAGTGGTTACTGTTCACACCCCACTGTCATTCCGAGCTCCGCCGAGGAATCTTTGGACACGCAGTGTCCAACGGCAGGTCAGGGGGCCTCTCGACCTGCGGTCGACCGCTGGCGCAGCCGAGGATCCCTCGGCAGGCTCGGGATGACAGTGGGGTGTGAACAGTAACCTACAGTGTTGCTGCCTATGATGCCGACCATTGCCCGAGACAGGCATTGTGTCCTCGGATTTGACGTTTTCAAGATCCCCGTCGAAATCTGTTGGGGAATCCGGCTTGCGCCAAGTCCCCTTTGCGCAAAACCGCCCTGTCCTCATGTGATGGTTGGCTGCGAGCACGCCGTCCTGACCGACGAGATGAGCTGCGCCCAGCCCAGCAGGCGAGGCTGCCGCCCCGGCGAACGCAGGCGCGGCACTCGTAGGGGGCGGCGTCCCCGACGCCCCGCCGCCTGGTGCAGCGGCAGGTGACGGTGGACGGCACCGCGCACCCGCTCGACGAGCCCTTCATGGTGCTGGCGACGCAGAGTCCCATCGAGCAGGTCGGCGCCTCGCCCGTGGCGGCATCGCGCTCCTTGCGCTGGCGCGCGCCTACGTGCTCACGCGCGGCCGGGGCTACGTCCTGCCCGACGACGTGATAGCCTCCATCCTAGCCGGCATCGCCGTCCCCTACTACGACGAGGACGAGGCCCGGGGCCTCAAACACCCCGCAGACGGCGACGTCTTCGTGCGCTAGAGGCGAGCCGGCGCTCCGACCCGGGTGGCGCCCCTGCACCCCCATGCGCCGCGAACAGCCGTTATGTTGTGCCAGCCACAGGGGACACGCGCACGACAATTCCCCTCGCCCACGAGGCAAAGGTGGCGGGCCGCACCCCCACCGTCATTCCGAGCCCTACTGTCATCCCGAGCGGAGGGGGCGAAGCCCCCGCAGCCGAGGGATCCTTGGGTCCGGGCACCCGGAGAACGCACCGCGTTTTCAGCGAGGACGGACCGACAGGCCCACGGGACGCAAAGCGGCCGACCGCTGGCCGAAGCGCCTTCCGACCGCGGTCGGCCGCTGGCGCAGCCGAGGATTCCTCGGCAGGCTCGGAATGACAGCGGGGGCGAGGGAGAGGCGGTGGAGCTCAGGGTGACACAGTGGTGTCCGTGGAGGGTGTGACGGTTAGCAATCGAGCTATAGGTTCGAAAGCGAGCTGTGACGAGCGACAAAGAGCGACAAAGGAGAGCGACAAAGGAGCGACAAAGCGAGCGAGCGACAAGAGCGACAAAGACAAGAGCGACAAAGAGAGCGACAAAGGGACAGCGACAAAGGGACGGTACTGTTTTGTCACACTGGACAGCGACAAAGGGACGGTACTGTTTTGTCACACTGAGAGGGGACGCGGACTTGGGCTAGCTTTGGCATTGTCGCCTCGTGCTGCTGGCGTACTCGTAGCTATCTCGACATGCCGCTGAATGTGCTGCGAAGGCTCGCCTGTCCTCGGCTGAAGCGCCCGTTCTGCAGGGACGGGAGTGAGTCCACGATGGTCAGGCCGTGCTTCTCTGCCATGCGCCTTGCCGCCGCATCGGTGTGCAGCGCTCTCTCGGCAGGGGTCATGTCCTTCTTCTCCTCGTATATCTGCAGGCGAATCTTGTGTATCTCACGCATTGCCTCAGGCTCGTCCCTCAGCTCGTCAATCATTTTCGACCACCTCCGTCGGGGAATATATGCCAATCGACCTGTAACCTTGCTCAAAGTTGACAGCTGCCGTCATCTCGATGGTTTTTCGCTTGACGATGTGCTTGAAGTTGAAGCTGACCATCACATCAAGTCCGTGTATCGTTGCCATCGCGATATGTATAGCGTCCAGCTTGTATTTCTCTGGAATGATGCCGGCTTCGATGTATCGGTTCGCCAGATCCTCTGCCTCATCGCTCGTTGCGAGCATCGCGATAGCGCAGTCTCGGATCAACGCCGTCATGTTGCCTTGTTTGGGCTCAGGCGCCCTCTCCAGTTCTTCGAGCACGTAGACGGATGTGACAGGCTCGTACTTTCCCTCGCGAATCTCATCGAAGAGCTTGAGCGTGTCGCGCTGTTTTTCTGGGTCGTTGTCCGCGAAGCAGAAGTTGAAGATCGAGGTCTCTATGTAGATACGTGGGACGCGCATGGCAGGCTGCCTTCCATTGGCCGGTTCAGTCAGTATAGCGCAGTCTGCATGCAATCGCTCGTCCGGACACCCGATTTGCGCCTCCGATCGTCTGCCCCGATCGTCTGCATTAGGGAACGGGCAGTACGGTGACAGACAGAGAGGTGACAGGGAGACGGCACCCGCCCCCTTGGCGCAGCGAGCGCAAGCGAACGGAGCGTCACGTCTGCAAGCGGCGCAGCCGCGCCGCACTGTGTGCGGCACTGGCGCCGGCCAGCCCGTGTACTTGGCAGACTGTTGGCAGGCATGCCGTCCCCCGTCGTCCGAAGCCGCATGTTCTGCAGTATTATATTTCAGATAGGAAAGAATTTGATTCTTGAAATGAGGTGAGCGGACATGGCAACAAGCAGCATATTCAGTACCATCAAAGTGAGTGACGAGAAGTCGGCGCAGAGATTGCTCGATGCCATGATTGCTACCGAGAAAGCCGAAGCGAACAAAAGGCCAAGACCAATTCGCGCCAAAGAACTGAAGGGCAAGGACCTGCAAGGCTTTTTCAAGGAGGGCTGACCATCGACTATCTCATCGTAAACCTTGCCGAGCTGCCGAGCGGCCAAGGAGTGGAGAGAACCGAGCTGTTCCTCTCCACTTTTCGAGCAGGCACAATCAGGACGTGCTGGCCGTGCGCGCGGCGGCGCGCGAGGTCTACGCCTCCAAGATGATCATGCGCTACGTGGTGGAGATCGTCACGGCGACGCGCGACAACCCCGAGGTGCAGGTCGGCGCCTCGCCCCGTGGCGGCATCGCGCTCCTTGCGCTGGCGCGCGCCTACGTGTTCGCGCACGGCCGGGGCTACGTGCTTCCCGACGACGTGAAGGCCCTCGCCCCCCACGTCCTGCGCCACCGCCTCTCCCTCGCCCACGAGGCCCGGGTCTCGGGCCGCACCCCCGACGACGTGATAGCCTCCATCCTCGCCGGCAT
>JAISGJ010000234.1 GCA_031263105.1 Coriobacteriales bacterium
GGAATTTTTGGCCAGGGGGCGGGTGTGTGTAACACGACACACCCCCACTGTAATTCCGCCCCCCGCCGAGTAATATTGGCACACGCTGTGACCCACGGCAGGTCAGGGTGCCCTTCGACCTGCGGTCGACCGCTGGCGCGGTCGAAGATTCCTCGACAGGCTCGGAATGACAGTGGGGGCTCGGAATGACAGTGGGGGTGTGACGTGTAACAGACTCCGGCCCTCTGGCCAAACTTTCCCGGAATCCCGGTTGCGCGATGCCCCGAGGTTCGCTAACATAGGTACCCGCGCCCGGCAGGGCCCCAGGCTCCGGCTTGGCAACTGGGGTGTCGTCTAATGGTAGGACAGCGGATTCTGGTTCCGTAAGTGGGGGTTCAACTCCTCCCACCCCAGCCAAGAAAGCCCAAGGTGTCCCGTTGAGGGTCGCCGAGCAGCTTGGAGCAGATAGCGCGTTCAGCATGGCCCGTTCGTCTAGCGGTTTAGGACACCGCCCTCTCAAGGCGGAGATCGTGGGTTCGAATCCCATACGGGCTACCACCCATTCCCAGGCCCCCGGAAGGGGGCCTGTCGCACGTCGTCGGCGGATTCGCCCCCACGACCCCTTGCCCGGTTCCGGGCGTCCGCCCCGCCCCGCACCGCTCACCCCATGGGTGCTCGCAGGCTCGCACCCGACCTCGCTGAAAACGCGGTGCGTTTTCCGGGCGCTCGGCCCCCATACGGGCTACCACCCATTCCCAGGCCCCCGGAAGGGGGCCTGTCGCACGTCGTCGGCGGATTCGCCCCCACGATTCCCCAACCGGGCCTACACGCCTGCCTTCTTGTACTTCAGGCCGAGGAGGCACAGCTGCTCCTTTGCCTTCTCCTGGCCCTCGTAGCTCAGATTGCGGTACTCGCCGAGGACCTTGACCTCGTCTTCCCCCAAATCGTCCGGCGCAGGGGCGACCGGCCTGTCGTTGCATATCAGCCAATCGGCAGAACATCCGGCCATCTTGCAGACCGTGACGATCATGGAGGCCTTTATGTCTACTTTGCCATATTCATAGCGTTGATAATTCTGCGGGGTCATGCCAAGGCTCTTGCTGAGCTCGAGCTGCGTGACGGCAAGCACGTCCTCCCGCACCTGCCTGAGCCTGTTCGGATACTTCATACGATCACCTTCTTTGGATGAGCCCACATGGCAGTACAACTTTACCAGAATACAAAAGCAACTTTTGCAAATCATGGAACTCCCTCTTGAAGTACAATAAAAATTAAGGTATTTTTAGGTATGAGGCAATAAGTGTTGTTGCATTGGGGTGAACGTGACATTAAAAACCATTGCAAGTGAGCGGGCGCTCCTTGGCATCGACCAAGGGGGACTCGCAAAACTGATAGGGGTGAGCCGGGCGACGGTATCGGGCTGGGAGCTCGGGACGTCGGAGCCGGGCGGCGAGTCGATCAGGAGGATGACCCGGGTATTCGGATGCTCGGCCGACTACCTGCTCGGCCTGTCTGCCGACAGGCGGCAGCCGCCCCTCTTGCAGGCCGAGGGCGCCCCCCAGAGCAAAGACAGGGAGTGACGTGACGGAGGAATGACACTGACGCGACATAAGGAACAGGCCGAAACGAGAAAGGCGGCCTGCCGGTGAGTGCCCTTGAGCGAACCGATGAGCTGAAGCAGGCCATCGGGGAAGCGGGGGCGGCCGTGTACGAGGCCAGGATGCTGGCGACACGGCACGGCGAGCCTGCGATCGCCGATATCCTTGGGAGGGCGGAGGCAGAGATGACGAGGGCATTGGCACTCGTCGACCCGCGTCTGAGGGTCTTTCCCACGAGGGGACGCGCCGAAACGACCGACGAGCTGCCCTTGGCGATCGCCGATGCGATGAGCGGGGCGATGACGGCCGGGGACATGGCAAAACGCTATGACTGCATGGCGGCCGCAGGCGTCCTCGAGAAGGCCAGCACCGCCTTGGTCTCGGCGCTGGCACATGCCGTGGACTGAGGCGCGAGCCCTCGCCCGAGACAGGCGCACAGGAGCGCCTCGGGCTGGATGGCACGCTGCCTCGGCACGGCCTCCGCTCTGTCCGGGACGTCCCGGCCGAACGGGTCCGGGCTACCCCCGCGCAAGCTCCCGTGCCCGCCCGATCCGTGCGAGCACGTGCGTCCTGCCGAGCAGCTCCAACGACTCGAACAGCGGCGGCGAGACCTTGTTCCCGCAGACGGCCACGCGCAGCGCCTGGAAGACCGCCCTGGGCTTCCTGCCCAACTCCTCAGGTATGGTGCGCAAGGCGGCCTCGATGACGGAGGCCTTCCACTCCAAGGCCTCGTCGCCGAGGAGCGCCTCGGCGCGGGCAAGCGCCTCGGCAGCACCCTCCACACGCAGGCATTTCTCGATCGACTCCCCGTCGAGCGCCACCTTGTCGCCGCTGAAGAGGTAGGCGAGCATGGACACGGCCTCCGCCATCGTCTTCGCCCGCTCGGCGACGAGCGGATAAAGGGCCTCGTACCACGGACGGTTCTCGGCGATGTCTGCCGCAACGGCCTCGGGCGTGGCGGGCGTCCCGTCCACGAGCAGCAGCTGCCCGCCTCCGCCCTCGGCGCCCTCCCTGTCCTTGACATATACGAGTGCGCCCTCCCGCGTCAGGCCATGGCGCTCAAGCAGGGGGACGAGCGCACGGGCGAAGGCCTGCGCCCCCATGCCCTTGAGGTAGCTCGCGTTGACCCAGGCGAGCTTCGCCTCGTCGAAGACGGCGGGGTTCTTGGAGATGCGGTCGAGCGTGAAGTTCTCGACGAGCACGTCCCGGGCAAAGAGCGTGGTCTCGCCGTCCAGCGACCAGCCGAGCAGCGCAAGGTAGTTGAGCAGGGCGTCGGGGAAGTAGCCCTCGTCCTTGTAGGCCTCGACGCCGGTCGCGCCGTGGCGCTTGGAGAGGCGCTTGCCGTCCGCCCCGAGGATCATGGAGAGGTGGGCGAAGCGCGGCACGGGCATGCCGAGCGCCTCGTAGACGAGTATCTGCTTGGGCGTGTTGGAGAGGTGGTCGTCGCCCCGGATGACGTGGGTGACCTCCATCAGGGCGTCGTCGACGCAGACGACGTAGTTGTAGGTGGGTGTGCCGTCCGTGCGGACGAGGATGAAGTCGTCGAGCTGCGTTGCGGGGAATGCCGTGGTGCCGAAGACCAGGTCGTCGAAGACCACGTCGCCGCGGCCTTCCGGCACCTTGAGGCGCCAGGTGTGCGGCTCGCCCGCCTCGATGCGGGCCTGCGCCTCGGCGGGCGGGATGTCACGGCAGCTTCGGTCGTAGCCGGCATAGGCCTTTGCCGCGAGCGCCGCCTGGCGCTTGGAGGCAAGCTCCTCTGCGGGGCAGAAGCAGGGGTAGGCGGCATCGCGCGCCTTCAGGCGCTCGAGCATCTCCCGGTAGAGGGGGAAGCGCTCCGTCTGGAGGTAGGGGCCGAAGGCGCCGCCGGCACCGGGCCCCTCGTCCCAGTCGATGCCGAGCCAGGTGAGGGCCCGGATGATCTGGGCGGTGTTCTCGGAGGTTGAGCGCCCGGGGTCGGTGTCCTCGATGCGCAGGATGAGGCTCCCTCCGAAATGGCGTGCGAACGCCCAGTTGTAGATCGCGGTACGGGCGCCGCCGATATGGAGCTTGCCCGTCGGCGACGGTGCGAAGCGCACGCGGACGCGTGCGCCGGTCGGATCAGTCATCGAGGTCCTTTCGGGAGCTGCCCGGACGCGTCCTGAGGGCGAGGCCGGCAGCGGGGTCATAGGCGGAGAGGAAGGCCGGCACGGTGATGCCGCCTGCGAAGCCGGCTATGATGCCTTTTTGGCCGGCGCGCACGAAGATGCCGCTGAAGCGTCCCTTGTAGAGGTAGAGGCCCGTGAGGTTGTTCCAAGGCTCGAGCGCCAGCGCGTCGAAGCGCGCAAGGCGCCCTCCGTCGGGGCCGAGGGGGACAAGGCGCGTGTTGGGCGTGGCGTACTGCCTGCAGAAGGCCTGGACGACATAGGGGCGGACGCTGCAGGCCTCTATGGCGTCCTCCCACTCGGCCTGGCTGTGGTCGATGCCCGCATGGACCCCTTGGGAGGCGTAGCCCTCGTTGGGCTTGAGTATCCAGGCGTCCTTGTCGGAGCGCAGGGGGCCGAGGTCGACGGAGGGGTCGTCGAGGCGTGCCGTATAGGGCACATGCCTGCGGACGAAGCAGGCCTCCTCGTCGGTGAGGAAGGCCGAGGTCTCAGGGAGGTGGAGCACCGCGAACAGCTGCTTGCAGTGGGCGACCTGGGTTCTGAAGCCCCCTATCATGCAGATGCTCCGGTCGCCGACGGCGCGGGCGAGCGCAAGGGCCCCCCGTGCCGCCCCGGGAGAGCCGACGTCCTGGGGCCGCACGCCCTGCCCTTCGAGCTCCGCCAGCAGCTCGCCGGTCACCGCCCGACGGTAGACCGCGTCTATCCTCGATGCGCCGCAGGCACCGTCCGCCGCGCCCGTCTGTCGGCGCGAGGGCACGACGTCGGTCCCGTGCAGCGCGCCGTCCTCGTACACCAGGCTGGAGACGTCGCAGACAAGGCAGCGCAGCCCTCGCGCCTCGAAGCGCGAACGGAACTCCTCGAACTCGTAGGAGGTGGCGCTCGACGCATAGTCGACGATGGCGACGCAGGGGCCGTCCGGACCCGCGCTCGCAGCAGCCCCGGACGCGGCAGGCGCAGCCCCACCGTCCGCCCGGACGCTCGACCCATACAGCGCCAGGAACTCGTCGACCCAGCCCTCGAAGAGCTCCTGCGCCTCGAGCGCAAGGCCGCCCTCGCCCTGCGCGCGCACGAAGGCCACGGAGCGCATGAGGGCGTTCGCGCCCTCGCGGTCCTCGTTCATGGCGGATGTGCCGTCGGTGTTGAACTCGCAGAGCATGAAGTCCAGCGTCCCCTCGTCGAGGAAGACGTCCATGCGCATGACGGGGATGAGCGCATCGTAGCCGGTCGGCAGGCATATCAGGTGCTCGAGCAGGGGAGAGAAGCCGAAGAGGCGGCGGTATGCGGCATCGTCGAGGAAGCGCCGCGTGACCTTCTCCAGTATCCTATAGGCGACCGTGGCCTGCGCGTCGAGGAAGCGCAGCGCATCCATGTCGTAGAGCTTGGGGATGAAACCGAGCCCGATCACCTCGCCGTGATAGACGGCCGTCGAGCCGTCAAGGTAGGCCTGAGCCGCAAGGCGGCCCGGCAGGTCGCCCCCTTCGTGCTCGAAGCAGCTGCGGTATGCATCCGAAAGCGCAGGGAGGGCCGACGGCGCGGCGATTTCCGACATGGGGCCGTGTCACCCCCTCGACCCGGAGGGGGCCTCGGGGCCCGCATCGACGAGGGTCGTCCGTGCGGCGACGAGCCGGGCAAGGGGCTCGAGGTAGGCCCGGTCGGCCCGCCTGAGCGAGACCTGGGCCATCCCGAGCAACTCGTCGAGCCATTCGGGGACGGGCCTTCCGTAGACCTCGGCACCGTAGCCCTTCGCGCGCAGTGCCGCCTTCGCCTCGGCAATGGCGGCGGCATCTGTGCCTGCCAGACGGGCATCGAGCATGCCGAGCGCCTCCTCGCTGTAGAACAGCCCCTTGACGAGCGCGACGAAGGCGAGGGCGTGCTCCAAGGGCAGGGAGTCGGCGACGCGTATCTCTATATAGGTCTTGAAGCGCACGTCGAAGAAGAACAGCGAGAGGATGTGCTCGACCTCCTTGCGGCCCAGCTGCCGGTCGGCGAAGGCCGCAGTGAAGCTGCGGCCTTCCTGCGCGACGCCCCGTGCTGCCCCCGTCCCGTCCTCCTCGACCGTGAAGACGGCCTCTGCGTCGAGGACGGCCTTCGCGTAGGCTGTGAAGCCGAAGCCCTCCTCGAAGGTCCCCGGCGCCGTCATGGAGCGCCCCGCATCCACGTCGTCCCAGACGGCGGTGCGCGCCATGCGCTCGGGCACGGGAAGGCCCGGGACGCCTCCCTGCATGTCCGCGCCCGGCACGCCCCTTCGTGCAGCGGCGACGGGCGTTCCCTCGAAGACCGGGCTGTTGTCCGTGACGAACGCGAAGAGGGGGCCGAGCGCGTTGGCGACGCGGAACTTGCGGACGGCGTCCTCCTCGCTCGAATAGTCGATGCTCACCTGGGTCGCGGCCGTTGCGCGCATCATGCAGGCGCCATGCCTGCCGGTCTCCCTGAAGTGCCTGTCCATGAGGCGGTAGCGCTCCTTGGGGATGAGGGGGACGTCCTCCGCGCGGGCAGAGGGGTGATAGCCCAAGGCAAGGGCCTCGTAGCCGAGCCCGTCGAGCAGCGGGTCGAGCTCGGAGCGGAACGCGCGGTAGACGGCCTCGACGTCGGCGACCTTCCAGAGGGGGGAGATGCTGACCTCGAGCTGCGCACCCGGCTCCAAGGTGAGGCTCGCATCGTCGCGGGCCAGGCCTATGAGACGCCTGCTCCCGTCGTCCTGGGGCTCGTAGACCTTCTCCGTATAGAAGGGCGCCAGCCGCTCAAGGATGCTGCCCACGCCCAAGGCGCCGGTCACAGGGTCGTCGAGGTAGGGGACGTGCGCGTGGTCGCCAACGCGGACGATGAAGTGCTCGAGCTCGAGCCCGACGCAGGCCCCGCACCCATGCTCGATCCCGCATGCGATGTAGTCCGAGATGGCAGACGCCTGCTGCCGCTGCCGCGCCGCAGCATCGGCGCCGCCGCTATCGTGGTGATGGCCCATAGAGCCGACATGCCTTCAATGTGCCTCCTCGCCCCTGCAGGGCATGCAGTGCACGGCGGGCATCTCGATGTGCCCCCGTGCTCCTTGTAACGCCATCCCATCCTAGCACAGCGAGCCGGACGGGTCGTGTCAAAAGGAAAACCGATTCGAAACCGATTGCGCTGATTTCGCTGCGGGCGGCAGCGGTTTGGACGTTACTGTTCGCACCCCCTCTGTCATCCCGAGCCTGCCGAGGGATCCTCGACCGCGCCAGCGGTCGACCGCAGGTCGAAGCACCTTCCGGCCGCAGTCGGCTGCTGCGCAGCCGAAGATCCCTCGGCAGGCTCGGGATGACAGAGGGGGTGCGAACAGTAACGTTTGGACGGCGACGGACGGCACCGGCGAATCTTCCCCTTGTGAGCGCCCGCGATAATCCGTATACTGGTTTAGTTCTTCGCAGGTGCTGCGGAGGGATTGTACTGTTGGCCCCGAGACAAGTGTGTGCGCTCGACGACGTGTGTGCGATGGAGAGCGTGACGGACGGGGCCCCTAATTGAAAGGGGTCCACCTTTGAGTGAGATCAAGAACACCTCGATCATCGAGCTGGAGGATGTCGACGACGACGAGATGAACCGGCTCATCGACGCGACCATCACCGAGTTCGACGATGGAGACCTCGTCACCGGCATCGTCGTCAAGATCGAGCATGACGAGGTGCTCCTCGACATCGGCTTCAAGTCGGAGGGCGTCATCCCGGCACGCGAGCTTTCCATCCGCAGGGACATCGACCCCTCCGAGCTCGTCAGCGTCGGGGAGAAGATCGAGGCACTCGTCCTTCAGAAGGAGGACAAGGACGGACGTCTCATCCTCTCCAAGAAGCGTGCCGAGTACGAGCGCGCATGGATCGACATCGAGGAGAAGTTCAACTCCGGCGAGAACGTCGTCGGCGAGGTCATCGAGATAGTCAAGGGCGGCCTCATCCTCGACATAGGGCTGCGCGGGTTCCTGCCGGCCTCGCTGGTGGACCTGCGCCGCGTGAAGGATCTCGAGTCCTTCATGGGCGAGCAGGTCGAGGCCCGCGTCATCGAGATGGACCGCAACCGCAACAACGTCGTCCTGTCGCGCCGCGTCGTGCTGGAGGAGGGCCGCAGGAACGAGCGTTCCGAGATTCTGGAGAAGCTCGTCAAGGGCATGCGCCTGAGGGGGACCGTCTCCTCCATCGTCGATTTCGGCGCCTTCGTTGACCTGGGCGGCATCGACGGCCTCGTGCACATCAGCGAGCTCTCCTGGAGCCATGTCAGCCATCCCTCGGAGGTCGTCAAGGTGGGGGACGAGGTCGAGGTCGAGATACTCGAGGTCGAGCTCAACCGCGAGCGCATCTCGCTCGGGCTCAAGCAGACCACCGAGGACCCCTGGCGCCAGCAGGTCAAGAGCTTCCCGGCCGGCTCCATCATCGAGGGCAGGGTGACCAAGCTCGTCAGCTTCGGCGCCTTCGTCGAGCTGGGCGACGGCATCGAGGGCCTCGTCCACATCTCCGAGATGGCCATGCGGCACATCGAGTCGCCCTCCCAGGTCGTCCATGTCGGCGACACGGCGCACGTGAAGGTCATGGAGATAGACCCTGAGCGCCGCCGGATATCCCTCTCCATGAAGGCCGCCGCCGAGACCCTCGGCATCGAGATCAAGGTCTCCGAGCCGGACCCGAACGCCCCCAAGCCCAAGCAGAAGGCGCGCAAGGAGAAGGCCCCGGCAGAAAAGGCGGGCGCAGGGGCGAAGGCCCCTGCGGAGAAGGCCGCCGCCCCCGCCGATGCCCCCGCAGAAGCGGACGGGACGTCCGTGCCGAGCGGCGACGGCATGCAGGCCCCTGCCGAGCCCGGGCAGCCCTCCGTCGAACCGGAGCAGGCCCCTGCCGCAGAGGCCGTGACGGAGACAGCCGAGGCCGCTGCCGAGGAGACCCCTGCCGACGCGGCCGCTGCGGCCGACGCGGCCACAGCCGAAGAATAGCCTCTACGCCCCTCCCGCAGGCCCCTGTCACGGGAGCTGCGGGAGGGGCCTTTGCAAGCGGCCATGACAGACCCCCGCCATATCAGGAACTTCTCCATCATCGCCCATATCGACCATGGCAAATCGACGCTCGCCGACCGGGTGCTGCAGCTCACCCATACCGTCGCCGAACGCGACATGGTGGAGCAGGTGCTCGACTCCATGGACATCGAGCGGGAGCGCGGCATCACCATCAAGTCACAGGCGGTCCGCGTCATGTACGACGCCGACGACGGGCAGACCTACCAGTTCAACCTCATCGACACACCGGGGCACGTGGACTTCACCTATGAGGTCTCACGCTCGCTCGCCGCCTGCGAGGGGGCCGTGCTCGTGGTCGATGCGACCCAGGGCGTCGAGGCCCAGACCGTCGCGAACGCCCTCATGGCCATGAACGCCCGGCTCGAGATAATCCCCCTCATAAACAAGATAGACCTCCCTGCGGCCGACGTGGAGCGGGCGCGCCAGGAGATCGAGGAGGGCCTTGCGATACCCGCCGACGACGCGCTGACGGCCTCGGGCAAGACCGGCGAGGGCGTCAGACAGCTGCTCGAGTCCGTCGTCGCGCGCATACCCGCCCCGACAGGGGACGCGGGCGCGCCTCTCTCCGCGCTGATATTCGACTCCTACTTCGACCCCTATCGCGGCGTCATCGCCCTGATCCGCGTGATCGACGGCAGTATCGCCGCCGGCATGCGCATCCGCCTCATGGCGACCGGCATCGTCACGCAGGTCGAGGAGGTGGGGGTGCGGCGCCCCGCGAACACGCCCGTCGAGGCCTTGGGGGCAGGGGAGGTCGGCTACCTCGTCACGGGCCTCAAGGACCCTGCGGACGTGCGGGTCGGCGACACGGTGACCCTCGCCAGCGGCGGCGCCCCGATCCCGCTTCCCGGCTACCGCGAGGTGAAGCCCATGGTCTACACGGGGCTCTTCCCCTTGGACGGCGACCAGTACCCCGACCTGCACGACGCCCTCGACAAGCTGCAGCTCAACGACCCTGCGCTCGTCTATGAGCCGGAGACGAGCCATGCCCTCGGCTTCGGCTTCCGCGTGGGCTTCCTCGGCCTGCTCCACATGGAGGTCGTCAAGGAGCGCCTTGAGCGCGAGTTCTCGCTCGACCTGCTCGCCACTGCGCCCAGCGTCGAGTACCATGTCCACCTCACGGACGGCAGGATGCTTGCCATCCATTCACCGCAGGAGATGCCCGATGCCGCAGGCATCGACCGCATCGAGGAGCCCTGCCTTTCCGCCACGGTCATCATCCCCCCCGACTACGTCGGTGCGGTCATGGACCTGTCCGTCGCGCGTCGCGGCACCTTCTCCACCATGCAGTACCTCTCGACGACGACGGTGGAGATGAAGTGGGAGATGCCCCTGTCCGAACTCATCATGGACTATTTCGACCAGCTGAAGAGCCGCACGAAGGGCTATGCCTCGCTCGACTACGAGTTCTCCGAGTACCGCGCGGCCGACCTCGTCAGGCTCGACATCCTGCTGGCGGGCAAGCCGGTGGACGCCTTGAGCTTCATCGTCCACAGGGACAAGGCCTACGCGACCGGCAGCGTGCTGGCGCAGAAGCTCAAGGCGATAATCCCGCGCCAGCTCTTCGAGGTGCCCATCCAGGCGGCGATCGGCGGCCGTGTGCTTGCCCGCACGACGGTCAAGGCGCGACGCAAGGACGTGCTTGCCAAGTGCTACGGCGGCGACATCACCCGCAAGCGCAAGCTGTTGGAGAAGCAGAAGGCCGGCAAGAAGCGCATGAAGAACATCGGCAACGTCGAGGTTCCCCAGGAGGCGTTCATGGCGATTCTGAAGGTGGATGAGTAGCGCCTTCGGCGGCAAAGGGGGAAGGGGAAGGGTGTTCCCTTCCCCTTCCCCCTTTGGAACCCCTATCTCCTTCCCCGGGCCTTGGGCCTGCACGCTGCGCGGCAGGCCGGGTTTGGGGCATTGTCGTGGGCAGATGGGGCCGCGCGTTGCGCGGCGGGGCGGACTTGGGATGTTGTTGTGGACAGAGCGGACTTGAGGTGTTGTTATGGGTGAGATATCGGAGTTGTTGGGGAGGGGGAGGTTGTTGGCGCCGATGGCGGGGGTGGGGGATCCGGTGTTCAGGGGGATATGTGCGTCTTTTGGGGCCGATCTGACGTATACGGAGATGGTTTCGGCTAAGGGGCTTGCGTATGGGAGTGGGAGGACGGAGGGGTTGCTTGCGTCGGGGGAAGGGGAACGAAGGGTGGCGGTGCAGCTGTTCGGGAGGGAGCCGGAGGTCCTTGCGGAGCAGGCGAGGAGGCTTGAGTCGAGGCATCGGGGGCGGATCGGGCTCATCGACGTCAATATGGGGTGCCCGGCGCGCAAGGTGGCGGGGAAGGGGGAGGGGGCGGCGCTCATGAGGGAGCCTGCGCTGGCGGGGCGCATCCTCCGGGCGGTCGTGGAGAGCGTCTCGCTGCCGGTGACGGTCAAGTTCCGCAAGGGGTACGAGCTGGGGGAGGACAGTGCCGTCGAGTTCGCGAGGATGGCCGAGTCCTGCGGGGTCGCGGCCGTGACGGTGCATGGGCGCACGGCGCGACAGCTCTACCATGGGCAGAGCGACCGGGAGGTCGTTTCGCGCGTCGTGCAGGCCGTCGCGGTTCCCGTGATAGCCAGCGGCGACGTCTTCACGTGCGAGGACATCCGCGAGTACCGGGAGCGTCACGGCGCCCGTGCCGTCATGGTGGCGCGGGGGGCGCGGGGCAACCCTTGGATATTCTCCGACGCCTTCTCCGACGCAGGCCCCACGACCGAGGAGCGCGTGCGCGTCGCCCACGAGCACACCGTGGGCCTCGCGCGCCTCGCGCCGCACCGCCTCGCCGGCATGCGCCGCCACATCGCCTGGTACTTCAAGGGCACGCCTCACGCAGGCGCCATCAGGCGCGCCGTCTGCGACTGTGCCTGCCTGCAGGACTACGAGGCGCTCCTCGAACAGATACTCGCGTGGCGGTGAGTGATGGAGCGTCTCCCCTATGGTGCCCTGTACCTGCACGTCCCCTTCTGTGCGCAGCGCTGCGGCTACTGCGCCTTCGCGACCGAGGCCGCACGTCCCGACGACCCGCGCCTCGATGCCTATGTCGAGGGGCTTGTCCACGACATCCGCGCGGCCGCGCACGAAAGGCTGCTCGGCCGCGTCGAGACCCTCTACATCGGTGGCGGCACCCCGAGCTTCCTCGGCCCGCGTCGGCTCGTCAGCCTCGTCTATGCCCTGTCGCTCAGTGTGCCGCTCGGCCCCGACACGGAGTTCACGCTCGAGGCGAACCCCGAGTCCCTCGCCCCGACGCTCGTGCGCGACCTGTACGCGCTGGGAGTGAACCGCTTCTCCTTGGGCGCACAGAGCCTCGTCGACGAGGAGCTGCGCGCGCTCGGCCGCAGGCACACGGCCGCCGACACCCGTCGCGCACTGGCCGCCGCCCTCGAACGCACGGGCAACGTCTCCCTCGACCTGATGTGCGGGATACCCTTGCAGGACAGAGGGAGCTGGAAGGCGAGCCTCGACGAGGCCTGCGCCAGCGGCGTCCCCCATGTGAGCGTCTATCCCCTCAGCATAGAGGACGGCACGCCCTTCGCCCGTGCTGTGGCGGCAGGCAGGCAGGAGGGCCCCGACGAGGACGGGCAGGCGCAGATGATGCTCGACGCGAACGAGCTGCTCGAGGCCGCAGGGCTTGCCCGGTACGAGGTCGCGTCCTTCGCGCGGCCGGGCCTCGAATGCCGCCATAACATCGCCTATTGGACGGGCGTGCCCTACCTGGGGCTCGGCAGGGGGGCGGCGGGCATGCGCGAGGATCCGCGCACAGGCGAGAGGCAGCGCCTCCTCGACGGCAGGGTCGTCGAGCGCCTCGACCCTGCGCAGGCGGCGCTCGAGGACGTCATGCTCGGCATGAGGATGTGCCGGGGCGTCCCCGCAGGGCTCCTCCAGAGGGCCGTCGGCCACAACCCCCGGCTTGCCGCAGCCTTCGCCGAGATGGAGGGCCTCGGCCTCGTCGAGTCCGACGGCCGCCGCTACCGTCCCACGTCGCGCGGCTGGCTGCTCGGCAACGAGGTCTACCGCAGGATATGGGACGCGGCAGAGGACGGCGCGGTGCGCGGCCCGGCGCAGCAGGTGCCGGAAGGCGCGCCGGTGCGCGCCCCGGCGCGGCGGACGGCGGGCGACCCATGACAGTTTTCTTACGATTGGGCGGGAACGTGCCGCGAAAGCCGTGCTCCTGCTACCATTGAGGCTTCCAAAAATGCAAGGAGGGACCCGGGGCATCAACGAGGAGAAAGGTCGCAAGGTGCTGACAAGGCGACGTCAGAAGGTGCTCATGGCACTGGTGGACGAGTATGTGGAGAGCGCTTCCCCCGTCGGTTCGGGACGCATCGCCCAACAGTACCTGACAGAGGTCTCCCCCGCGACCATCCGCAACGAGCTCATGGGCCTGGAGACCGAGGGCTACGTGCGCTCCCCCCACACCTCGGCCGGGCGCATACCGACGAACACCGGGTACAGGGTCTTCGTGAACGCGCTCCTTTTGCGGGAACGCCTTGCACCTGAGCAGGATCCCGCCGTCGCACAGGGCGCGACGCTCGGCGAGCTCGGCTCCCGCGCCCTGGACGCCGAGCAGGCCGCAGACAGGGCGCTTGCCTTCCTCAGCGGCGCGACGGGGCTGCTCTCCGTCCTGTGGTCCGTCAGGTCCCAGGCCACCGTCCGCCATCGGGGGCTCCCCCAGCTGCTTGCGCAGCCGGAGTTCCATGACGCCACGGCGCTCGTGCCCCTGATGCAGCTCATCGAGGACGAGGCGGCACTCGCCCGCCTGTTCGTGTCGGCGCTCGGGGCAAACGGCTTCTTGGTGAAGGTCGGGATGGACGGCAGGGACGGGCGCCTCTCGTCGTACTCCATGGTCGCCGAGGTCCATGGCGAGGAACAGCCCCAAAGGGCGTTGGCGGTCTTCGGGCCGACGAGGATGGACTACCGCAGGGCGATCCCTGCGGTGCTTCTGGCCTCGCGTCTGCTCGACGGCGCACATGCACGCATCCCGGGCCGCTAGGGAGACGACGAGCAATGGCTGTGCGCCGAACCTCGGACCCTGTGCGCCGAACGTCTCCCTGAGAAAGGACATCTGTGACGGTTGATTACTACAAGGTCCTCGACGTGTCGAAGGACGCAAGCGAGGCCGAGGTCAAAAAGGCGTTCTATCGGAAGGCGCGCGAGCTGCACCCCGACGTGAACAAGGCCCCCGACGCCGAGGAGCGCTTCAAGGAGCTGAACGAGGCCTACGACGTGCTCTCCGACGGCACGAAGCGCTCGCAGTACGACCGCTTCGGCAAGGTGAGCGGCGCAGGCGGCGCAGGCGGCTACCAGTACGTGGACTTCGAGGACCTCTTCGGCAGCGGTTTCGGCATGGGCGACATCTTCAGCCAGTTCTTCGGCGGTGCCGCCTATGGGCGCGCGAACATCCGGCAGGAGGGCCGGGACATGGGCATCGGCCTCAAGCTCACCCTCGAGGAGGTCGCGTCGGGCGTCAAGAAGGAGATCGTCTACGACCGCCTCGCACCGTGTGCGACCTGCAGCGGAAGCGGGGTCGGCCCCGGAGGCCAGACCGTCGACTGCGCAAGCTGCCACGGCACGGGGCGCGTCGTCTCCATCCAGCGGACCTTCCTCGGCGACATGCAGACACAGGCGCTCTGCCCGGACTGCGGCGGCACGGGCAAGACCATCGACGTCCCCTGCCCGGACTGCGAGGGGCAGGGGAGGCTCCCCGACCGCGAGCATGTGACCATCGACGTCCCCCATGGCATCCGCGACGGCCAGCAGCTGCGCCTCTCGGGCTACGGCGAGGCCGGCCTGCACGGGGCCGCCGCAGGCAACCTCATCGTCACGGTCCGCATCGAGCCCCACAAGGCCTTCAAACGCGACGGCGACCACCTCCATATCAACAGCCGCATCTCGGTCACGCAGGCGGCCCTCGGCGCCCATGTCGAGGCCTGTGGCATCCTCAAAGGGGAGAAGATCCTGCTGGAGGTGCCGGAAGGCTGCCAGAACGGGCAGATCGTCCGCGTGCGGGGCAAGGGCCTGCCGCGCTTCCGTAAGGAGACGCGCGGGGACCTCTACGCCCATATCGAGGTCGTCGTCCCGCGCAACCTCACGAAGCGTCAGAAGGAGATCCTCGAGGAGTTCGCCCTCGAGCTTGGGGAGGAGATCGGTGGCAAACGCTCGACCATGCAGAAGATCAAAGACGCCCTCTCCTGACGCCATGGGGCACGCAGGGGGCAAGGGGACGCCTGCGGGACGGGCGGGATAGGGTGGCCCTTCCGCACTTCTTTGCCGCCGGCCCCTTCGAAGGGGCGCCCGGCGAGACGGCACGCCCCCTTCTTGAAGAGGCGGCCCTACGGCATATGCGCACGTTGCGCCTTCGCCCGGGAGAGCATGTGGTGATAGGGGACAGGCCGGGGCACGGCTGGGAGATGGAGCTCCTGAGCGTCCCGGGGCATCGCCGCGACGCCCTCGAAGGGACGCTCGTCGGCGAGCATGCCGACGCTCCGGAGACAGGGCTCACCCTGGTGCAGGGCATCTCCGCCGCAGAGCGCATGGACCAGACGCTGCGCCAGACGACCGAGCTCGGGGTGTCGCGCGTCATCCCCTTGGAGTCCGAGCGCTCGAACGTGCGCCTCGATGCCGCAGCCCGCCGCGCGAAGCAGCGCCGCTGGCAGCGGATAGCGCAAAGCGCCGCCGAGCAGTCGGGCCGGCTGCGCATGCCGGAGATAGGGCATCCGGTCGGCCTTGGCGACGCGCTCGCGCTGCTGGAGGGCCACGACGCCCTCTTCCTGTTCTGGGAGGAGCCGGGCGGCACGACGTTCGGGGAGGCCTGGGAGCGCGCTGCCGCGGCCCACCGGGAGGCCTCCTTGCACGGCACGTCGCAGGGAGGCGGCCCCGGTTCCCTGGGCGCCCCCGTTCCCCGTACCGCCCTGTTCGTAGGGCCGGAGGGCGGCTTCAGCGCCTCCGAGGCACGGCGCATGCAAGGGGCGGGCGCATACACCGTCAGCCTCGGCAGCAACATACTCAGGACCGAGACCGCCGCCGTGGTCGCCTGCACCTTGGCCCTTTCCCGTCTGGGGGCGCTCGGTGGGCGCTGAGTTCTTCGTCTGCAACCTCGGCTGCAAGGTCAACCGCGCCGAGTCTGACGCCCTCGTCCGCACGCTCGTGGCGGCGGGTGCGGCGGCGGCGGGCCGCGACGAGGCAAAGGTCGTCGTCGTGAACACCTGTACCGTCACCGGAGAGGCGGAGGCAAAGGCGCGCAAGGCCATCCGCCAGGCGCTGGCCGGCGCGTGCGACCCCTGGGTCGTCGCCACCGGCTGCGCGGTGGCGGTGGCGCCCGAGGCCTATGCCGCGCTGGGCGCCCGTGTCGTCGTCGTGCCGGAGAAGGACGCCGCCGCCGCCCGTGCCCTCGAGCTGCTCGGCTGCCCGCAGGCAGGCTGCAACGACGCATGCGCGCCCCCGGCGGACGGGCCTCTTAAGGCGCAGGGCCTCAAAGGGTGCGGGACGCTCGGCACGCGGCGCATCCTCAAGATACAGGACGGCTGCGACAACCGGTGCAGCTACTGCATCGTGCACGTCGCGCGCGGGCCTGCCTGCTCCGTGCCTGCGTCCCGCATAGCCGTGCAGCTGCGGGCGGCCGAGGAGGAGGGGGTGCGCGAGGCCGTCCTGGCCGGCATCGACATCGGCAGCTACCTCAGCGAGGGGAAGGACCTGTGCGCGCTCGTGGAGGGGCTCCTCGCCGCCACCTCGAAGCTGCGCCTGCGCCTCTCGTCCCTTGAGGTGCAGCATGCCTCCGACAGGCTGCTCGGGCTCATGGCCGCCTCGGACGGCCGGCTCTGCGCCCATCTCCACCTCCCGCTGCAAAGCGGCTGCGACCGAACGCTGGCGCTGATGCGGCGCCGCTACGACACGGCCCTCTTCGCCGAACGCGCGGCCCGTGCCCGTGCCCTCATGCCCCGTCTCGCCCTCACGACCGACGTCATCGTCGGCTTCCCCGCGGAGCGCGACGAGGACTTCCGCGAGAGCAGGGCGTTCTGCGAGCATATGTCCTTCTCCCGCATCCATGTGTTCCGTTACTCCCTGCGCCCCGGCACACCGGCTGCGGCACTGGGCCCTGCCGTCCCTCCCGAGGAGAAGGCAGAACGTGCACAGGCCCTGCGCACGATGGCCGCAGCCATGCGGCGCGCGGACCTCGTCGGGCGCCTTGGCGACGTCGAACGCGTCCTCGTCGAGCGCAGCGGGCAGGGCACCAGCGAGAGCTACCTGCGCGTCGGCCTGCCCGCAGGCCCGCTGCCCGGCGCGCTTGTCGCCGTGCGTTTCAGCGCCTGCCGTGATACCCTTATGTACGGCACGCCCCTGCAACAGGAGGACTAGGAAGTGGATCTCGCCCAGGTCTCGATAACCATACCCGCCCACATCGACGCCGCACGGCTCGTCGGCGTGAACGACGTGCTGCTGCGTGCGATAGAGGACCGTTTCGACGCGCGCATCACCTTGCGCGGCGAGCATATCGACCTCAGCGGGGACGCGCTCGAGATACAGGTGCTGACCGCGCTGTTCTCCGACATGATGAGGATGGCGGAGGGCGGCGGCGAGATATCCCTCGAGGCCCTCACGCAGTCGCTCGACCTCATCCGCAGCGGCGAGTTCGCACCCTCGATGCTGCGCGAGGACATCCTGCTCACCTACCGCGGCAAGGCGATACGCGCCAAGACCGCCGGCCAGAAGCGCTACGTGGACGCCATCCGCGCCCACACGGTGACCTTCGGCATCGGCCCGGCGGGCACGGGCAAGACCTACCTGGCCATGGCCATGGCCGTCGCGGCGCTCAAGCGCAAGGAGGTCGGCCGCGTCATCCTGACCCGTCCCGTCGTCGAGGCGGGGGAGTCCCTCGGCTACCTCCCGGGAAACCTCAGCGAGAAGATCGACCCGTATATCCGCCCGCTCTACGACGCGCTCTTCGACATGACGGACATGGAGCGCGGCAACCAGTTCATCGCCCAGGGGGTCATCGAGATCGCGCCTCTGGCCTTCATGCGCGGACGGACCCTCAACGACAGCTTCATCATCCTCGACGAGGCGCAGAACACCACGCCCGACCAGATGAAGATGTTCCTCACGCGTCTCGGCTTCGCCTCGAAGATGATAATCACAGGGGACGTGACACAGCTCGACCTGCCCAAACGCGTGTCGGGCCTCAAGAGCGTGCGTCAGGTCCTCGAAGGTCAGGAGGACATCGCCTTCGTCGACCTCTCCGGCAAGGACGTCGTGCGCCACTCCCTGGTCCAACGCATCGTCGCCGCCTACGACCGGGCGGAGCGCCGGGAGGGAGGCGACGAAGCCTGATGGAGGATCTGACGACGGGCTGTGCGGTCGACCTCGTCATAGACAACCGCAGCGGCCACGAGCTGCCCCTTGCACGGCTCGAGGGGCTTGCGGCCTTCGTGTGCGGCCGCGAGGCGGCAGGGCGCAGGGAGGCGGCTTCCGAGGTGGAGATCTCCCTCTCCTTCGTGGACGAGGAGGAGAGCGCCCGCCTCAACGCCGCCTGGCGCGGCAAGGACGGGCCGACCGACGTGCTCTCCTTCGAGCTCGACGGCCTGTGCGGGGAGCTGGACGCCGCGTTCGGCCCGGGCGCGGCGGCGGCCTCCGGGCGCGTGCTCCTCGGCGACATCGTGATCCAGCCGGACATCGCGCGCCGCCGCGCCGCCGCAGAGGGGATCGGCTTCGAGCAGGAGCTGTGGGTGCTCCTCGTCCACGGCATCCTGCACCTTGTCGGCTACGACCACCTGACGGACGCGGACGCCGAGCGGATGGAGGCACGTGAGGACGAGCACCTGCTCGAATGGGGACGGCGCGATGGGTGAGCGGCCACAGGGCCTGGGAGCGTCCCTGCGCTGCGCCTTCGAGGGCGTGGCCTATGCCGTTCGCACCCAACGCAACATGAGGATCCATCTTGCCGTTGCCGTGTCGGTGCTCGTCGTGGGCGCCCTCGTCAGGCTGAACGCCGTCGAATGGGCGCTCGTCGCCCTCTGCATCGGGCTCGTCATCGCCGGCGAGCTCGTCAACACCGCCTTGGAGGCGCTCGTGGACCTCGCCTCGCCCGAGGCCCACCCCAAAGCGAAGGCGGCCAAGGACGCAGCAGCCGCAGCCGTGCTCGTCCTCTCGTTCGTCTCGGTCGTCGTCGGCGTCCTCGTTTTGGCCAACGCGCTCGGCCGCCTGACGGCATAGGGGAGGCGCGCCATGGGACCCGACGCGCAGGCAGGCGAGGGCGCTGTCTTCAAAAGCGGCTTCGTCACGCTCGTCGGGCGCCCCAACGCAGGGAAGTCGACCCTGTTCAACGCCGTCCTCGGCAAGAAGCTCGCCATCGTGTCGGGGACGCCCCAGACGACGCGCCACCGCTTCCGCGCCATCGTAAACGCCCCCGGCTACCAGCTCGTGCTCGTCGACACCCCCGGCATCCACAAGCCGCATGACGCCTTGGGCGAGGAGCTCAACCGGTCCGCCTGCAAGGCCGTCGAGTCGGTGGACGCCCTCTGTTTCGTGCTCGATGCCACGCGCGCCTTCGGAAGCGGCGACCAGTGGATACTCGATGCGACCGCCCGCTCGAAGGCGCCCCGCATGCTCGTCCTCAGCAAGTGCGAATGCGCAGGCGACGCCGAGCAGGAGGCGCAGGTCGCCGCAGCATGCGCCGCCAACCGCTTCGATGCCGTCGTCGCCCTGAGCGCGCACACCGGCGCGGGCATCGGGCGCTTCGTCGAGACGGCCGTCTCGTTTCTGCCCGAGGGCCCGTGCTGGTTCCCGCCCGACGTGAGCTGCGACCAGCCCTTGGAGGTCATCGTCGCGGAGTTCATACGCGAGAAGGTGCTCGCCTCGACCTTCGACGAGGTCCCCCATGCGGTCGGCGTGCAGGTGGAGGAGCTCTCCTTTGACAGGCGCAAGGGGCACTGCTCCGTCCGTGCGACCGTCTTCGTCGAGCGCGAGTCACAGAAGGGCATACTCATAGGGCACCGTGGCGAGAGGATAAAGCAGGTCGGAACCCAGGCGCGCCTCGACCTCGCACGCTTCCTTGCCGCGTCGGTCTACCTCGACCTGCGCGTGAAGCTGCGCCGGCACTGGCGCAGGGACGCGAGCCAGATACGGCGCTTCGGCTACGGCGAGGGCGCCTGATGGGCCTCGACTCGGCGACGATGCTGGTGCTCAGGAAGACCAAGCTCGCAGAGACGGACCTCATCGTCACGGGCTTCTCCGACGAGGGCAGGCAGGTGCGCGCTGTCGCAAAGGGCGCACGCAGGCCCGGCTCCAAGCTCGGTGCGCACCTCGAGCTGTACTCCGTGGCCCGGGTGCTCCTGCGCAAGGGACGCAGGCTCGACCTCGTCACGGAGGCCTTCGGCATCGACAGCAACAGTGCCTGTCGCGCCGACGTCCTGCACTCGGCGGGTGCCGCCGCCGTCGTCGAGCTGTTGGACAAGGTCTCGGCGGACGGGGACACCGAGGCGAGGCTCTTCCCCCTTGCCTGCGCCGCGCTGCGCAGCGTCGGCGCCGTGCCCGACGAGGGCGTCCCCCTCGTCACCGCCGCCGCCGTGCTCAAGATATCCGCCCAGCTGGGATTTCGCCCCTCGTTCGTGCGATGTGCCTGCTGCGGGGGCGCCGAGGGCGGCGCCATGCCCGCCTTCTCCTTCGAGCAGGGCGGCGTCATATGCGAGCGCTGCCTGCCCGGCCTGCCCGAGGGCGGCGGCGGCCGCAGGGACGCCCGCCTCGTCGGCTGGGCCGAGGTGCTTCTCAACGGCCGCTTCGGCGACCTCGAGCGCCATGCGGACGGGGAGCATGCGGCCTTGGGCCGCGAGCTGCTCGCCTTCTCCCGTGAATGGCTGCGCTTCCATCTCGTCGACCGCCTGCGCTCCCTCGACTTCCTGCTGAACTTCCCCGTCTAAGGGGGGCCCCCCCCCCCCCCCCCGGGGGGGGGGGGGGGGGGGGGGGGCCCAAATTTCCAGTGCCGTGTAATTGAAACAGCGAGAGGAGGACGGGGAAGACACATTTAGCTCTTGTTCATAGTTAAACTTTGTCCTGGGTTCTGGAAGTAGAACTTGAATATTACTCAGGTAGCAGGCCTATTCCATGTGCTCCTCTATTAGGAACAAGTTGAAGAGAGTTGAGTTCAATTGGTTCAGAATCCCTAGACCTCTAACACAAAGAATCATAAAGCTGTCTTCCTTGGTGCTGTACCAGTAGTAACACATTCAACAACGCTTTGCCATCGCCTGACAAAGTATTCTATGTAGCAATGGAATATATTTGTGTTAGGGGTGAGAAAGTTGCTACGCGAAGTGGGAAAGACGCAGCATGTTTCTTGTTGGATAGCTACGAAGTAGAGAACAGTAGTCATGGGTTAACAAAGCACGCTTGGGTTTTGCAGCCGGCGTTCAAGGGCCCTTAATAACGTCTGTTATATGCTCTTGATCTAGCGAAACTTAACACGAAACACCAATTACACGCGTTAATAAATTGCAATGATGATCGTTATTTAATGAGGGGAAGCATATTTCCGTAAATTACAACTAATTATCAAGGAAACTCTAAACCGAATAACATTATGCCTAGGAGCGAGAGATTTCACTTCTATCCTGCCTTCTACTAAGTGAAAGAAATAACTATCAGTTCCTATTCTTTCAAATGAACAGAGAGTGAAAATGGTATCAACAGTCTCGCCTTCTATGTAGCCTTGACATGGAATTTTACAGAACCGTTTCGCGTCTACATTACTGTCACTCGTTCATCAGCTATGTTTTGGCCTTCTCTTTCACTGATGTTAGAATGTTAGAATGATTCATTTACAAAAGAATTTGAGGTGTAGACAGAACTTGGAGTCAGATTATTCTGTCTCTTTTAAGAAATCGAGAGCAACATTGAATCGTATACAAACAATAGCAAACAGTATAGAAGTACATAAAGGAATTATGCAAATTTAAGCTTAAACTACATCCTTCATGTAGAAGGTACGTTGACTAAATTACAAGGAATAAGAGGCTAAAACTGTCCTATAGGAAGCATTCGGAGAATAAAACATTCAGTTACAGTGAACAGTTGCGGTAAATGTCACTTCAGGCAGTGCATAAGTCCGAAGCTCAATAAAGAACGGTCATTTCAGCATAGGCACGAAAAGCGTTGCACAGCCCCCGCTAAGCTTCAGATGTCAGACGTGTCTGAGTTAAATTACTGGATTTCTTCGCTGGTCAGCATCCCTCTAAACCACATTCCTTTTCGGGAAGCTGATAGCTCTCAGCAGGTCAATAAATTCCCCATCTTTTGCGGAACCCGAAGAATAACTGCCATTTTACAACATGCCCTGAATCCTTCCCCGAGCCCAGTCCACGCTCTTAAATTCTACTTCTTCTGGATCCCATTCCCATTTACAGCCGGAATAGAGCAGTCGGTATAGCGGCCGGCTAAGGGCTGAACGGCCGATGAATCGGAATTCGATTCCAGGTAGAGGCAAGGTTTTTCGCATCTCCACATCGTCCAGACCAGTTCTGGGGACCATCCACCTTCCAATCGAACGGGTGCTGATGGATCTTCTTCAGGGGGTTAAACGGCCGGAGTAAGAAGGTGGCCACTCACCTCAAACTAGTGCTTAGGCCGAGAATGCATGACTCTATACATCCACTTCGCTATAAGCCTTCATAGCGTATTGCTTAGGTAGTTAGGCAAACAGACAACTTCACATTTCCTACACGCAGGTTCCCAGATAATGTCTTCCCTTCAGGTTCCGATACTAGCATTCTATATTCCTCACGTCACTCCCTTTCTTGCTATGTGCTCCGTACACATTTCATACACATGCCGCTAATACAGCAGCCTCTGACTGCACTAAAGCATGTGCACACAGGCAAAGTGTATAATTAACAGTCTCCAGCCTCCCCCCCCCCCTTTCATTCTCATGCTATTTGCAGTATCTGCGCCTCACAATGCCATTACATTCTCCAGCACATCTCTTGCTTCAGATGCCTGGCATATTTCTGGTGAGGAAACACGCAAAGTAGAGTTAGTGAGTCAGTTTGTGCATACCTTAAGGTGACAAGGGAGACGGCTTGATAAAGCTGATAAGGCAGTTCCATTGCACAAACATTTCTGCAACTACGATCTCATACACCTTAGGACCCTTTATTCGTTGCGGAGTATTAAATATTTACTTTTTTCAATAACTGATAAGTATTATTATTAGTAGTATTATTTTATTAAAAGTAGTAGTACTACCAGTGACCACCTCTGTGGTCTAGTCGTCACAGTTCCTGGCTACAGATCCAGAGGTCCGGGTTCGATTACCGGCACTACCAGATTTTCTGAGAAGTAGTAGGTCTGGAACGGGGTCCACACAGCCTCGTGAGTACACTTGAGGAGCTACTTGTAAGAAAAAGTAGCTGCTTCGGTCTAGAAATCCGAGAATACGGCCGCAGGGATCCGTCAGGCTGATTACGTGGTACCCTTTATCCGCAAAAGTTGGAACTAACTTCGCCGACAAGTTCGCACGTTGACTCAGGCCACGAAGTTTAGTTTTTCTTAGTTCTTTAGTAATAGCAGCAGTACTACTAGTAGTAGTAGTAGTAGTAGTAGTAGTAGTAGTAGTAGTAGTAGTAGCAGCAACAAATTTTTATTTCTTTCCTCTTACGCATGCTCATGCTCTAAGCTGTTAAGGTTACATTTAAATAAATACGATTAGAACGGAATTATTGCTTCTTTTGTCCTTGTACGCGTGCATGTTTTTTCTTGTTTCTCTTTTCTCGTGCTTACTGTATAATTGGTCCTTGGGCTCTTGAGTAAGCACATAAATAAATAAATAAATATTTTAACTAAATTAAGTTATTTTAATACATAATCCCTTCTTCATATTTTACACATAGTTTACGAAAGGACACGACAATTCTTAGAACCTTTCCAATTGTAGACAGAGAATACTATCTTCATAACCATGAAAT
>JAISGJ010000250.1 GCA_031263105.1 Coriobacteriales bacterium
CTGCCCATAGACCAGCAGGTCAACGGCATCCAGGCCGCGCAGGCCGTGAACGCGCTCTGGGCCATAACGGGCAACACCGACGTGCCCGGCGGCAACATCGTCATCCGCAACGCCTTCGACCAGAACGTCTCCTACAACTACGGCTTCCATCTCCTGCCCGACGAGGTTCGGACAGAGCGGCTGGGCAGCGAGTTCCCCCTGCTCTCCAAGGCCGGCTTCAGCGCCTCGGCCCATGCGGACTCGGTATTGCAGGCCATCGAGACCGCAGAGCCCTACCCTGTCCGCATGGTGTGGATGAGCTCGACCAACCCGATAGCCAACATGGCCGCAGACGCGCCGCGCGTCTACAAGGCGCTCAGAAGCGTGGACTTCGTGGTCGTCAACGACCTCTACCTGACGCCGACGGCCGTGGCCTTCGCGGACGTCTTTTTGCCTGCGGCCATGAGCTGCGAGCGCGACTCCCAGCGCTGCTGGTGGACGCCCGCGCGCTCCATGAAGAAGGTCACCGAGTTCGCCGACGTGCGCTCGGACGAGAACATCGTCACGGACCTGGGCAGGCGGCTGCACCCAGAGAACTTCCCGTGGACGGACGAGGTCGGCTGGAACACGAACATCATCCAGACCGAGATGCCCGGCCTGCCGGTCTCCTCGTTGCCCGAGATGCAGGAGAAGGTCTACCTGTATCCCGAGTTCAACTACCGCAAGCACGAGAAGGGCCTGCTCAGGCCCGACGGGCAGCCGGGCTTCAACACGCCGTCCGGGCGCGTCGAGCTCTACAACACCATCTTCATGCTCTGGGGCTACGACCCCTTGCCGTACTTCGAGGAGCCGTCCTGCTCGCCGTACTCCGCGCCCGAGCTGTACAAGGAGTACCCCTTCGTGCTCACCACGGGGGCGCGCTCCTACGAGTTCTTCCACTCCGAGCACCGCCAGCTCGAGACGATGCGCGAGTTCCACCCCTGGCCGCTCTTCGAGATGCACCCGGACGCGGCGGACGCGCTCGGCCTCGCGGACGGCGACTGGTGCTGGATCGAGAACCAGCGCGGGCGCTGCCGCCAGAGGCTCAAGGCCAACCCGACGCTCGATGCGCGCGTCGTGCGCGCAGAGCACGGCTGGTGGTTCCCGGAGCTCGAGGGGGCGGAGCCCGTGCTGTTCGGCGTGTTCGACTCCAACATCAACAACCTCACCCCCCAGTGCGAGAACGGCCCCACGGGCTTCGGCGCACCGTACAAGAACCAGCTGTGCACGGTGTACCGGTGCACGCCGGAAAACAGCGGCGACATGCCGGGGACGGTGGTCACCCGTCAAGGAGGCTTCGGGCAGCAAGGGCAGTAGGCCGACGTGCCGGGCCCGCAACCGGCCTGACCCTGATGCCCGGGGGCAGGCGAGGAAAGAAAAGGAGAGGCAATGTTCAGCGTCGAGTCCCACGAGTACGACCCTGAGACCGGTATCGACACCTTCGTGTTCGCCCCGCTTGGCATGAAGGCGCTGATCAAGGTCACCGAGAAGGAGGAAGGCAGTCCCAAGGTGTTCCTGGGCGTGGAGGCGACCTATGTCCAGCAGTCCGTCAAGGAGCCGGAGTGGACGGTCTGCGGCAACAAGGAGATCGCCGAGATAGCCTTGGGGTATTACGCGGAGCGCAAGGGAAGCGGCTAGGAGAGGAGGATTGCGATGGCTGGAACCGATGTCGAAAAGGGCGTGCATATCGTCCAGTATCCACGGGAGGTGTCCCTGTGCGCCGGTTGCGGCGGCTGTGAGATAGTCTGCTCGTTCGAGCATTTCGGCGCAGTGGGCAAGCACACGGCGCGGCTCTTCGTCGACAGGGGCACGATCGACATGATGCACACGGTGTACGCCTGCCAGCAGTGCGCAGACCACCCCTGTTACGATGCCTGCCCGCCCAAGGTGCAGGCCATGCAGATCGACGAGGACGGCATGGTCTGGATCGACCAGGACGTCTGCATAGGCTGCAGGAGCTGCATCCGCGCCTGCCCGTTCACTCCCGCGCGCATCAACTACAACTGGGAGGTCAAGAAGTCGCAGAAGTGCGACCTGTGCCGTGGGCGCGAGGGAGGCCCGGCCTGTATCGAGTACTGCCAGGTCCGTTGCATCGGGCTCTCCGACGGGCCCGTCCCGGTGCCGCCGCCGCCGCCCGCGCCTCCGGGCTGATCGCAGAAGGGAAGCAGGATGACAACCGACGAGAACGGGAAGCCCTACGGCTACGCAGGGAAGATCGCACGGATAAACCTGACCGACAAGAGCGTGGGCATTATTCCGACCGCCGACTACCTGCCCGACTATGTGGGCGGGCGCTGCATGGCCAACAAGATATTCTACGACGAGGCCCGCCCCGGCGTGGGCGCGTTCGACCCTGACAACATCATGGTCTACATGACCGGCCCCACCTGCGCCACAGGGATACCCTGCGGAGGCAGGAGCCTGTTCACCTCGATATCGCCCAACAGCCTGCCGGAGCAGTACTGTTGGAGCGGCCTGGGCGGGTTCTTCTCGGTGGAGCTCAAGTGGGCAGGCTACGACGGCCTCGTGCTGGAGGGTGCGGCGGATACGCCCACCTACCTCTACATCGAGGACGACAGGATCGAGTTTCTGCCTGCGGACTGGCTCTGGGGCACATTCGTGCACGAGAGCCAGCTCATGCTGGAGGAGGTGCACGGGCACGACGTGCGCAGCATGGTCATAGGCCCCGCCGGCGAGAACCTCGTGCGCAACGCCTCCATCACGTCCAGCAACGACAGCGCCGCCGCCAAGGCGGGCTTCGGCGCGGTCTGGGGCTCGAAGATGCTCAAGGCGATAACGTGCAAGGGCTCGGGATCCTTCCGCCCTGCGAGCATCGAGAAGACCCTGGCCCTGCGCAAGAGCATGGGGCAGCCCGACTACCGCCTGAAGCCGCTCTACCGCCTCGATGCCTACGACATCCCGGCGGCGGCCAACAACCACCTCGAGGTGCCGGAGGGCTTCGGGCTCGGTTTCGTGGCCTGCTCCTTTGGCTGCAACCAGCACTGCAACCAGCTGTTCACGGACGTCAACGACGGCTTCGGCCTGGGGCGCAGGCAGAACCGCATCGAGAAGTGCGTGGGCCGGTACGCCTTCGCCTATTACGACGACGCCACGTGGATGCCGGCCATGAGCTACTGGACCGAGCAGAACTTCTTCCCGTCCTGCAAGATGATGGCGACGGACTTCCCCGAGCCGGACGTGACGGACCCGGACATCGGGGAGCTCTTCGGCATGCGGCCGGGCGACACCCTGGGCCACTGGAAGCCCAACTGGCACAAGGGCAACACCATGATGGACCTGTGCAACCAGTACGGGCTGGACAAATGGGACACCATCGTCTGGATCTTCCCGTGGCTTGCCATGGGCTCGAAGGAGGGTGTCTTCGACGACATGGACTTCGGCATGGAGATCGACTGCGACAACGAGGAGTTCGTGAAGCACATCCTCGACATGATCGTCTATCGCAAGGGCGAGCTGGGCGACCTTCTGGCCGAGGGCATGGCACGCGCCATCCGCACGCTCGGCAAGGAGAAGTTCGGCGACACGATATACCACGGCCGCTACTCCAACATCAGCCAACAGAACCTGCCCCTGCGCATCTCCAACGAGTCCGCCTGGGGACACAGCTTCCACTGGCAGGGCAGGGGCTTCCAGGGCGCCAACGACATCACGCAGTGGCTGCCCATCACCATCGAGCTGATGACGTCCACGCGCGATGCGCAGACGGTCACGCACCACAAGGACTTCCTGGAGTGGCGCCACGCCGTCAAGGACGACGTATGGTCGAACCCTCTGGTGCCGCCCTCCATCGTCCGCAACGAGAACGGCGCCGAGCTCAAGGACACGGTGATGGCCTGCGAGTTCCAGACGCCCGACCTTATCAACACCTCGTTGGAGGCCCAGATGCTCGAGGCCGCGACCGGCGACGAATGGACGAAGGAGATGACGGACGCACTGGCCGAGCGCTCCAAGCTGCTGTTCCGCGCCATCCTGATGAGGCACTCGGGCCGTTGCCGCGAGCAGGAGGTCGACGCCGTGTTCCCGAGCATCGAGATGCCGGACGCCGAGGGCAAGACGGTCACCTTCGAGCAGTTCAACGAGCTGGTCGACGGCTATTACCGGGAGCGCGGCTGGGACAGGGAGACCGGCTGGCCGACGCGCGACACCTGGACGAGGCACGGCCTCGGGTACATCGCAGACGACATGGCCGCCTTGGGCAAGCTGCCTGCGTAGCCTGCCTGCGCAGGCACGACCCACAGGGGCCCCTGCCCATGCAGGGGCCATCGAGAGAGGAGTGGACATGGTACATATGATCACGGTGGTCAAGGTCGACGAGGAGAGGCTGGACGACATCGCGGCGGCGGCGGCAAAGCTGGCCGAGGGCGTGCGCGCCGAGGACGGCTGCATCTCCTACCAGCTGCTGAGGACGGTGGGCGCACGTGACACGGTCATCTTTCTGGAGGCCTGGGAGTCCCTTGAGGCCTTCGGCGCCCACGTGGCATTGGGCGAGGAGGCCGGCACGCCGCTGCAGGAGTTCGGCACGGTCATCGGCCCGGCCTCCCTGGGAGAGCCCCTGCACTGGGACGCAGAGGTGCTGGTGTAGACGTTGCGCACGCTGCAGCTCACGCCCCCCACTGCCATCCCGGGCCCCCACGGCCCTCCCGAGCCCCCACTGCCATCCCGGGCCCCCACTGCCATCCCGGGCCCCCACTGTCATTCCGAGCCTGTCGAGGAATCCTTGGGTCCGAGCGCCCGGAAAACGCACCGCGTTTTCAGCGAGGACGGCGCGACAGTCCAGTGGACTGGAAAACAGCCCAGTGGGCTGTTTCCGGGCGAAGCTGCGAAGCAGCGGGGGAGCCCCTGAGCGGGTGAGCCCATGGAACCGACAGGCCCACGGGACGCGAAGCGACCAAGGCAGGTCGGGGGGCCCTTCGACCTGCGGTCGACCGCTGGCGCGGTCGAAGATTCCTCGACAGGCTCG
>JAISGJ010000040.1 GCA_031263105.1 Coriobacteriales bacterium
CGCGCCCCCCCGCCCCCGGCGCCCCCCCCGCGCGGGCGCCGCCCCCCCCGGGCCGCCCGCGCCGGGCACGGGTAGATGACAGTGGGGGGGTGGACACAATAACTTTTGCACAACGCGAACGAGAGGATCGAGAGGACCCGACGATGCGTACAGCTGCGATACTGCCCGTTGCGGGCCTCTCCTCGAGGATGGGCGACTTCAAGCCCCTGATGGGGCTCAACGGCCTCCCCTTGGTGTGCATGACGGCCCAAAGCGCACTCGACGGAGGGGCGTCCCCTGTCTGCGTCGTCCTCGGCCGGAAGGCTGCCGAGGTGGAACACGCCCTGCGGACGGGCGTCGCCGCCGACGGAGAGGGAGGCGCGCCCCTCGTCGTCGTGCGGAACCCTGACTTCGCATCGACGGACATGTTCTGCTCGATACGCCTGGGGCTGCGCCGGCTCCTGGAGGACGGAAGGGGCGACGGCGTGCCCGATGCCGTCTACGTCCTCCCCGGGGACATGCCGGGCGTCTCCCCGAGGACCTTCGGCGCGCTCCGAAGGCAGGCGGAGCAAGGCGACGCCCCCCTGCTCTGCCCACGCTTCCATGGGCGACGCGGGCATCCCCTCCTCGTCCGACGGGCCTGCTTCGATTCGATCCTCGGCTTCGGAGGCGGCGGCGGGATGCGCGGGGCCTTGGGCGACCTCGACCAGAGGACGGTCGAGGTCGAGGTCGATGACGAGGGCGTGCTCCTCGACGCCGACGAGCCTGCGGCCTTCTCAAGACTGGCGGCCTTCGTGCACAGGACGAAGGGCATCGCTCCGGGGCAGGTCGAGGAGATCCTCGAGACGAGCGGCACGCCCCCGCATATCCGCGACCACTGCAGGGCTGTGAGCAGGCTGGCGGCGCAGATGGCACAGCGCCTCGACGCGCAGGGCCTCTGCCTCGACACGGGGCTCTGCCGCTCGGCCGCCGCGCTCCACGACATGCTCCGCCTGCAGAAGGACCACGCGCGGGCGGCCGCCGACAGCCTGTGCGCCTTAGGGTACGAGGCCCTTGCCGCAGTCGTCGGCAGCCATCAGGGCTTCCCGCCCCTCCCGCCCTCGGACGACGCCGCCTTCACGGAGGCCTCCGTCGTCTGCCTCGCGGACAAGCTCGTGCAGGAGACCCGGATCGTGACGCTTGACGAGCGGTACCGGGCCGCGCTCGAACGCTTCGACGTGACGACCGACACGGGGCAGCGCATCAGGCGGGACAAGGGCATCTGCGAGGCCCTGCTCGCCCGTTACGAGGAGCTGACGGGCGACAGGATCTTCGCTGGAGCACCCGAAAAAGGCACCGGCTGAGCACCGCTGCCACCGCGTCACTGGCTCCCTTAACGGACACCCCACTGTCATTCCGAGCCTGCCGAGGAATCCTCGACCGCGCAAGCGGCCGACCGCAGGTCGAAGGACCCCCTGACCTGCCGTTGGACACTGCGTGTCCAAAGATTCCTCGGCGGGCTCGGAATGACAGTGGGGTGCGGACAGTAACTCGGCTGTGGCCGCAGGCCCCGCATCACTCCAAGCGGCCCAGATAGTCGTCTATCAGCCACTGCTCGAAGGCGGACTGGAGCTTGCGGTGCTCGGGGGGCTTGGGGTCGCCCTTCCTGTGGCCTCCCTCCCCTTTGGCGCTGCTGGCGTAGACCGATGCCGCCTTGAGCTGCGCGAGCTGCGGGGAGCCCTCGAAGGCCGAGGTGTCGAACAGGCCGTTCTGGATGCGGTGCCAGACCGCCCGTATCAGGAGCCGCAGGTGCTCCAGCTCCTCGTCCGACGCCTCGACGAAAAGCGGTTCGACGAGCCGCCCGTCGAGGTCCCGGTGCGGCTCGACGTACAGGTCGGCGACGCCTCGCACCGTCCAGCCTGCGTACTCGGCCGAGTGCTCTATCAGCAGCTTGTAGAACTGCAGCTGGCGTCGGTAGGCGCCGCTCGGCTCCTTGGGTCTGCCCGCCTCGTCCAAGGCGTCCGGCCTGCCGGTCTTGAAGTCGTAGACCCAGACGGCCCTGGCCTCGTCGTCGAACTCCAGCAGGTCGCACTTGCCGACGAGCGGCACGCCGTCCAACTCGGCGCTCACCCACTGCTCGGCGAGGAAGCGCGCCTTCAGGCGCGCGCCGAGGGCAGGGACGAAGACCTCGGCGACCCGGTCGAGGCGCTGGCGCATGCGCTCGCGGTCGATCGCGTCGAAATCCATCCAGTCGATGCGCTCGCGGCAGCCCCGCACCAGCTGCGCCAGGTCCAGGTCGCCCGCCTTGACGACGTGGTCGAGGTAGTCCTCCATGAAGCTGTGGACGAGCGAGCCGAACTCGAGGCTGTAGCTGGGCGCCGTCGGAAGCCCCAGCAGGCTGTCCAGTATGAAGTCGAGCCCGGCCGCCCCCTCGTCGGCAGGGGCCGAGGCGGCGCCCTCCGGGTCGCCTGCCCGGTACTCGACGAAGCGGTTCAGGCGGGACGCCGCCATCTTGAGGTCCTTCAGGTACGGCGTTATGAGCGCGAGCAGGTCGGGCCCGCTGGGATAATAGCGCTGCTCCCAGCCCTGCTGCGCCTGCAGGACGATGTCCTGCACGTCAGGCTCGACGTCTCTGACCTCCACCTCCTCCGCCAGCTCCCGGACCACCTCCCCTCTGCCGAACGACAGCTCGAGCAGGGTGCGCGCCCGCGTGAGCGCCACGAACAGGAGCCGCCGCGCGTCGTCGTCGTCCTTCTCGTTGCCGAACAGGAGGTTGGCGCTGCGCAGGCCGGCGCTCCTGCCCTTGTAGTGCCAGGTGGCGTTGTCCAGGTCGATCAGGTAGACCAGGTCGTACTCGAGGCCCTTCGAGCCATGGGCCGTCGTCAGCGTTATCGCGTCCTTGCGGCCTATCGGGATGTCGGCCTCGACCTTGAGGTCGAAGCGGTCCGCCTGGTCCATCAGAGCGACCGCATCGGACAGCCGCGCATTGGGGCCGAGCACGCCTGCGGTGCCGAGGTTCTCCTCCACGAAGCCGAGAAGGGCACGCAGCCCGTAGTTGAACTCGATGAGGGGGAAGGGGTCCTCCTTCCCGGCTGCGACAAGGGGGCGCCCCACCCGCGCGGCCATCTCGTGGAGCACCTCGCGGACGGGACGGGCCAACGCGTGCGCCGCAAGCTCGACGAGCCAGGCATGCAGCGCACGCATGTCCTTGTCCGGGCAGGATGCGAGGGCGTCCATCCACGTCATCCTGTGGCGCTTCGTCTCCAGCGCGAACGTGAAGCAGGCCGTCGGCGCGATGCCGAACACGGGGTCGGCGACGATCTGCGGGAGGAAGGACTCGGCCAGCTCCGCCTTGCGCTCCGCCCAGGCCGCAGCGAAGCGCATGAGCGCGAACAGGGTCTGAAGCGAGGGTATCTCGGAGACCGCCGAGGTCACGCGGTACTGGAAGGCTATGTCGAAATGGTTGAGATAGGGCAGCAGGTCACGGAGGCTCCTATGGGATGCGGCGATGACGGCTATCGCCTCCTGCGGCCTTGCTGCGGTGCGCAGGAAGCCCTCGTCGATCCTCTGGCGGATGGAGCGCGCGACCATGAGGTACTGGAGGTCCCTGTTCGGGTAGCGCCGTGCCGTGAAGGGGCGCGACGCGGCCGACGGAGCGCACTCCTCCCCCGCGCCCCCGTCCTCCCGAAAGGCCACGAGCCTCTTCTCCGTGGCGCTCGCCGCCGAACGGGTCTCGATCTGACGCGCCACCTGCTGGCCGAGCGCCACCAAGGGCGGCGTCGAACGGTAGTTGGTCTTGAGCACGATGCGCGCCACGTCGTCGTAGTGCTCCTCGAAGTGGTTGAGGTAGGCGACGCTCGCCCCCTGGAAGCGCATGATCGCCTGGTCGTCGTCGCCGACCGCCAGGACGTTGGGACGCGTGTCGTAGTCGGTCAACAGGTTGAGGATGCGCATCTGGGAGCTGTTGGTGTCCTGGAACTCGTCCACGAGGACGTACCGGTAGCGCTCCTGCAGCGCGTACTTCAGTTCGGGATGTCCCTCGATGGCGTCTATGGCATCGAGGACCATGTCGTCGTAGTCGTACTGCGCGCGCTCCTTGAGCCGTGCGCGGTAGCCGTCGTAGAGGGCAAGCGCCGAAAGCTGGCGCTCGGCCACCTTCCGGTCCCTGAAGACGAGGCGCTTGGCGCCGTCCCGCCTGAAGAAGCGGTCGCGCAGGTCCGCGAAGCCCTGGGTCCTGCCCGTCTCCCCGTCGTAGAGCCTGGTCGTGGCAAAGGCCTCGGAGAAGAGCGCGACGTAAGGCCGATAGGCCCCCGTCCCCTTGTCCAGGTCGTCCTGCCAAAGCCCTGCGGGCGCCTGCGCCGAGGCCGCTGCCACCTGCTCCTGGAGCGCGTCGAGCAGCTCCCGCTTCTGCGCCTTGCCGAGGGCAAGGCTTACGCCCATCCGCTCCATGAGGGCGTCCTGACGCTCCATGTACGAGAAGAACGCCTGGTTCTGTTCGACGATCGCCCTGAACTCCTCGGAGCGCAGGCCGGATCTCCTCAGATCGCTCATGAAGCCCTGCACGTCCTTCAGGTTGCCGGGCACGCCTTCCCGGAACTCCTGATAGAGCGGGTCCTTGACGGAGAGGCCGCCGAGGAGCTCGTTGAGCAGGAGGTCGGCCTGGAGGTCGGTGACCTGCGTGTCCCCGGCCCTGCGGGAGAAGCACTCGGGGTACCGGTTGCGCACCTGGCTGGCGAAGCTGTGGAAGGTCGAGACGGTCACGCCGTAGGCGTCGCGGCCGATGAGGCCCGCCAGCCGCTTGGTCATCGCCTCGGCGCCTGCGTTCGTGAAGGTGAGGCAGAGGACGTTGCGCGCCTGCACGTCGCGCTTGGCGAGGATGTTGGCCACGCGCAGGCTGAGCAGCTGCGTCTTGCCGGTGCCGGGCCCCGCCACGACGAGCACGGGGCCGTCAAGGGCCTCGACCGCCTGGCGCTGCTCGTCGTTGAGCCGCGCGAACGCCTCCTCAAGGTCTCGCATCTCTCATCTCCTCAATCGGGAACGGAACAAGTCAGTGTTTCCCTCGGCACTTCCCTAGGGAAGCGCCGATTTATTCATTGTGCACCATCTCACGCCTGATCTGCCCCAGCTCTGCCCGTGAACGCAACGCCATTACCGCAAGTAGTGGCGTTGCGCCCCCGAACAGACCTGGG
>JAISGJ010000153.1 GCA_031263105.1 Coriobacteriales bacterium
CACTGCCGCCCCGGGCCCCGCTGCCGCCCCGGGCCCCCGCTGCCGCCCCGGGCCCCGCTGCCGCCCCGGCCCCCCGCTGCCGCCCCGGGCCCCCGCTGCCGCCCCGGGCCCCCACTGTCATTCCGAGCCTGCCGAGGAATCTTCGACCGCGCAAGCGGTCGACCGCAGGCCGAAGGGCCCCCTGGCCTGCCGTTGGACACTGCGTGTCCAAGGATTCCTCGGCGGAGCTCGGAATGACAGTGGGGGGTGTGAGCAGTAACCCCTTGCCTCCGTGCGATACCATGTTCCCTTCTCATCCGAACCCCGACCGCCTTATTGATATATGATAGGGATATCTGATAGGGAGCGAGACAGAGATGAGGGGACATGCACCCAGAGGAGAAGGCTCGGCAGGTCATAGACGAGAAGTTGGCCCGTGCCGGATATCTCGTCCAAGACGTCATCGAACTTGATCTGTCCGCTGCTCTCGGAATAGCCGTCAGAGAGTACCAGACCGACTCCGGGCCAGCCGACTACCTGCTGTTCATCGACAGGAAGCCGGTCGGCATCATCGAGGCCAAGGCCCACAACAAAGGCGAGACCCTGCTGTCGGCCGCAGAGCAGACGAGGCGGTACGCAGGCAGCGGATTGCAGTATATCAAAGGTCCTGTCGATATAAGGTTCGCTTACGAAGCAACCGATGTCCTCACGCATTTCTGCGACTACCACGACAAGAAGTACCGTTCCCGTGAAGTATTCTCGTTCCACCGGCCCGAACAGCTCAAGGCATGGCTTGACGACGAAGAGACTCTCAGGAACCGCATGAGGGGCTTCCCGGCGTTCGACCCAACAGGGTTTCGCGATTGCCAGACCAGGGCGATAACCAATTTGGAGAACTCGTTTGCCGGCGGTCGCCAAAGGTCGCTTATTCAGATGGCCACCGGCGCCGGCAAGACCTTTGCGGCAATCACCAGCACCTACCGCCTTCTGAAGCATGCAAAGGCCAAGCGCATCCTCTTCCTTGTAGACACAAAGAACCTTGGGGAGCAGGCCGAGGAGGAGTTCAGACGCTACCGGCCCACCGATGACGCGAGGTTGTTCCCAGAGCTGTACAACGTCTGTCGATTGTCCTCTTCGTCGATACCGCCGGACACCGATGTCTGCATCAGCACGATACAGAGGATGTATTCGATTCTCAGACAGGAGGACCTGGACGAATCGCTGGAAGAAGTCTCTCAGAACGAGTTGACCTTGAGCGGCACGGTGCAGGATGTCGTCTATAACAACGACTACCCGCCGGAGTACTTCGACTTCATTGTCATCGACGAGTGCCACCGTTCCATCTACAACGTCTGGCAACAGGTGCTCGACTACTTCGATGCATTTCTGGTCGGCCTTACCGCCACGCCGGACAAGCGCACGTTCGCCTTCTTTGCAGAGAACATCGTCAGCGAATACACCCACGAAGAGGCAGTCATCGACGGGGTGAACGTCGGTGGCGACATCTACCTGATAGAGACCGATATCTCTAAAAACGGCGCACTCATCGTAAAGCAGGTGGTGGAGAAACGCGACCGCCTCTCCCGGAAGAGACGCTGGGAGCAGATCGACGAGGACATCCAGTACACTTCCTTCAACCTGGACAGGGACATCGTGAGTCCTTCACAGATACGAACCGTCATCCGTGCCTTCAAAGACAAGGTGACGACAGAGATATTCCCTGGGCGCCAAGAGGTTCCAAAAACATTGGTCTTTGCCAAGACCGACAGTCACGCAGACGACATCATCAGGGTCGTCCGCGAAGAGTTCGGCGAGAGCAACGAGTTCTGCAAGAAAATCACGTACCAAGCAAAAGACCCCAAGGACGTGCTCTCCTCGTTCAGGAACGAATACTATCCACGAATCGCTGTGACCGTCGATATGATAGCCACCGGCACCGACGTGAGGCCTTTGGAGTGCCTGCTGTTCATGCGCGACGTGAGATCCAAGAACTACTTTGAGCAGATGCTCGGGCGAGGTCGCAGGGTGCTCGGCTACGACGACTTGAACCGCGTCTCGCCTTCGGCCAAGACCCCGAAAATCAGTTATGCGATAATCGATGCCGTCGGTGTGACCAAAAGCATCAAAACAGAGGCCAGGCCGTTGGACCGCAAGCCCTCCGTCTCTATGAACGAGCTGATGAACAGCGTTGCGGTTGGGGCAAGGGACGACGACACGGTTACCACCCTCGCCAACAGGCTGTTACGGCTGAACGTCGCCATGACCCCAGTCGAACGTGACAGGGCACAGGAGCTGGCTGGCGGTACCCCGCTGAACCTGGTGGCGAAGCGGATGCTGGATGCCTATGACGAGGATGTCGTCGCAGGGAATGCACGGGAAAGAGCCGTTGGCGAGCCGACCGGGCAGGAGATGCTCTGGAGTGCCTATGAGATAGCCCAAGGCGACAAGGTCGGAGAGAAAGGCCTCGTCAACAAGCTTGTGGACATCATCGCCTTGCTCCGTTTCGAGCTGGGACAATCCCAAAAGCTCGTGTCGTTCAAGTCGTTCGTTGACAGCAGGTTCAAGGATTGGGTGTTCGCAAAGAACGCCGGTCACGTCCACTTCACCGATGAGCAGATGCAGTGGCTGAGGATGGTGCGCGACCATATATCCGTCTCAGCCCATATCGAGACGGACGACCTGGAGCTTACGCCGTTTGACGACGAAGGAGGGCTGGGCCGGTTCTACAGTCTATTTGGCGAGCACTATCAAGCCACGCTCGACGACCTCAACTATTCGCTCGTTGCCTGACGGGCGACCCTGAAGACACTGAAGAAAGGCACGTATGGTACCGAACACCTCTAACATCAATGCCAAGATCTGGTCCATGGCGACCGTCCTTATGAACGACGGCGTCTCGAACAGCGACTACTTGGAGCAGCTGACCTATCTTCTCTTCCTTAAGATGGCCGAGGAGTACAGCAACCCGCCGTTCAACCGTGACATCGGAATACCGGATGACTGTCGTTGGCAGACCCTTGTCAGCAAGAAGGGAGACGAGCTGGACAGGCACTATACCTACATCCTCACCACGCTGGCAGAGCAGAGGGGCACCCTTCAGCAAATCTACACCAATGCCAAGAACATGGTCAGCACTCCGGCGATGCTCGCCCGCATCATCAAGATGATTGCCGATGAGAACTGGTCGTCGATGTCTGCCGACGTGAAGGGCGACATCTATGAGGGCTTGCTGCAAAAGGTCGCCGAAGACACCAAGAGCGGAGCGGGGCAGTATTTCACTCCGCGTTCGCTGACAAGCACGATGGTCGCATGCGTTCGGCCGCAGCCGAACCGTACTGTCGCCGACCCCTGCTGCGGCAGCGGGGGCTTTCTGTTGGCCACAAAGGACTACATCGAGGACAACTTCTCGCTCGACCGCGACCAGAAGCAGTTCTTGAAGTTCAAAACGTTCAGAGGCTGGGAGATTGTGCCGCGTACCTATCGGATGTGCCTGATGAACCTCTTCCTGCATAACATCAGCGATTTCGACGGCGTGCCGCCCATCGAGCGCAACGACTCCCTTACTGCTGACCCGGGCGAGCGCTTCGACTACGTGCTCACCAACCCGCCTTTCGGCAAGAAGTCATCGCTCACCTACACCAACGAGGAGGGCGGGCAGAGCACCGAGGACCTCGTTTACAACCGTCAGGACTTTTGGGCCACCAGCTCCAACAAGCAGCTGAACTTCGTCCAACATATCCACACGTTGCTGAAGACCGGCGGCACCGCTGCCGTTGTCGTGCCGGACAACGTGTTGTTCGAGGGCGGTGCATTATGAGGGTTACACGTCACACCCCACTGTCATTCCGAGCCTGTTGAGGAATCTTCGGCCGCGCAAGCGGTCGATCGCAGGTCGAAGGGCCCCCTGACCTACCGTTGGACACTGCGCGCCCAAAGATTCCTCGGCAGGCTCGGAATGACAGTTGAGGGTCTGAGGGTGTGAACAGTAACTTATGAGGAGATTGGGAGTAACGATGAATCAGGACAGGCTCCGCAAGGCAATCGCGAAATACAGCGAGGATACTGCTGTTAACCCAATGGCATTCGAGGACGCGCAGAGAGAAAGGAGCGAACGGAAGGAGTACTACCGTAGCTTTGACAAGAAGAAGCTGGCCCAAATCAGCGAAGAGGAGTTCGCGGAGTTCTATGGCAAGCTTTGGGCAATGAGAATGTGGGGCAACAAGCAATATAGGATTGACGAAATAATCAGAAAGAATGGCTTTGAGAAGATTACGAGTTCCTTGGCAGAGCTTCTTTATGGCCCAGCATCGCTTGCTCGACGCTGGGACACCTTTCTTGATAAGGTTAAAGGGGTCGGGCCGGCTACAATCAGCGAGCTGCTTTCCTACATAGACTCGGATACGTATGCGATTCTCAACAGGACAACGATTTCGAGTTTGGAATACTTGGAAGTCAAGTCGCTCCCAAAGCACAACTATCAGAACACCGGCGAAAAGTATGAGGAGATTTGCGGCATTGTTGTCAAGATCGCCAAAACCATCACTGAGCAGACCGGGCAAAAGACGGATTTGCTTGCTGCCGACTACTTCTTCTGGGATATACTCCTTCCACTTTCAAAGAGCGAGGCATTGGCTGCCATTGGAGAGCGGGAGATTTCTGACACGTTGCCAATAGCAAAATCAAAGCATGACGAGCTTATAGAAAAAATCGTTGAAATCGGTGCGCTCCTTGGATTTGAGAGCAGAAGTGAGATAAAGGTCGCGAAAGGGGCGAAGGTGGACGCAGTCTGGGAAGCAAAAATCGGCAACATGGGAAAGGTCATATACGTTTTTGAAGTGCAGTCGCGCGGATCGATTGACAGTCTGATTCTCAACCTTAAAAAGGCCCAGAGCAATGCGGCGGTGCAGGCTGTTGTCGCCGTATCGGACGAACAGCAGATAGAAAACATAAGAGAAGAGAGTATCGGGGTCATTGAAGAGCGATCCTTGCGCACGTGGAGTGACAAGGAGGTATCGTTTGTCTATGATTCGCTCATAAGCGCCCATGAGTCTATCAACAGGCTGCAGCTGGTGCCCGAGAGCTTCCTGTAGAAGACGAGCTTGTGGCTTTCTGCTGCAAGACTGTGACGAAAACCCGAGGATGCGTCGTCTCGATGCGTTCGGTACACAATGCCCTGTTTCGTTACACTTTTCTCCAGAAACATACTAAAATGGCCTGTAACCGATAGGCCGTACCGAGAAGGAGGCATCATGTTCGATTCGAAGGTCGAGCGGCTGCTCAACGAGCAGGTCGTTGCGGAGATGTATTCGGCGAACCTCTACCTTTCCATGTCCGCCTGGTTTCGCGAGAAGAGCCTCGACGGCTACGCCAGCTGGTTCTACGTGCAGTACAAGGAGGAGATGGACCACGCTCTCATCATCTACAACTTCATCCTCAACGCTGGTGGGCAGGTGAAGCTCGGGCAGATCGACGCGCCTCCTGCCGAGTTCGCGGACGTCAGGGCGATACTGGCGGAGAGCCTTGCGCACGAGCAGCTGGTGACCTCGCTCATCTACGCCATCAATGAGGCGGCGGCAGAGGCGAAGGACTACAAGACGGTGCAGTTCCTCGACTGGTTCGTCAAGGAGCAGGTCGAGGAGGAGGACAACGCCTCCACGAACCTCGGTCGCTACGACCTCTTCGGTGCCGATCCGAAGGGGCTGTTCTCGCTCGACGAGGAGATGGGCGGCCGCAGCTACACCCAGACCGCACAGGTCGCCGTCTACGAGGGGGCGGCCTGACGCAGGGACGGGCCGAGGCCGTCCTGTCCTTTACGGAGTTTCAAGGAACGTGTATTGTGATGAACGTAGGGCGCAGGACACGAGCAGGGCAATCCTTTCATGCAAGGAGGCTAGGTATGACCGAGAGCACAGGGCCCCAGGCCCCCGCACCGCTCCCCACCCCCGAGACCGACCACAAGCTCACCACCACCGCAGGTGCGCCGGTTCCCAACAACACCGATGCGATAACCGTCGGCCCCCGTGGCCCCATGCTGGTACAGGACACGTGGTTCATGGAGAAGCTTGCGCATTTCGACCGTGAGGTCATCCCCGAGCGCCGCATGCACGCGAAGGGCTCGGGTGCCTTCGGCACCTTCACGGTGACGCACGACATCGGCGCGTACACGGCCGCAAAGGTGTTCGACGGCATCGGCAGGCAGACGCCGGTGTTCGTCCGCTTCTCCACCGTCGCCGGCGAGCGTGGCGCGGCGGACGCCGAGCGCGACATCCGAGGGTTTGCGACCAAGTTCTACACCGAGGAGGGCAACTGGGACCTCGTGGGCAACAACACCCCGGTGTTCTTCATCCGCGACCCGCACAAGTTCCCCGACCTCAACCACGCCGTCAAGCGCGACCCCAAGACCAACCGCCGCAGCGCCCAGAACAACTGGGACTACTGGTCGAGCCTGCCGGAGGCGCTCCATCAGGTGACCATCACGATGAGCGACCGGGGCCTGCCCGTGGGCTACCGCAACATGCACGGCTTCGGCTCGCACACCTTCTCCTTTATCAACAAGAGCAAGGAGCTCGTGTGGGTGAAGTTCCACTGGGTGTGCAGGCAGGGGATCAAGAACTGGACCGACGCGGAGGCCGCCGAGGTCATCGCACGCGACCGCGAGAGCTCGCAGACCGACCTCTTCGACGCGATCGAGGCAGGCGACTTCCCCCGCTGGGACCTGTCCGTGCAGATCATGACCCAGGAGCAGGCCCATACGCATCCGGAGAACCCCTTTGACATCACGAAGGTGTGGAGCCACAAGGAGTACCCGCTCATCCCGGTGGGCACCTTGGAGCTCAACAGGAACCCCGAGAACTACTTCGCAGACGTCGAGCAGGCGGCCTTCAACCCCGGCAACGTGGTGCCGGGCATCAGCCACTCGCCCGACAAGCTGCTGCAGGGGCGCCTGTTCACCTACGGCGACGCGCACCGCTACCGCCTCGGCGTGAACCACGACCTCATCCCCGTGAACAAGCCCACGGTGCCCGTGCACTCCTACCATCGCGACGGCCTCATGCGCGTGGACGGCAACTTCGGCGCGGCCAAGGGCTACACGCCCAACAGCATCGGCGAGTGGCTCGAGCAGGGTGACTACACGACCCTGACGGATCCTGAGCTCGCATGGGAGGGCGCGGTCGGGCGTTACTCGCAGTACGACGGGGACGACCCCTACAAGCAGCCGGGTGACCTGTGGCGCCTGCTCACACCCGACAAGAAGCTCGTGCTCATCGACAACACCGCGCGCAACATGGACGGCGTGACCGAGAACGTCAAGCTGCGCCACGCCGCCCACTGCTGCCTCGCCGACGAGGACTACGGCACGGCCCTCGCCGAGGCCTGCGCCCTCGACCTCGCGAAGGTCAAGGAGCTGGCCGCACTGCCGCTGGCAGACCGCCTCGCCGCGACGGTGACGGCGTAGGGACAGCCTGCTGCCGGGCGCACGGCCCACAGCAACGAGAGAAAGGCAACATCATGAAGATATCGGCACGCAACCAGCTCAAAGGAACGATAACGAAGGTCGAGAAGGGCGCGGTCTCAAGCATCGTCACGCTCGACGTCTCCGGCAACGCCATCACGGCCACGATCTCGAACGCGGCCGTCGACGACCTCGGGCTCGAGCCCGGCATGGAGGCCTATGCGATCATCAAGGCGACCTCGGTCATGGTAGGCGTCGACCACTAGGGAGGCGCCGATTAATCCACTTTCGCGCCGTTTTTAGTCGTGTTATGCCGAGCGCTTCAGCGCTCGGCACTGTCTTAGTCTCACATCGCGTCCAATTCACGCATCTGGGCGCT
>JAISGJ010000155.1 GCA_031263105.1 Coriobacteriales bacterium
TAACCGGCGCGCGGCGCGGCTCCTGCCCTTCTTTTTACGAAGTCAGCTCGATGACCGGCTTGATGAGGTCGCGCGGCTTGTCCTTCATGAGGAGCAGGCCCTCCTCCAGATCCTCGAAGCGGCTGAAGCGGTGCGTGAGCAGACGGCCCACGTCGAGGCGCTTGTTGACCAGCACCTGCGCAAGGTACTCCATGTTCTTGCGCCCGCCGGGCATCAGGCCGCCGACGATGCGGATGTGGCCCATGCCGAGGCCCCATTCGACACGGGGGATCTGGATGTACTCGCCGGTCCCCAGGTAGTTGATGTTGGCGACGATGCCGCCGGGACGGACCATCCGCACGGCCTGGTCGAAGGTCTCAAGGCCGCCGCCCGCAAGGATGACCTTGTCGACGGGCTTGCCGTGCTGGGCCTCCTTGACCTGCTCGACGATGTCGCCGTCCTTGTAGTTGACAAGGTCGGTCGCGCCGTAGGCCAGGGCGACCTCCTGGCAGCGCTTGCGCGAGCCGACCGCATAGACCCTGCCGGCGCCGCGCAGCACCGTGCCTGCGACGGCCATGAGGCCGACGGGGCCGATGCCGATGACCACGACGGTCTCCCCGTAGGCGACCTCGGCAAGGTTCGCGCCGTGGAAGCCCGTGGGGACCATGTCCGACAGCATGACGGCATCGGCGGCGGATATCTCGTCAGGCAGGTGCGCGAGGTTGCCGTCCGCCTGGTTGACGTGGAAGTACTCGGCGAAGGTGCCGTCCTTCGAGTTCGAGAACTTCCAGCCGTTCAGCATGCCGTAGGAATGCTGCGAGAAGCCCGCCTGCGACTCGACGGCCTCCCAGTCCGGGGTGATGGCGGGGATGATGACCCGGTCGCCCGGCTTGAAGTCCTTGACCAGGGAACCGACCTCCACGACCTCCGCGCTGGCCTCGTGCCCCAGTATCAGGTCGTGGCGGTCGCCGATCGCATGCTCCCAGACCGTGTGCACGTCCGAGGTGCAGGGCGAGATGGCCAACGGCCTGCAAAGCGCGTCGTTCGGCCCGACCTCGGGAACCTCCTTCTCTATCCAGCCTATCTTGTCGAAGCCGAGCATCGCAAGACCCTTCATGGTAGCCATACGCGTGATCCCTTTCTCTCGTGTCAAAGCAGGAAATGAACAAGAAGTCTCAAAGTATACCTCTATGTGTCGGCAGAAGGGAAGGCAGAGCAGAAACAGAGACAGCCGGAGGACGAGGGTTCTCGCCCGGGTTCTCGCCTGGGTCGCCTGCGTGCCCCGGCAAAGGGCTTGGAGCACTGTCATCCCGAGCCTGCCGAGGGAGCTTCGGCCGCGCCAGCGGCCGACCGCAGTCGAAAGGCGCTTCGGCCTGCAGTCGGCTGCTTCGCGTCCCGTGGGCCTGTCGGCCCGTCCTCGCTGAAAACGCGGTGCGTTTTCCGGGCGCTCGGACCCAAGGATCCCTCGGCAGGCTCGGGATGACAGTGGGCAGACGCACCAAGCCGCTGACGCCGTGGTACAATCGCAGGCATGGGAACGCCTCGAAAGACAGCCCTCCTCGCCGGTGCCGTGCTCGTCCTTGCACTGTTGCTCGTCGTCTTGGGCGTGGCGCAGGGGGACCCCCTCGACGTCTACCGCAAGGCGGCGCGCATCTGCTTCGAGTGCATCGGGATCGGGTGAGCCGGGTGGGCCGCGCGACCCGGGGAACCCAAGGGGCAGGGCGCTACAAGCGACGAGTGGTCCAGGTGCTCGCGGCGCTCCTCTACAACCTCGATGCCCCGGGCTTTGCCGCAGGCCGCATCTCCCAAAGCCCCACCAAGGCCGTCTGCGTCCCGGGCCTGAACTGCTACTCCTGCCCGGCCGCCGTCGGCGCCTGCCCCATCGGCTCCCTCCAAGCGGCGCTCGGGGCGGTCGACCACAGGCTCCCCTTCTACCTCGTCGGCACGCTGCTCGCCTTCGGTGCGCTGTTCGGAAGGACCGTCTGCGGATGGCTCTGCCCCTTCGGGCTGCTGCAGGAGCTCCTCGCCAAGATACCCGTCCCCCTCCTACGGAAAGGCCGCCTCACGAGGAGGGCAAGCTCGGCGAAGTACCTCGTCCTCGGCGTGACGGTGATCCTCGTGCCGCTCGGCATCGCCTTGGCGGGACGGCCGCCCCTCCCCTTCTTCTGCGCCTGGCTCTGCCCCGTGGGCACCTTGGAGGCAGGCATCCCGCTGGTTCTTGCCGACGAGCGGCTGGGGGAGACCTTGGGCTGGCAGTTCGTCTGGAAGGCCGCCCTCCTCGCGGCGGTCCTTGTGGCCTGCGCCTTCGTCTACCGGCCCTTCTGCCGCTTCCTCTGCCCGCTGGGCGCGCTGTACTCGTTCTTCAACCGCTTCGCGCTGCTGCGCTACCGCGTGGACCCTGTGCGCTGCACGCACTGCGACACCTGCGTCGAGACCTGCCGGATGGACGTCAAGGCCGTCGGCGACCGCGAGTGCATACAGTGCGGGGCCTGTGCGCCGCATTGCGAACAGGGCGCCATACGGTTTACACTGACGGATATGCTCAAGAGGAGAGACGGGCGCTCATCCCTTCCCGAGGTAAGGAGTGACGATGAGAGGGCTATGGAGAACACCGGGCACGAACAGGACGGCCGCCGCCTCGCGAAGGGCGGGCGCACGGCTGCTCGTCACTGTGCTTGCGATGCTTGCGGCGCTCGGCCTCCTCGCCGGCTGCATAGCGCTGCCGACGGTGGGGGCGGACTCCCCCGAGAAGGACGCCCCTGACGCCGCACAGCCTGCCGGTGCCGGGAGCGCGGCCGCTGCGGACGGCACCGCCGTGCCCGCCCCTGCCGCGCCTGCTGCCGTCGCCCTACAGGAGGGCGCTGCGGCGCCCGACTTCCCCTACACCGCCGTCGACGGAACCGCCTCGACGCTCTCGGCGCATCGCGGCTCCGTCGTGCTCATAAACCTCTGGGCGTCCTGGTGCGGCCCCTGCGTCGCCGAGATGCCCGAGATCGACCGCCTCGAACAGGAGAACCCCGACCTCGTGGTCCTCGCCGTCAACGTGAGCGACAGGGCCGACGACGCCCGCAGCTATATCGACGGGGCAGGCTACGGCTTCACGTGGATACTCGACACGAGCGGCGAGATCGGCTTCCTCTACCCTTCCAGCGGCATACCGTACACCGTCATCGTCGACAAGGAGGGCGCCATAAGCTCGATATACATGGGCAGCCCCCGCGACCCCTTTGCGACCTACGGCGACGCGATACGGAAGGCCGGCATCTGAGGATCCACTGCGCCCGAGTAACATCGGCAAGGCTGAACACGGCAGCTGGAGGTGCTGTTATGGGCGACGAGCGACCTCGCCTTGCCAGCATGGGGCTTTCCTCTACATGCGCACGGTCGTCCTTCTTCGGAATCCTGCAAAAGACGAGCTGCCTGCACATGGACAGGGAGCCGTCCTCTGTCCATGCGAAAAGTTTGACTCAGACAAATCGAGATAAATGGCCGTACCTATACAAAACTCTCGATGTATCGAGTATAGTGGTTTGGTCACCCTACTGTCTGGAGGAAGCCCGTGTTCATCCAACGTCCGGTCTATCTGCGGAAAATCGAGCCCTTTATCGACAAGGCGGTCGTCAAGATCGTCACCGGAGTGCGGCGCTGTGGAAAGTCTGTGCTGATGCTGCAGGTAATGGATCTGCTCAAGAGCCAAGGGGTGGAGGATGGCCGTATCGTCCTGATGAACTTCGACACCTTCGAGACAGGCGAGCGCCCGGACGCCAGCGAGGTATACCAAGCACTGAAGGCCCGGTCCCGGGCAGCAGGTGCCAGGATCTATGTCTTTCTTGACGAGATACAGGAGCTTCGAGGGTGGGAAAAGCTGGTGAACTCCTGCATCACCGAACTCGACGTCGATGTATACCTGACAGGCTCGAACTCAAAGATGCTCTCCCGGGAGTATGCCAGCATGCTGACCGGGCGCTACGTCACCATCAACGTCTACCCGTTCTCATTCTCGGAGACCTTGGCCATGCGCCAGCTGCACGGGCAGGAAACGACGAGGCAGGAGGCCTTCAACGGGTATCTGCTGTACGGCGGCATGCCGTTCGTCTGTCAGTTGGACGACGGGCACTCAAAGCTGCAGTACCTGCGCGATGTGGCCGAAGCCATCATCTCCAAAGACATAACCGAACGCTACAAGGTTCGCGACCTTGACTTGCTGAAACGCACGGTGGCGTTCCTTATGTCCACCATCGGCAACATGTCCTCAGCCAATAACATCGCAAACTATTTTCGGGCCCAGGGACGGGCGGTGTCCTGGGAGACGGTATCCAACTACGTCGAATACCTCAAGACCGCCTGCCTGTTCCTCCCAGCGGCTCAGATCGACGTCAGCGGCAAAGCCATTCTACGCGCCTCCGAAAAGCTGTATCTCACCGACCACGGTTTCCGCGAGGCCATCTACGGAAAGAACCTGACCAACGCCTCTCAGGTGCTGGAAAACATCGTCTATCTGGAGCTCCTGCGTCATGAGTATCAGGTCAACATCGGCAGGGTCGGCAGACAGGAAGTGGATTTTGTTGCCAAGAGGGACGGCCGGGTGCTTTATGTCCAAGTCTGCTACCTGCTTGCCAGCGACGAGATAGCACAGCGGGAGCTTCGGCCCCTGCAACAGATCAAGGACAACTACCCCAAACTGATCCTGTCCCTTGACCCCATAGACTTGAGCAGAGACGGGATACAGCACCTGAGCATCATCGACTTTCTCGCAGAAGACTACGCTGCGAGGCAGCACTAGGGAGGCGCCGATTAATCCACTTTCGCGCCGTTTTTAGTCGTGTTATGCCGAGCGCTTCAGCGCTCGGCACTGTCTTAGTCTCACATCGCGTCCAATTCACGCATCTGGGCGCT
>JAISGJ010000159.1 GCA_031263105.1 Coriobacteriales bacterium
CCGCGGGCACGTTACGTTTGGTCCCCGGGGCGACGCCACCCCTCGCCCCCCCCCCCCGCCCCGCTGCCGCTCGCCTTGTGCCGGGGTCGCATCCTGATGCAGGCGGAGGATCCGGGCAAGCGTCTCGCGCAGCCGCGCTCGCTCGACCACCGCGTCCACGAAGCCGTGCTCGAGCTGGAACTCGGCGCTCTGGAAGCCCTCGGGCAGCTTGGTGCCGATGGTCTGCTCGATGACGCGCGGCCCCGCAAAGCCGATGAGCGCCCGTGGCTCGGCGAGGGTCACGTCCCCCAACGAGGCGAAGCTCGCCGTCACCCCGCCGGTCGTGGGATGTGCGAGCACGCTGACATAGAGGACGCCGACAGCGTTGAGCCGCTGTATGGCCGCAGAGGTCTTGGCCATCTGCATGAGCGAGAACATCCCTTCCTGCATGCGCGCCCCGCCGCTGGCGGAGAAGACGACGAGGGGGACGAGGTGTGCCGCCGCATGCTCGGCGGCGCACGTGACGGTCTCGCCCACGACGACGCCCATGCTCCCCATGAGGAACTCGGGCAGGAGCTCGACGCAGACGACCTCGATGCCCTCGATGGTGCCGGCCTTGCACAGGACGGCATCGGGGCGGCCGCTGCGCCGGGCGAGGTCCGCGACCTTCTCCCCATATCCAGGGAACCCAAGGGGGTCCTGGGTGCCGAGGCCGTCGAAGAGAAGGGTGCCGCTCTTGCGGTCGAGCACCTCGTCGATACGGCTGTCGATGACGATTCTCGCGTTCGCCTTGCGGCGCGCCTTGCGCTCGGCGGCAAGGGCCTCGAGCTGGGCCTTGCGCTCGCGGAAGAAGTCGAAGATGGTGGCCATCAGGGCAGCGCTCCTTGGTCAGGCGTCAGGCCCCTGACCCCTCCGAGCAGGGCCGAGAGCTTGCGTTCGATGAAGCCTGTGTCGATATGGTTGTTGAGGAAATCGGGGTCGTACATGAGGAGGTAGTGCATTCCGATGGTTGTGGGGATGCCGGTGACGAGGGTCTCCTCCAGCGCACGGCGCATGCGTAGGATGGCCTCGTTGCGGGTGCGTCCGTGGACGATGACCTTTGCGATCATGGAGTCGTAGAAGGGGCCGACCTCGTAGCCGGGGTGGATGACCGTGTCGACGCGGACGCCGAAGCCGTTGGGCAGGTGCAGGTGGCCTATGGTGCCAGGGCAGGGGCGGAAGTCCTCCTCGGGGTCCTCGGCGTTGATGCGGCATTCGATGGCATGGCCTTGGATGTGGACGTCCTCCTGCGCGAGTTGCAGGGGCAGGCCGGAGGCGATGCGGATCTGCTCGCGCACGATGTTGACCCCCGTGACCATCTCGGTGACGGGGTGCTCCACCTGGATGCGGGTGTTCATCTCGATGAAGTAGAAGCCGTCGTCTGTGGCTGCGGGCTTCCTGTCCGCCGCCCCTGCCGCCGCCGCCGCTCCCGCTGCCCCTGCCCCCGCGCGGCCTGCGTCCACGATGAACTCCACCGTTCCCGCGTTCGTGTAGCCCGCGCTGCGGGCGGCATTCAGCGCAGCCTGGGCCATGCGCCCCCTGAGTTCGCTGCTCAGGGCCGCTGCGGGCGCCTCCTCGAGCAGCTTTTGATGGTTGCGCTGCACGGAGCAGTCGCGCTCCCCAAGGTGCAGGCAGGTGCCGTGGGTGTCGGCAAGGATCTGGAACTCTATGTGACGGGGCGACTCGATGAGCCTTTCAAGGTAGACGCTGCCGTCTCCGAAGCAGGCCAGTGCCTCCGCGCTCGCCTCGTCGAAGGCGCGCGCCAGGTCCTCGGCGCCGTCCACCCGTCGCATGCCGCGTCCGCCGCCGCCGTTGGCCGCCTTGACGAGCACGGGATACCCGATCCTCTCCGCCCACCTTGCTGCCTGTTCGGCGCTGGCGACCAGCCCGTCCGAACCGGGAACCACGGGCACGCCGGCCTTTCGCATGAGTGCGCGCGCCGCATCCTTGTTGCCGAGCAGGGCGATGACCTCGGGTTTCGGGCCGATGAACGTCAGGCCTGCGTCCCTGACCCGCGCGGCGAAGCCCGCGTTCTCGGAGAGGAAGCCGAAGCCGGGATGGAGCCCGTCGCAGCCGGTGCCCAGCGCTGCGGTGATGACGGCGTCCTGGTTGAGGTAGCTCTCGCTCGAGCGCGCGCCGCCCACGCAGACGGCACGGGTCGCCAGCGTCGTGAACAGCGAGCCACGGTCAGCCTCCGAGAATATGGCGACGGTCTCGATGTTCATCTCGCGGCAGGCGCGCAGGATGCGTGCGGCTATCTCCCCACGGTTGGCGACAAGGATGCGTTTGAGCATGGCTGCGGTTCCTGCTGCCTCAGCTGGCAGACGCCGGTGTGGGGGAAGGTGCGCTGCCTTGGGCGGGCGGCGCGGGGGCGAGCGGGGTCGTCGATGCAGGCGAGGACGGGGTCGTCGGCGTGCCTGTGCCTGCCGTGCCCGCCGCGCTGCCCGGCCCTCCTGACGGGTCGGGGCGCAGGGTCACCAAGGCAGCGCCGTACTCGGCCAACATGCCGTCCTCGAACAGTATCGAATCGACGGTGCCTGCGGTGGGCGCGGTTATCTCGTTGAACAGCTTCATGGCCTCGATGAGGCAGAGCACGTCCCCTTTGGCGACGCGTTGCCCGCACTCGACGAACGGTACGCCGTCCGGCTCGCGCGAGCGGTAGACGATGCCGACGAGCGGTGCGCTTACCGTGAGAAGGTCTGCTGCGGCAAGGTGCGCGTCGGACGTGATGCCGGGGGCGGCAGAAGCGGTCGAGCCAGGGGAGGCGGTGCCAGCGGCACCCCCAGCGGCGGCGACGGCAGAAGCAACGTCGCCTCCAGCAGCGCCTGCGCCCGAAGCTGCCTGCCGGTTGCCCGCTGTCGGGTTGCGCTCCATGACGACACGCATATCGCCCTGCTCGTATTCGAGCCGGGTCAGGTTATGCGATTCGAGGAGGACTGCCAGGCTTTCCAGCTCGGGCGTCATGCTCTCAACGAATCGACAAGGGCCACGACATCGCCAACGGTCTTGAGGGCCTCGGCGTCGGGCGTCTCGATGCTCAGGTCGAACTCCTCCTCCAGCGCCATGATAAGCTCCACGGCATCCAGCGAGTCGGCGCCCAGGTCGTCGTTGATATGGGCCTCAGGCGTGACCTCGTCCTCGTTGACACTCAGCTGGCTGACCAGCACCCGCTGTACGACCTCAAATGTAGTTTCCGACATCGAACCATCCTTAGAACGAGAGATACTTAAAAAATCTGAAGTATATTTTCCAACAGTCCGCAGATTTGTCAAGGGACACGATGCCTGTCTCCCAGGAAAAGTAGTTACCGTTCACACCCACTGTCATTCCGAGCGGAGACGCTGCCGGAGGCAGCGCCGCAGCCGAGGAATCCTCAGTGGGCCTCGGGATGACAGGGAGGTGTGAACAGCAACAAAAGCAACCCCGCACAAGGCGGAGTGAGTTGTCGATGGTGGGCGATAACGGATTTGAACCGTTGACTTCTGCCGTGTGAATTCGTATTTGGGGCATTTTAGCATGTTTGCCCGCGTCTGTCTGCGTTGCCATCGTCGCAGGTCAGACATAGTTTTTCGTATGTTCGCGTTTTTCCGTGTCAGTCCGCGTCCTGAATTCACCATGATAGTTCCATGATAGTAGCGCTGTTAGGGGTCATTGGTTCGTCATGTCGCAAAGCCGCAGGTTGTAGGCTGTGCTGACGTATTGCTGACCTGTTCCTCAAAACACCAGAGGTCAACGGTTCGTTTGTGCATAAGAGTCTCATCTGAACGCTACATGAGCAACATCTGAATCACATACGACACATCTGAAACCACATGCGACCATGCCATATGTGACACACCATATGAGCATAGTTCTACACATCAGCCGACAGACACCATCCAATCATCCTATTCTACTTCTAAGCCCTTCTACTTCCCTTCCCGCACCCTGATACCACTTCGCCATAGAAAAGCCCCTCAGCGTTGCCCAGCGTTGGCTGAGAGGCATTCACGCGAGCGAGGCTGCCAGCCCTCGCGGCTGCTCGTCCATGACACCTGCATCATCCGCAGACCTTCTCCTCATCTATGCCGTCCCTCCCCGGCGCTGACGACTCATGCACCAGTGCGGCAGGTCGCCGGGTTCCGGCTGGGTCGTAGTGCCACTGTCACGAGCAGGCGACGCTTCCGGCTCACATGCGGGGCAAGCCGTCCTCGCTATGGCTCGGAGTTCACCGGTTGCGCGTCGTCTCTCGGCTTCGTAAATGATTCGGGCACAAAGCTCGGGGCACCAATCATCGGGCGCCTCGACCAGCCGGGCGGGTGGGTGGGGGTGGTCGGAGGTCAGCCCAGTTTCTCTTCAGGGCGGGAAGCGTCGTGAAGCTCAGGCATATAGAGAACATGGTCAATAGGCACCCAGGAAGAACGCTTCACGATGCAGGGCGGGATACCCCCTACCGGGGGGATGTATACTATACTTTATATAGTGTTATTTTATTTAGTAATATGCTCCCCCTCCACATTTTTTCGTGCTCCTATGGCTCCTTCCATGGCAACCATATAGCAGCTTCGTACTGTTCACGCTGCTTGCGCAGTCTGCGTCGCTCGGCCTCGGCGACACGTTCTTTGAGGCTCATCATTCGCCTTTCCCTGTCGCCATGCGCACGACAGTCACGATCACTGCAATGACTGACCCCGCCAATATCAGCTGTGGAAAGGAATGGAGCATATCCACGAATCCCTTATATATCCAGTCTGTCAGCCATTCCATTGCCTATCCTCTCGCCGGGTTGTCCGACAGGCGCTCAATGACGTATCCCATCTTCGCTCCTTTCGAACTTCTGACATCAGCTTATTCTGATGTCAGATTTTGAAACGATTTAAAACATATCGCGTGACTGCGATCCGGCATTCGCCCAGTCAGCTAGGGCTGACTGTCCGCACTCCGCGATTTGAAATATAAATTAAAAATGCATGGTTTCTGTTGCCAGGTACCATACAACCCCGAATCTTAGTCAATGTGACAGCACGGCCATAACGCACCATGCCATCAATGGTATGACTGCACATGCAGTCAACACCAGTGGCAATGGTGATGCCTTGACCGGCTTGAAGACATAAGTCTTTCTCCGGCGTCTCATTCTTCACCTCCTTAAGGTGAACTCTTCAGGCGGCTATTGCATAATGGCAGCCTGAAAATTTATAAAAATAAATAAAAAAAGCGCACTGTGGAAGCTGCGCTTTCGGTCAAATTCCGAGGAACGTCCTCGTTGCCTGTCCAATCGTCTCACCGGCTGGACCCATCAGCCGATCTATGGCCTTGGTACGTCCACCCAGATCGCCCATAGACTTGGCAAAATCAGACTCCTTCAGAACCTTTGACATTCCCTCTTTGTAATTGCGATCAAATTCTTTGGTCGCTTCAAACAGTTCCTTGTCTATTTCTGCGTCTGCCTTTCCGAGTTCAGTAGCTTCGGATGCCACTTTGGCCAGAGCACTGTTCTTTCCGAGCCTATGGAACTTTTCGAGCAATTCAAAACCTTCGTCGATTGCCATTACTCCATCTCCTTCAGGTCGCCGAGGAGCTTTATCAGCAGCTCCAATTGCTGAGGATTCAGACTGTAGGCTATATCAAGAAACTTGATGACCTCTTGCTTGTCTGCATTATCCATAATTACCCCAATCTATTACTAGCAATAACCCTATTGTTATTACCATTATACCCCATTACTAACACAAAAATGGAAACTTGGAGACCTGGACACCTGGTACCTAGGGGAGATATATATCTATATATAGTATGTATATATTATATATGATTGTTGCCCTCCGACAGTGCACGCGAGTCAGGTGTCACGGCACCCCAAGGGCTTTCAAGTCTCCCAAAGCGCCCCTGCGTTAGACATCCGACGTGTCTTAGGGGGGCCTAGAATGGCTCTCGGCGGCGTTTCCGGCATCGGCGTACCGGGTCGTCGCCGAGCATCGCTGCGCCATCATGGTCACCTCCCGCTTTAGCCTCTGCCCATCTGAACGAGGAGGATGACCCTTGGGTCTTTGGCAACCGACGAAGAAGGGCATCCGTCCTATGTCGCCAAACATATCAGCTGTGCACATAAATACACATCCGGTGGGACAGATGCCCTTCCGCATGAGTATTCATGTGTCTCGAAACGAGGACACTGATATGCTTGGCGGGTCAAGTATAGCCCAACAGGCGCGTTCGTGCGACACATGCCGCCTATGTGACCTTTCTGTCGCGACCCGGCTCTGTGCTATAGTATGCGCAGATGAAAGGACGACGACATGACGACCATGAAGGACGGCAAACCGGCAGACCTTGGGACAAGGATACTCGTGTTTATCATGTTCCTTCCGATTGCCGTACCCTCCCTCGCCTTTCTGGCATTTGTGCTGTTCTTGATATTCCACAGAGGATGACCGCATGGCAGACGACAGCAACGCAGGCATCGCGGTAGACAACAAGTACAGCAGTTGAAGGAGCACGGGGTCTTCCCAATGCGAGGGCCTTGCCGGTCGCCACAGGTGGCCATCCTCATATTCACGCCCCGTGCCTCCTTCCTCAGAACCACAGCTCTGTCTGTTGTCCACCTATAAGGGAATGGACAGTTGGACAGTTCCTGCACGAGCGCCCAAGAGATATAGAATCTCTCTTGGGCAGGCGTTCAGGGGATGCACCTGTGCAGGTGTGCAGAAGGCGTTTTGGACAGTTGGACAGTTGTGCAGCTTCACTCATGGAAGTCGTCTTTTCTGATAATCCTGTTAGCCTTCCCGGACGTGATTATCATGTAATCAGCCGACTTTTCGACATACCTCTGTATGGTCTGTCGTGACAGGCCGGTCTCCTTTTCAAGCTCCGCATAAGTCGGCTGCGTGTTACCGGCTTCCGCCAGAGCGTCCATGGTCTCGTAGAGCTGCCCCATCTTCTTTTCTGTCCGACTTGTGGCTTTGCCGCCGAGCGGCGTGAGGTACTCTGCCGCCGCCAGCCTCCCGGTTTCGTCAACATAATGGAGCGGGTAGTCAAACCAGATGTTCACAGGCGGGGGCTGCGCGGTGTGCCGGCAGACCGCCTCGGCCCTCCAAGCCGCCAACCGGGCCTCGGCATGTTGCCGGAACCCATAGCGGGCCTGTGCCTGCTCATGGTTGCCGAGGCCCCTGAAGTGCTCGGGCTCGCGTCGCGCTATCTCCTCGTCCATCGCCTTCGATGCGTCCAGCTGCATGAGGTCGAGGATGCAGTCGAAGTCGCGCCCGAACACGCCCGAGCCGCTCGCCCTGTCGATGGCGCTCTTGTGCCCTTGGGAGTACTTGGGGTGGTGATGGACGACGGCGACGCTTGCCCCGGTCACGTCGGCGACCTCGTCTATCCGTCGCAGCACCCTGTGGACATCGCCCGCTGCGTTCTCGTCCCCCGCGCCCAGCTTGTAGAAGGGGTCGATGACTATCAGGGAGGGCGCATCATCCAGAGTCGCCAGCCTCTCAACCAAGGCATCGACGAAAGAGGGGCCATCCCCTGCGCAGTCCGCGCCGCGAAGGTTGAGCGCGAGGAGCCTGCCGCTGTCCGGGGCCAGTCCTCGGGCCTTCTGAATCTTGTAGGCCCTGTCCGCGAAGGCATTGGCACGTATCTCGAAGTTGACATAGACCGCCGTGCCTTGGGCGCACTGATACCCCAGCCACTCAGTGCCGGTCGCCACGGCATATGCCAGCTCAAGCAGCAGGATTGACTTACCGGCCTTTGACGCGCTCGACACCAGCAGCTTGTCGCCCTGATAGAGCAGCCCGTCTATCAGGAAGGGCGGCAGTGTCGGCGGTATCCTCACCTGGGACAAGTCAACGAAATCGGGCAGGGCCATGCGGGGTTCCTCCGGGGAGCCACCGAACGTGATGTCATCCATGACGGGCCTCCATCTCACGCTTCATAGATGCGAGCCAGTCACGCCTACAGACCTTCCTGACGGCCTCGCCCGGATAGCTCGAGGTGCTGGCCGCGTCGAGCGTCATCTGCCCGTAGGTGGCCGCGCCGTGCCGCTCGTCCCACTTCGGACGCATGAGGCCAGAAGTGCGAAAGAGCCTGTCTGCCTGCATCATATCCCCGCCACTCCAATAAAGCAGGCGGGTTACCAGCGCCAAGTCGGCCTCGCTCTGACTGCCGTAATTGGCATGTTGCCACTGTCCGGCCATGAGTACGCCGACCTTTGCGCCGTCATAGCAACTGCAAAACCTAAGAACTTCGACATCAGGGTTTCCGGGCCTAGGGAGGCGCCGATTAATCCACTTTCGCGCCGTTTTTAGTCGTGTTATGCCGAGCGCTTCAGCGCTCGGCACTGTCTTAGTCTCACATCGCGTCCAATTCACGCATCTGGGCGCT
>JAISGJ010000212.1 GCA_031263105.1 Coriobacteriales bacterium
GAGAATGTTATTCCGATGTTTGTGGCGAGGCGCTTTGCCTATCAGGCGCTTTGCCACAAGCGCGGAATAAGTGAGAAGTCGGAATAATCGGAGTTATTCCGACAACGGAGTAACTCCGAGAGTCTGGGGACATCGAGCATGAGGATGTTGATGGCGGTGCCGCCGTGCATGCAGAGCTTGCCTTTGAGTGCCGGGTGCCTGCCCAGCTCCTCAAGCACACCCAGCAGCCGCTCAACCTTGTCAAGTGCCCTGTCCTGAAAACCTGTCATATCCATCGCTGTCACAGCTCCATCCATTTCCTGATCTCCTCTGCTCGCGCAGGCAGATTCAGATGCCACCGTGCCGCGTAGCCCTCAAACTGCCTGTACGTGGGGTCGAGCTTGTAGCTTGCGCGTGCCGGCAGTGTCTGCTCGATGGCAGCAAGCATATTGTCCGCAACCGACCATCTCTTCTGGTTGCCATCCAGATACCAACCGACCCTGGCGGCCACCGATGGCGGATAGGCTCTCAGGCAAAGCATGATGGCATTGACGTCGGCATAGGGCAGTCCTGCGAAGCTGCGCACGACCTCCTCAAGACCGCCCGCCAAACCGACGCGCGCCATGCAGTCAACCAGCGTCTGTTCTCTGGTGGTGACTTTTACGGTGCCAAACGCACGGGAGGTCACTGCCTCGGCCACAGTATCTGGTCTGGCGGTCAAGCCTTTGTATACGACGCCTTGGAAGCTGAATGACGCAGGCGGGTTGTTGCACATATACTGCACCAGACTTGATGTTGCGTGTGCCAGGCCGTGCAGTTCCAGTGCCGAGTGATAGACAAACGTTGCATCAGGAAAAAGCGTGGCGGCAACAAGGTGCGGGTCGGCTTTTACCCCTTGGAACCTGCCTGACTGCGAGACATAAAGACCTGTGCGGACCTTCAGCACCCTGCCCGCCTTAACGGCGCGGGACAGCGCGACGCGGACGCTTGGCTCATTGCCCACGACGTCAAGCATTCCAGCTGTTGTGAATGTCTGGTTCTGCGAGATGTAATCTGTAAAGAGCATCCGATCCTCTTCTCCATCTTGCAACAGTTTAACATATCTGCTAATAAATATCAGTTTTTGAGAAGAACCGAGTTCTCGCACGCTGCAGGAACAGATGTTTACGCCTTCCAAGGATTTTTACGAGCTTCCAAACAAATAGGATTTGCCGTATTGCTTGACAAGTCCCAGCAGCTCCCGCTGTTCGGATGTCAGGATTTCGTCATGCATAGCGGTTGAACAGCAGGGTGAAGTAGTTGGCTGCGACGAGAGAGTAGTTGTTCTTGCGTCTTTCGCTGAGGCCGATGGACTCAAAGAACACCTCGGCAACCCTGTCACTCCTCTCCCCGGCCCTCCTCCTCGCGGTCGCGTTCGACGGCCTCGCTGCGGTAGGACTCCCAGCCGCGCTCGCCGGGCGTGAAGAACGCACCCTTCTCCAGGCCGTCCGGCAGGTACTGCTGCGTAAGCCAGCCCCGCGCGTCGGTGTGCGGGTAGCGGTAGGGGGCGTAGGCCTCGGCACCTGGGCGGTGGCGGTCGCGCAGATGGTTGGGCACCGTGCGCAAAGGGCCGCTCTTGACCTCGCCGAGCGCACGGTATATGGCGTTGGTCGCGCTGTTGGACTTGGGGGCGAGCGCCATGTAGAGGGCAGCCTGCGAGAGGTTGAGCTGGCACTCGGGATACCCGATGGACTCGGCAGCCTTGAACGCGGCCTGGGCGACGAGCAACGCCTGGGGGTCCGCGTTGCCGACGTCCTCGCTCGCGAAGATGAGGATGCGGCGCGCGATGAACTTGGGGTCCTCCCCGCCCTCGATCATGCGGGCGAGCCAGTAGACCGCCGCGTCGGGGTCGCTGCCCCGCATGGACTTGATGAAGGCGGAGATGACGTCGTAGTGGACGTCGCCCTTCCTGTCGTAGGGGAGCATGCGCCGTGGCGACGCCTCGAGGACCGCCCGCGTCGTGATGGCGGGCAGCGCAGGCGCATCCCCGGTCTTATCCCCATTCCCAGCGTCCGCGCCCCCGGCGTCATCCCCAGCATCGGCATCCGCGCCCCCGGCGTCCCCGGCCTCGGCCTCTTCGTCCCCAGCGTCCGCGCCCCCCGCATCCCCGCCCTCGAACTCCAGGCGCTCCTCGCTCGTAAGGGCCTCGGGCACACGGGCGACCTCGGCGGCGAGCTCGAGCGTGGTCAGCGCCATGCGCGCGTCCCCGCCGGACATGACCGCGATGGCGGCGAGCGCCGCGTCGCTGAGGCGGTAGGCGCCGGCCAGGCCTCGCTCGTCGACGAGCGCGCGTTCGATGACGCGCTCGATGTCCGCACGGGAGAGCTCCTTGAACTCGATGACGCGGGAACGCGAGATCAGTGCGCTGTTGACCTCGAAGAAGGGGTTCTCCGTGGTCGCGCCGATGAGGATGACCACACGGTCCTCGACGGCATGCAGCAAGGCGTCCTGCTGCGAGCGCGAGAAGCGGTGGATCTCGTCGACGAAGAGGATGGTGCGCAGGTTCTGGAGCGTCAGGCGCTGCGACGCCTCGTGTATCACGCGGCGCAGGTCGCCCACGCCCCCGCTGATGGCGGAGACCTCGGTGAAATGGGCCTGCGTGGCCCGGGCGACGATACGCGCGAGCGTGGTCTTGCCGGTGCCCGCAGGCCCGTAGAGGATGAGGGGCGAGAGGCTGTCTGCCTCGATGGCGTTGCGCAGCCACGTGCCCTCGCCGACGACCTCGAGCTGCCCCACCAGCTCCTCAAGGGTGGCGGGGCGCATCCGTACCGCCAAAGGCGCGACGCTGCCCAGGGCATCGTATTCCAAGGATGAGAACAGGGTTTCCATGCGCCCCATTATAGACCGTGCGCCGTGCGGCGCATACCGCAGACGACAACCGTGCGTTGCAACCGTGCCCCACGTTACTGGTCACACCCTCCACGGACACCCCCACTGTCATTCCGAGCCCGTCGAGGAATCTTCGACCGCGCCAACGGTCGACCGCAGGTCGGGGGGGCCCCTGACCTACCGTTGGACACTGCGTGTCCAAGGATTCCTCGGCGGAGCTCGGAATGACAGTGGGGGTGCGAGCCGTAACTGCGCCACATGCCATATGCGGCACCGCGCATCCAAGCGATTGCCTGCATGGGGACAAACGGGTACTATTTCTAGGGAAGCGTCGATCTGCTCATTATGCGCCATCTGGCACACAGGTGATTAACCGACACTTCCCCGGGCAACTCCCTAGTGAGGGGTGTCACATGAGCAACAAAAAACAGAACAGGCTGGCGCTGATTCTTTTTGTCGGTTCAGCATCCATACTTTTTGCCCTCGCCATCTACACCAGTGTGATGATGGACTCCATCTCGACCTTCCTCAAAGCAGACATCCAAGAACGGCTCCTCTCCGTCAGCAGGTTGGCGGCCCTGCAGGTAACTCCCGAGGAGCTTGCGCAACTGGACTCGCCGGACGACGTCGGAACGCCCCTGTTCGCAGATGTCAAAGAGCGCCTCATGGCGTTCGGCGAGGAGAACGACATCGTCTTCGTCTACTACATGCGCAAGACAGACGAAGGGCTGTACCGGTTCATCGTCGACAACGACACCACGGCCGATACGGTCGACCTCACGACCGAGCCCATCGAAGCGGAACCCGGCCCGGACCTTGCCAGCGAGGGCACGCCGACGACATCGGGGATCGAGAACTACTCCGTCGGCTACGAGGGCCTGCTCTCTGCCTTTGCCCCTGTCTATGGCCGGCAGGGCGAGGTCGTCGCCGTCGTGGGCGTCGACATAAGCGACGAGCAGATACTCGCGGTGAGCAACCTTACGCGCACCCTCATCATCCTTCTCATCGTCAGCGCTCTGTTCGTCGTGGCAAGCGGCCTGACGAACGTCTACCTGCATGTCCGCAGGCAGAACCGCCTGAGCTCGAACCTTGAGCAGCAGAAGCTTATGGCCGACATATCCCAGAGCTTCATCTCTGACGAGCCGATAGGCATCCTCATCGAGGACGCCCTGCGCAACGTGGGGACCTTCCTCAGGGCCGACCGCTGCCTCATCAGCACCATCGGCGACCCCAGGGCCATGCATCCGACAGACGAACATTCGACGGACGATGCCAACGAGAGTACGGAAGATGCCCTCCGCCTGACCCACCTGTGGTCCGCCTCGGAAGACCTTCGCGAGACACAGGCATCCGCACAGGCATCCGATGTCCTGAGAGCCCTCTCCGGTGACGTCTTTCCCTCGACGACAGCCGAGGCCGAGGCGGTGCCGCCGTTCTCCTACAACGACCTCGACGGCCTCGGCCATGCCGACAGCGCCCAGCGTCTCCTGCTGGAGCGGGCCGGGCTCAAGTCCTTCCTCATGGCCCCTCTCTATATCAAAGGGAGGCTCTGGGGCATCCTCACCATCGAGTCCCACGAGCAGAGCCGGCACTGGGGCGATACCGAGTCCCAGCTGGTCACCACCGTGAGCAGCGCCATCGTCGGCTCGATCTCCCGCGACCTCATCGAGAAGGAACGTACCGCCGCACTGGAGCATGCCATGTTGGCGAGCCAGGCGAAGGGCAACTTCCTCTCCAATATGAGCCACGAGATGCGCACGCCGATGAACGCCATCACCGGCATGTCGACCATAGGCCTGGGCGCCACGGAGATCGAACGCAAGGACTATTGCTTCGAACGCATCAAAGACGCGTCCATCCACCTGCTCGGCATCATCAACGACGTGCTCGACATGTCCAAGATAGAGGCGAACAAGCTCGAGCTGTCCTACGTGAGCTTCAACTTCAAGCGGATGATCGAACGGGTCACCAGCGTCATAGGCTTCCGCGTCGAGGAGCGGAACCTGACGCTCGACATCGACCTGGACGACCGCATCCCAGAAAACATCGTCACCGATGACCAGCGCCTGGCACAGGTGATCACAAACCTGCTCTCCAACGCAGTGAAGTTCACGCCCGAAGGCGGAAACATCTCCTTGGACACGGCGTTGGTCGGCGAGGAGGACGGGACCCTCACCTTGCAGGTCGCCGTGAGCGACACGGGCATCGGCATCAGCGCCGAGCAGCAGTCACGTCTGTTCACCTCGTTCGAACAGGCGGACAGCGGCACGGCACGGCGCTTCGGCGGCACCGGCCTGGGCCTGGCCATCTCGAAGCGCATCGTGGAGCTCATGGGCGGCAGCATCTGGATAGAGTCGGAACTGGGCAAGGGCTCGGCCTTCAAGTTCACCATCCAGGTGCGACGTGGGAAGGACGAGGGACACAACTACCTGCCGGCGGAGGTCAACTGGGACAACGTCCGCATACTTGCCGTAGACGATGCCGAGGAGACCCGCGAGTACTTCCAGAACATGGCCGCGAAGTTCAACGTCTCCTGCGACACCGCCTCCGACGGGGAGGAGGCGCTTGCCTCCATTGCCCATTCCGGCAGTTACGACATCTACTTCATCGACCTGCGGATGCCCGACATGGACGGCATCGAACTCACGCGGCGCGTCAAGTCCGATGTCGACAAGAACGCCATGGTGATAATGGCCACGGCGACCGACTGGAGCGAAATAAAAGGCGATGCCATGGAGGCAGGGGTCGACCGCTATGTGCAGAAGCCGCTTTCGGCCTCCAGCATCGCCGACTGCCTGAACGAGCTGTTCTCACTCAACGCACAGCGACAGATCGGAGAACAGGACACCGAGCCTCCCGACCTCAGCGCCTACCGCGTACTGATTGCCGAGGACATGGAGATCAACCGCGAGATCGTCGCAGCGCTGCTGGAGCCCACCGGCCTGCAAATGGAGTGCGCCGAGAACGGCGAGATAGCGCTGAGGATGTTCGAGGACGACCCCACGCGCTACAACCTCATATTCATGGACATGCAGATGCCCGAGATGGACGGGCTTGAGGCGACCCGGCGCATCCGTGCTCTGGGATCCCCCCAGGCAACGGGCGTCCCCATCGTCGCAATGACGGCCAACGTGTTCCGCGAGGACGTGGAGAGCTGCTTTGCCGCCGGGATGAACGACCATGTGGGCAAGCCGCTCGACCTTCCCGAGGTCATCTCCGTGCTCAGGAAGTGGCTTGCCCCTGCAGGAGCGTAGGAGAGGCGGCGGAACCGGGGCTATGGCCCCGAAACCAATAAACGCCTCCGGCCCTGTCTCATGCCGGAGGCGTTGTCGTCAAAACCCCATCCTCAAGCCGGAAGGATGAACCCACCTAAAAAGGTGGGTACCCGAACAACGGTTTCCAGCTTCCTCAGCAAAGGAGGATTCCTGTACGCCGCCGTATCCGGGCTCCCTATTCGCGCATGTCGGTCCATCGAATGAACCGGTCTTGAGAATGAGGCTGTTAAGAGTATAACGCGAAACGCGGTTTCCGCAAGCACCTTTCGCCCGATTAACGACCCGCGTCCGACTCCGAGGGAGATTCCGAGGGAAGCACCGGCCGATGCCTGTGTCCGCCCGGAGCCGTGCGGCCCAGGGCGACGCGTATGGGCTTGGCGCAGGCAAAGGCGGCGGCAGCCTTGACGACATCCGGCACGAGGAAGGGCAGCACACAGGCGGCCAGGGCGGCAGGAAGCGAGGTGTCGGTCGAAAAGGCGAACCACCAGGTGCCTGCCGCATAGTAGACAATGGCCGCCACTGCGACGAGCAGCACGTCGAGCGCCACGGCCAGACGCGGGCCCAACTCCCAGCGCACGAAGAGGACACGCAGCAGGACGACGAGGAGCGCGGCGACGAGATAGCCGAGGAGAAAGCCGCCCGTAGGGCCGAGCAGCACACCGAAGCCGCCGCGCAGACCCGAGAAGACCGGCAGCCCCACGGCACCGAGGACAAGGTAGCCCCCCACCGCAGCAACTGCCTCGGCGGGGGTCAACACGAGCAGGAGAAGGAAGAGCATCAGGGTCTGCAAGGTGAACGGGATGGCACCGAGCGGAACCTGTATCGCCGCGCCGACCGACAGCAGGGCTATCGAGAGCCCGCAGAGGGCCATCGAGCGGGTGCGGCCGTGCAAAGCTAGCCCTGCGCCAGTCTCTGGTAGTTGGCGAGGCGCTCCTTGGCGTTGGCCTCGGCGCCTTCGAACAGCCGCTCGGCCTCTGCGGGGAACTCCTTGGCAAGCGACGCATAGCGCGTCTGGTCGAGGATGAAGTCCTTGAAGCTCTCCGTGGGCTCCTTCTGGTCGAGGACGAAGGGGTTCTTCTCCTCGGCGCGCAGACCGGGGTTATAGCGGTACAGCTGCCAGTAACCGCAGGCGACGGCGTCCTTGGTGTTCTCCTGCGTCTTGCCCATGCCCTTCTTCAGGCCATGGTTGATGCAGGGGGCGTAAGCGATGATGAGGGAGGGGCCGTCATAGGCCTCGGCCTCCAGCACGGCCTTGAGGAACTGGTTCTTGTTGGCGCCCATGCCCACCTGGGCCACATAGACATAGCCGTAGGACATGGCCATCATGCCGAGGTCCTTCTTCTTGATGCGCTTGCCGGAGGCGGCGAACTTGGCGATCGCGGCCTGTGGCGTCGACTTGGACGCCTGGCCCCCGGTGTTGGAGTAGACCTCGGTGTCGAACACGAGGACATTGACGTTCTCCCCGGAGGCGAGCACATGGTCGAGGCCGCCGTAGCCGATGTCGTAGGCCCAGCCGTCGCCGCCGAGCGCCCAGAAGCTCTTCTTGACCAGGTAGTCACGCTGCTCGACGATGGTCCCGAGGGCGGAGGCGACCGCGCTGTCCGCGCCCGTAACCGCCGCGCCTGCGCCGCCCGCAGCCGAGCCCACGACCGCCGCCCCGGCCGCCGCTGCCAGCGCCTCGGAGACACGGCGGGTCTCGTTGTTGTCGTCTTTGAGCGCCAGCCACTCCTCGGCCGCCGCCTTGAGCGCAGCGTCGGCGGCACCTTCCTCATCCGTTACGAGGACGCGGGCCGCGCAGACGAGGCGCTCGCGTATCTGTCGGTCGGCCACGGCCATGCCGAGGGCGTACTCGGCGTTGTCCTCGAACAGCGAGTTCGCCCAGGCGGGGCCACGCCCCTGCTCGTCGGCACAGTAGGGCATCGAAGGCGCCGACGCGCCCCAGATGGAGGAGCAGCCTGTGGCGTTCGCGATGAACATGCGGTCGCCGAAGAGCTGGGTGATCACCTTGATGTAGGGCGTCTCGCCGCAGCCGGAGCAGGCCCCGGAGAACTCGATATAGGGCTTGCGGAACTGGCTGCCCTTGAGGGTCGTCCACGCCATCGGCCCCTCGCGCAGAGGAAGGCCCGTGGAGAAGTCCCAGCATGCCTCCTCGGCCTTGTCCCAGCCGGACTCGGTCATGGCGAGCGCCTTGACCTTCGACGGGCAGATGTCGGCGCAGTTGCCGCAGCCCATGCAGTCGAGCGGGCTCACCTGCATGCGGTAGGACAGCCCTTCCATGCCCTTGCCGATGGCCTTCACGGCCTCGAAGCCCGCAGGCGCCCTGCCCTGCTCCTCCTCGGTGACGAGCAGCGGGCGGAGGGCGGCATGGGGACAGACGAAGGCGCACTGGTTGCACTGGGTGCAGTTCTCGGGGCTCCAGACGGGCACGGTGACGGCCACGCCGCGCTTCTCGTAGGCGGAGGTCCCTGCAGGGAACTCGCCGTCCTCACGGCCGACGAAGGCCGAGACCGGCAGGGAGTCGCCCTCCTGGCGGTTCATGGGGACGAGCACCTCCTCGACGAAGGCAGGCAGGTCGGCCTTGGCGGCACCGACGTCTCGCGCCTGCGCCCACGAGGCGGGCACCTCCACCTGCACAAAGGCGCTCACCCCTCGCTCCACGGCGGCGAAGTTCATGTCGAGGACCTTCTGCCCCTTCTTCCCATAGGCCTTCTCGATGCCCTCGTTGAGGTACCGTATGGCGTCATCGAGCGGGATGACCTTCGTAAGGGCGAAGAACGCCGCCTGCATGACCATGTTGATGCGGCTGCCCAGGCCTATCTCGCGGGCTATCGTATGGGCGTCTATCGTGTAGAAGCGGGCCTTCTTGGCGACGAGCGCCCGCCTGAGGGAGGCGGGCAGCCTCTCCTCCAGCTCCTCGGCGCCCCACAGGGTGTTGAGCAGGAAGATGCCGCCCTCCTTGAGGTCCTTGAGCATGTCGTACTGGTCCACGTAGGCCTGGTTGTGGCAGGCCACATAGTCGGCGCGGGTGATCAGGTAGGTGCTCTTGATGGGGCTGGCGCCGAAGCGCAGGTGCGAGATGGTCACACCGCCGGACTTCTTCGAGTCGTAGGCGAAGTAGCCCTGTGCGTACAGGTCGGTGTGGTCGCCGATTATCTTGATGGCGGTCTTGTTGGCGCCCACCGTGCCGTCGGAGCCCAGGCCCCAGAACTTGCACATGATGGTGCCTTCCGGCTCGGCCGAAAGCTGCGTGTCGTAGGGAAGCGAGCTGAAGCAGACGTCGTCGTCGATGCCGACGGTGAAGTGGTCCTTGGGCCTGTCTGCCTTGAGCGCGTCGAAGACCGCGACGACCTGGCCCGGCGTCGTGTCCTTGGAGCCCAGGCCGTAGCGTCCGCCGAAGACCTCCGGGGCACCGTCCTTGGCATAGAGGGCCGAACGGACGTCGAGGTACAGCGGGTCGCCCGGGGCGCCCGGCTCCTTGGTCCGGTCGAGCACGGCTATGCGCCTGGCCGTCTTGGGCAGCGCCTCCAGGAACGCCTCCTCCACGAAGGGGCGATACAGGCGCACCTTGACGAGCCCGATCTTCTCGTCGGCAAGCAGGTTCTCCATCGTCTCCTCGATGGTCTCGCAGACCGAGCCCATCGCCACGATGACGCGCTCGGCATCCGGCGCGCCCACGTAGTCGAAGAAACGGTACGAGCGCCCGGTCTTCTCCCCTACGAGGTCGAGGTACTCCTTGACCACCTCGGGGAGCCTGTCGTAGAAGGGCTGTGCGGCCTCGCGCGCCTGGAAGAAGATGTCCGGGTTCTGGGCCGTCCCCCGGGTGAAGGCGTGCCCGGGGTTGAGCGAGCGCTTGCGGAAGGCGTCCAAGGCCTCGTAGTCGACCATGTCGGCGAGGGTGTCGTAGTCCCATGCCTCGATCTTCTGGACCTCGTGCGAGGTGCGGAAGCCGTCGAAGAAGTGCACGAAGGGCACACGGCCTTTGAGGGCGGCCAGGTGCGCCACCGCGCCCAGGTCCATGACCTCCTGCACAGAGGAGGAGGCGAGCAGGGCGAAGCCCGTCTGGCGGGTCGCCATGACGTCGCTGTGGTCGCCGAAGATGCAGAGCGCGTGCCCGGCCACCGTGCGGGCCGAGACATGGAGGACGCCAGGCAGCAGTTCGCCCGCGATCTTGTACATGTTGGGGACCATCAGCAAAAGGCCCTGCGACGCGGTATAGGTGGTACCGAGGGCACCGACCGCCAACGAGCCGTGCAGGGCGCCGGCCGCACCGGCCTCGGACTGCATCTCCACGAGGCGCACGGTCTGCCCAAAGATGTTCTTGCGCCCATAGGCCGCCCACTCGTCGACGTACTCGGCCATAGTGGAAGACGGCGTTATCGGATATATGGCCGCAACGTCGGTGAACGCATATGAGACATGGGCGGCCGCAGTGTTGCCGTCCATGGTCTTGACGATCTTCTCAGTACCCATCGCAACTCCCTTTCCTTGAATCAAGATACACCGACCATGCCGCCGGCGCACATCGGCGGTACACGCCGTCGGGACACGTCGACGGCACTTGGAACAACGGGATCGGTCGATACCTCCGTATCGAAACAACCGTACCAGTCTAGCGCAGGGAGGACAAGAATGCACGGAGGCCCCTTGGCTCCGCACCCCTTTCGCGCCCCTTGACTCGGTTACAGGCAGTTGTTACAGGCGCTTACAGGTACTTTTCAGCACTTTGGCCTGGATATTCCGCCGGTCGGGTAACGCTGTTCTGAAATCTGGGTAACATGATTCCGCGAAGCGGGTAACAGTGACTGCCGGGGGCCGCACAGCGAATGCGAAGCCCCCGGAATGGCGCT
>JAISGJ010000215.1 GCA_031263105.1 Coriobacteriales bacterium
CCATCCCATGCCCTCACGATAATCGTTTGGTACCTTAACGCTAACGTGGCGGACATACTCGCGTTCTGGGTGGGGTTATTTAAGGGTGGCGGCAACGACCCTCTATAACGTTGGAAGCCCCCCCCCCCCCCCCCTGCCACCAATCACGACCTGCTACAATCGGCCTCTCGAACCTTGCGCTCCGTCAGTGGATGCGGGAGAACGGCATAACCGCTCGGGGCACGGGGCGGGAGCCCGAGGACCACATAGGCAAGATGCTGCTGCTCGCAGGCTGGCTGGCCGTCGAGAAGCCCGAGCTTGTGGACGGATTTCTGGCCGAGCATCTTGCCCCCTGGGCCTTCCGCTACCTCGAGCTGCTCGAAGAGGATGCGGCCCAGCCCTTCTATCGCGGTCTTGCGGTGCTCGCCGACACGACGCTTCGCGCGATCGTGGACGAGCTCGGCGTCAGGATCCACAAGAAGCGGCTGTACCTCTAGGGAGACGGGTGGGGCAGGGGGGCGCGTGCCCGCAGGCGCGTGCCCGCCCTCATCCCGCTTTCCTGCCTCTCCCTCATGGTGCCGCCCCGTGCTGTCCCGTGTCGTCTTGAGAAGAGGGGAGTGTAGGCAGTATGTCTCTGATTGTATCGCTCGTTACGGCGGCAGCGCTGGCGCTCGTCCTGCGCAGGCCGCTCAGCACGGTGTCGGCTTCCTGCTATGTGGCAGCGGCGCTGCTTGGCGCCGCCGGCACCTACTTCACCTTGAACCCGCAGCCGTTCCCGGCGATGAGGGCGGGCGTCTCCGTCATACAGAGGGGTCAGCTGGGATTCGGCCTCTTCGCCGTCGTCATGTTCGTCGGGGCCTTCGGGAAGGACTCCGCCGTCTATGGGCGCCTCGCCCCCGTGCGGGCTGAGCTCTCGATTGTCGCGTCGATTCTCACCATCGGGCATTTCGCCCTCTACCTGGGGAACTACCTGCGCCTGCTGCAAGGGCTTCTCGGCCTGCCTCCGAGCGTCGTGTCCTCGCTTGCTGTCGCCCTCGTCCTGCTCGTTCTCTTGACGGTGCTGAGCGTGACGTCACTGAGAGTCGTCAAGAAACATATGGGTGCCGTCGGCTGGAAGAGGCTGCAGCGCCTTGCCTACCCGTTCTTCGCCCTCATCTGGCTGCACCTGCTTGGCTTCCTCGCAGTGCCCGCCTCCCACGGCTCGATGCCCGCCCTCCTCGACCTCTGCACCTACACGCTCGTGTTCCTCGCCTATGCGGCACTGCGGATCCGGCAGGCACTCATCGCCCGAGAGGCGCGCATGCCGCACACAGGGAGAGTCGGGAGCTGACGCAGAGCGCCTATCGTCTGCCCACGACCCTGACGGTCTGGCCGTAGGCGGCAAGCGCCTGGTCGGTGGTCACGAGCAGCATGCCCTCGCAGATGCTCTGGGCGACCATGATACGGTCGAAGGGGTCCTTGTGCCCCGGGACGTCAATGAGGAAGGCCGTCTGATGGGCGTGCTCGGGGGCGATGCCAAGGGGCCGGTACCCCTGCCGCAGCAGTTCGTTCTCAAAGGCCTTCGTGGGCATATTGAGTTCGAGCTTGCCGGATCTGGCTTTTATGGTGATCTCCCAGATCGCCGCAGAGCTGTAGTGCACCTCGTTGCCCAGGTCGTTGATCAGCGCGTCCGCTTCCTTGGGGAGCTCCCCCAAGGCCCCGAAGAGCAGCACGTTGGTGTCCAGGAGCAGCCTCATGGCTCACTCGCCCTCGAACATCGCGGCGATCTCGTTCTGCATCGCCGTGTCGAAGTCCTCCGGCACGGTGAATGCGCCCTTCAGGAAGCCCGTGCGCCTTGGGCTGCGTGCATCCGGCGTCTCGACATAGGGGCTTACGAGGGCCACCGGCTTGCCTGCCTTGGCGATGACGAAGGACTCGCCGCCCCTCGTCTTTTCCAGCAGGGCCGAGAGGTTCGTCTTGGCCTCATGGGTGTTGACCTGTCTCATGGCATCTTCCTTAGTCTAGCTAACAGAACTAAGTTTAAGTGCCGCAAGCAGCCCTGTCAACTCGTCGTACTCTTAGGAAGTTACTGTTCACACCCCCAGTTACTGTTCACACCCCACTGTCTGTTCACACCCCACTGTCATCCCGAGCCTGCCGAGGGATCCTCGGCCGCGCCAGCGGCCGACCGCAGGTCGAAGGCCATCCTGATCTGCGGTTGGACACTGCGTGCCCAAGGATTCTCACGCTGCGCGCCCTTGCGGGCGCTCCGCTCAGAATGACAGTAGTAGCATTAGGAGCTGCATTAGGAGCTGTCGGGGCATTGGAAAGTGCCTTTGTCGCTGGGCAAGGCGGGGAAGTGTGGTACTATCAACCTGCTGCTCCACGGGAGCTTTTGGAGCGCTTTTGCAAAAGGCATCTCGGTGATGTCGCAAAGAGAAGAGAGGGGATCAAGATGACACAATCGATCAAGAAGAAGGCCTTGGCGTTCGTGGTCAGCGCCTGCCTTGTGCTGGCAGTGCCCGGCACGGCTTTGGGCGCCTCGCCAAGCCCCGAGACAGCCCCAAGTGACGCCGTCGTCACGTTCAGCGCCCAAGATTCCGGGAGCCTGTCGACGCTGGCAGTCGCCAGCAAAAGGGTGTCCGGCAGGGGCGCCAACAGCTCGAAGACCGTCGCCCTCACGAAGGGAGTATGGGCGGTCTCATACCAGTACACGAGAAACTACGCCAGCTACGGTAGCGGCGGCACATACTTCTCGGCCTACCTTGACAGCAACAAGTTGAGCTACAGGAAATCCTTGACAGACAACAGAAGTGCCGTGACGGGAAAGGGCAGGCACAACATCCTCATCACTGATGCAGGCAGATATTGGGTCGATGTCTCTTCTGCGTCTGCACGCGCGAACTGGGTCGTGGTCTTCACCAAGGTCGGCCTGACGACAGCCAAGAAGTTCAGCGGCGTTGGCGAGGCCGACACCAAGCGCTTCAAGCTGCAGGCTGGGAAAACCTACCGATTCACGGTCAAATACAGCGGCAACCGGGACACCTTTGGAGCATCGAACTTCATAGTCTGGCTGACGGGTAGCAGCAGCTCGTCATACGGCAAGCTGTTGGTAAACGACATCAGGGTGGGCAGGACCGTCACAAAGCTCATCAAGATCACCAAAACCGACTACTATTGGCTCAACATCGATTCGGCGCTCCCAAAGGCCAAATGGACGGCTGCATTCAGATGATGAGACGCCGGCTCCCCTCCTTTTGGCGTTTTCATAGGTAGTGTGCCAGCTTGTAGCCTATGCGCCAGACGGTGACGAGGTATCTGGGCTCGGAGGGGTCGTCCTCTATCTTCTCGCGTATCTTGCGGACGAATACCGTGACGCTGTTGGGGTCGGCGACCTCTTTGTCGCCCCAGACGTGCTCGAGTATCTGCTCGCGTGTGAAGACGCTGCCGGGGTCGGTTGCCAGCAGCTCCAGGAGCTCGAACTCCCGTGACGACAGGGCGACCGGCTCTCCGCGCAGGCGCACGTCGTACTTCCCGAAGAACAGCTCGAGCTCGCCGATGCGGTAGCTCCTCGGCCTCTGTGGCTCCGTGCCTCCTGTGCCGCCCTCGCCGGTGCCGCCCGTGCGCTTCCTGCGCAGCTGGGCCTTGATGCGCAGCAGCAGCTCCTCGGCCAAGAAGGGCTTGACAAGGTAGTCGTCGGCGCCCGCCTTGAAGCCGATGCTCTTGTCGACGATGTCGCCTTTGGCGGTGAGGAAGATGATGGAGACCTTGCGCTTCTCCTCGCGGATCATCTCGCAGAGCTCGAAGCCGTTGACATCGGGGAGCATGACATCGAGGATGAGGAGGTCGGGACGCTCCTTGCGCACCATCTCCATGCCGGTCCCTCCGTCCGAGGCGCAGCAGAAGTCGTAGCCCTCGCGCTGCACGATCTGCTCGATGAGCGTCTGCAGGCTCCGGTCGTCATCGATCAGCATGATCTTCGTCATCGGTGTCTCCTTCTCGGGCGGGCCTGTCCGGTTTGGGCGGGCCTGTCGTGCCGCACCCGGCCCAAACCCGGCCAACCCGCTCTATTCGGCATCGAACAGGTCGATACCGCCGTCTCCTTCGTGCGCGGGCAGCCTCAGCGTGAACGTGCTCCCTGTGCCCGGTTCGCTCTCTACCAGTATAGTGCCTCCCAGCATGGCTGCGAGGTCGCGTGCAAGTGCCAGGCCCAGCCCGCTGCCGCCGTACCGGCGCACCGTCGACATGTTCTCCTGCGTGAAGCGCTCGAATATCAGGTCCTGCTTGTCCGCAGGGATGCCTATGCCGTTGTCGGCCACCTCAATGACCACGGCAGGCCCCACGGCAGGAGGCGCAGCAGGTGCCCCGTCCGCCCCCGCCGCAGCGACGGCAGGCCCCACGGCAGACGGTGCAACAGGCCCTGCGGCAGGCGGCGCAGCGGTTGCCGCAGCGGATCCCATGGCAGGCGGCACGTCGTCATACGAGGCGCTTATCTGGACGAGGCCGCCCTCGCCAGTGAACTTTATGGCGTTGCTCACGAGGTTCACGAGGATGCGCCTGACCTTCTCCCAATCGCTGAGGATGAGCGGGACCGAAGGGTCGATGCGCGTGGTGAGCCTGATATGCTTCTTGAGCGCCAGGGACTCGCTCGCGTCCTTGATCATGCCTATGATGTCGTTCAGGTCGACCAGCTCCAAGTTCACCTGTTCATGGCCTGCTTGGATGCGGGCCGTTTCGAGCACGTTGTTGACGAGTTCCAGCAGTATCTGTCCGTTGGTGTCTATCTCGTCGAGCTGTTTGTGCGCGAGCTTGTCGTCGGGCGGGATGTTCTGCTCCATGAGGTCGGTGAACGCGAGGATGGAGGTCAGCGGCGTGCGCAGCTCGTGGCTGACGATGGCCAGGAAGTCGGACTTGTAGCGGTTCTCCTCCGTGAGCCTGCTGTTGACGCGCTCGACGTGGTGCTTCTGCTTCTCGAGCTCCTCGTTCGCCTGTGAGAGTTGCTCGGTGCGTTCGAGGACCTGGGCCTCAAGGCTCGCATAGAGGGAGGACAGGCTTTCCGCCATGGTGTTGAACTGCACGAACAGCTCCTCGACCTCGCGCGTCGCGTACAGGCGGCCGCTCTTTTCCAGAGGCGAGAACGACCCGCCCCCCATCTGCTCGAGCGAGCTGCGCAGGCTGGTGAGCGGCTTGGTGATGAGGCGGCTCAAGGCGAGGTAGATGATGAGCGCCATGCTCAGTACGATGAAGAAGAAGAACAGGACGTTGTTGATGATGGAGCTGTTCATGTTCGCGAAGTAGACGCTGGTCGGCACCGTGACGCTGACGGCGCCCGCAAGGTCGCCGACCCCCCAGCCCTCCTTGGCGTAGCCCGTCACGTCCGTCTCCCCCAGCGGGGTGCCGTGGCATTCCACGCAGTCCTCGGAGACCTTCATGGCCGAGACGTACCGGAACAGGGGCTCCCCGTCGGACTCCCCGTCGTCGTCGAAGAAGCCGTACTGCTCCGTCACCGCGCCGTCCGAGGCTGCGAAGCCCTCGAGCGCCGTCCGCTCGTAGGCATCGGGCGCGTTCTGCTCGTTGCGCGGGTTGAGGTTGGTGAAGCGTATGCTGTAGTCGGAGTTGCGGGAGAACAGCGCGGCGACCGCCTTGCCGGCGATGGCGCAGTGAAGGCTCTTGTACTCGTAGACTCCGCTCGACGTGTAGTTGATGGTGTCTTGGTTGAGGGAGATGAAGTCCCATACCGCGTCCATCTCGGTCACGAGGACGCGCGACTCCTCCAAAAGCTCGGTGGCGGTGTTGGCCTTCTGGACCTGGTAGGCCCAGAAGATGTCGGCCATCAGGAGCACCATCAGCACTGCGAAGAGCAGGCCGATGATCTTCGTCCTCAGTCCGATGGTCCTTGAAGGGCTTATCGTGTCGTTTCCCGTATCGATGGGCATACCTCTTCGAAGTGTTCTTGTCGTGGGTCTGTGCGACTCCGTCGTCGCGGTATCGTCGTCCCAGTATAGTGAGTCTTCGTTGCATGAGGCAAATCAAGGGGGTTCATCCCACTGTTGGCAAATCAAGGGGGTTCACCCCACTGTCATTCCGAGCGCAGCGAAGCGGAGCCGAGGAATCTTCGGTCGCGGAGCGACCGACCTCAGGCAGAGGCGCCCCCCGGTCGCGATCGGTCGCTCCGCGACCGAAGATTCC
>JAISGJ010000217.1 GCA_031263105.1 Coriobacteriales bacterium
TTGGTCACCGACATCCCCCGCGTCGCCGCCCAGGCCCAGGCCCAGGCCCTCCCCATCTTCTCCTTCGACGACCCTTGTCCTCTGGCAGACTTCCTCATGGCGCTCAGAAGGCAGAGCGGACAGCGGCGGGCCGCCCCCGCCCCCCCCCCCCCGCGCCCGCGCGCGGGGGGGGGGGGCCCGCGCCCGCCAGTCAGCTCTTCCTTATGAGCGCCATGAGGAAGTCTGCCAGAGGACAAGGGTCGTCGAAGGAGAAGATGGGGAGGGCCTGGGCCTGGGCCTGGGCGGCGACGCGGGGGATGTCGGTGACCACGGCGATGACCTCGTTGTCCTCTGCACCCAAGTCACGGTTGCAATCCTTGGGGTTCGCGGCACGGAACAGCTCGATGGTCGGCAGCTCGCCATGGCGGTAGCCTTCGACGAGCACGAGATGGGGGGCGTCGCCCAAGATCCGGGACTCGAGGGCCATCATCTCGATGAGCTCGACGACCTTGGGCTCGCAGGCAGGGTCGAGGCTGCGCACCGAGGCCATCTGGTCGGGGGCGGCAACGATGGTATGGACGCTGCCCGCCCGACGATGACGCCAGGAGTCCTTGCCCTCGATGTCGAACTCGAAGCCTGCATGTGAATGATGCTTGATGGTGGCGACGCGCACCGCACGCTCCGTGAGCTCGGCAACGACCTTCTCCAGCAGGGTCGTCTTGCCCGAGTTCTGCTTGCCGACGAACGCGACTGCGGGCAGGGCTGTCTGGGTCATGTGCGCTCCTTCCACTCCATCACCTGTCTGCTCCCGGAGGGCGCGGGACGTCGAGGACGCCGTCCCCTACGGATGCGACCATGCCGCCGCGCACGCGCTGCCACGTCTGTAGGGGACGGCATCCTCGACGTCCCGCCGTTCGGTCTCGCCAGCCCGGTCATTCCCCCCGCTCCACGGTCTGGCCTGCGGCAAGGGAGGCGGGGACGTCGATGAGGCGCTGGTTCGAGGAGCCGCGCCAACGCAGGCCGAGGGTCTTGAGCGGCTCGACGAAGCGACCGTCCACGAGCACGTCCACCTGCTCGAGGAGCGGCACTGCCGCACCGTCCGGCCCCCCTGCCAACAGCTCTTCGAAGCGGTAGCCCGAGTAGGCCCAGACATCCAGCCCCTTCTCGCGGACGCGCCGTGCCAGCTCGACGAGGGCGGCGGCCTGCTCGAAGGGCTCGCCCCCCGTCAGCGTGATGCCCGAGAGCAGCGGGTTCGCCTCGACCTTCTCCCCCAGCTCGTCGATTGTGGTGGGCGTGCCGCCCTCGAAGGGCTGTGCGTCGGGGTTGTGGCAGCCGCAACAGGCGTGCCGACAGCCCTGCGTGAAGACGGCAAGGCGAATGCCGGGGCCATCGACGATGGAATCGTCGGCGACCCCGTACAGATCGACCGTGCGGGCGACGCCCGCCGGAGGAGCGACCGCTTTTGTCCCTTCCCCCACCTCAGGAGAGGGGCGCCCCGTGGGCGGCGGGCGCGGCAGCGGGCACGGTGGCCTCGGTGGCCTCGATGGCCGCAGCGGCGCCCCCGGCAGCCACAACTGCGTGAGGGGTCACGCCGTGCTTCACGCGGTCGCGTTCCTCGGCGCGCTTGCCGTTGTTGAAGCGGTCGAGCGTCCCCACGAGGTAGCCGGTGATGCGGCGGATGCGCTCAAAGGGGACATCGCCCTCCTCGCGCCCGCATTTGGGGCACCGGTCGCCGATGATGCCGTTGTAGCCGCAGATGGGATCGCGGTCGACGGGGTGGTTCACGCTGCCGTAGCCGACGCCGCACTCCTTCATGTGGCGGATGACGGTCTCGAAGGCCTCGAGGTTCTCCGTAGGATCGCCGTCCAGCTCGATGTAGCTGATATGTCCTGCGTTGGTGAGCGCGTGGTAGGGCGCCTCGATCTCTATCTTCTTGAAGGCGTTGACGTCGTGGTACACGGGGACGTGGAAGCTGTTGGTGTAGTAGTCGCGGTCCGTGATGCCCTCGAGCGCGCCGAAGCGCTCCCGGTCGATCCTCACGAAGCGGCCGCTCAGGCCCTCGGCGGGCGTGGCCAACAAGGTGAAGTTCAGGCCGGTCTCGGTCGACTTCGCGTCGAGGTAGCCGCGCATATGGCCGATTATCTCCAGCCCGAGGTTCTGCGCACGTTCACTCTCCCCATGGTGCTCGCCGATGAGCGCCTTGAGGGTCTCGGCCAGGCCGATGAAGCCGAGAGACAAGGTCCCGTGCTTGAGCACCTCGCCCACCTCGTCGTCCCACGCGAGGTCGTCGGACTTGGTCCACACGCCCTGGCCCATGAGGAAGGGCATGTTGTAGACCTTCTTGTGCCGCTGGATCTCGAAGCGCGCGAGCAGCTGGTCGCAGACGAGGTGCAGCTTGCTGTCGAGCATCTCGAAGAACAGGTCCACGTCGCCCTTGGCACGGATGGCCAGGCGCGGCAAGTTGATGGAGGTGAAGCTCAGGTTGCCGCGTCCGGGCGTGACTTCGTTCGTGGGGTCGTAGGAGTTGGAGACGACACGGGTGCGGCAGCCCATGTAGGCGACCTCGGTCTCCGGCGTGCCATGGTAGTAGCGCACGTTGAAGCTCGCGTCGAGGAAGCTGAAGTTGGGGAACAGCCGCTTGGCACTCACGGCGCAGGCCTGCTTGAACAGGTCGTAGTTGGGATCCTCGGGGTTGTAGCTCACGCCCTCCTTCACCCGGAATATCTGGATGGGGAAGATGGGCGTCTCGCCGTTGCCGAGCCCCTCCTCGGTCGCCAGCAGGATGTTCCGTATGACCATGCGCCCCTCCGCCGAGGTGTCCATGCCGTAGTTGATGGACGAGAACGGCGTCTGAGCGCCTGCACGCGAATGCATGGTGTTGAGGTTGTGTATGAAGGCCTCCATCGCCTGATGGGTCGCCTTGTCCGTGTCGGCCTTCGCCTGCTTGGCGGCCCAGGACTGTATGTGGTCTATCGTCTCCTCGGGCAGCTCGAAGGCGGCGATAAGGGCGCTGCGCTCGGCGGCGGTGTAGTTCACGTCCATCGTCAGGGTCGGCCAAAGGCCGCACTCGCCCTCCACCCGGGCACAGAGCGCGTCGAGCTGCTCCTTGGGAAGCTGGAGCCCTCCGAGCAGGTCGAGCGCCGCGTTGAGGTTCTTGCGATAGAAGCGGCGGAAGGTCTTCTTCACGCCGACGGCCATGCCGTAGTCGAAGTTGCTGATGGACTGGCCCCCGTGCTGGTCGTTCTGGTTCGACTGGATGGCGATACAGGCGAGCGCCGAGTAGCTCGTGATGTCGCTCGGCTCCCTGAGCACGCCGTGGCCGGTCGAGAAGCCGCCCTCGAAGAGCTTGACGATGTCGATCTGGCAGCAGGTGGTGGTCAGGGTGTAGAAGTCGAGGTCGTGGATGTGGATGTCGCCTTCGCGGTGCGCCTTGGCATGGGGCTCGGAGAGCACGCTCATCTGGTAGTACTGCTTGGCGGTCTCCGATCCGTACTTGAGCATGGTCCCCATCGCCGTGTCCGCGTCGATGTTCGCGTTCTCGCGTGCGACGTCGAAGTCCCGCGCATCGGAATGCGTGATCTTGTCGATGGTCTGCATGAGCTTCGTGTTCATCTCGCGCGCACGGCTGCGCTCGGCACGGTACTTGATGTAGGAGCGGGCGATCTGGACAAAGCCGTTCTCGGCCAGCACCTCCTCGGCAAGGTCCTGGACGCCCTCGACCGTCGGGACGCCTTCGATGGCGCCCTCCTCGATCTTCCTCACGACCTGGAGCGCAAGCCGGTCCGCGACCTTGCGGTCCTTGAGTGCACCGGAGGCGGAGAACGCCTTCTCGATGGCATCCGCTATCTTGGAGGCCTCGAAGTCCACCGCCCTTCCGTCGCGTTTGACGATACTCGTGACTGTGTCTGTGTCTGTAAGCACGTTTCTACTCCTTTTCATCTACGTTTCTGCCGCGTTTCTTCTCTTGTAATGAGACTGCCCCTTGTGTGACGCCGCCCACCACCCTGTCTGTTCTTTGTCGGGCCTCGTCCTCAGACGCAACAGACTCAAAACCACAACAGGCAAAGGCACTTACTGCCGTTTTCACAGGTTACTTACAAGTTGCCGACAAGTAATCCACAACATGTTGTGGTGACCTCAAAATCGCAGTATAGATATGGTAGAGCTATGGAGTCGTATTTGCAAGGGGTGAAACGAGGGTTTTTGAGCTTTTCCGCCACCGGCTGTCACCGTGCTCAGAGCTCCGGTTACTGTTCACACCCCACTGTCATTCCGAGCTCCGCCGAGGAATCTTTGGACACGCAGTGTCCAACGGCAGGCCAGGGGGCCCTTCGACCTGCGGTCGGCCGCTGGCGCGGCCGAGGATTCCTCGGCCGGCTCGGAATGACAGTGGGGCTCGGGGCGGCAGTGGGGCTCGGGGCGGCAGTGGGGCTCGGGGCGGCAGTGGGGCTCGGGGCGACAGTGGGGTATCCGTGGGGGTGTGAACTGTAATCCGGATGCCGCAAACGAACGACAGGAGCTTTTTGTAATCATATTGTGATATGATGTTGTGACAAGTTTACCCCTGAACCTCAGTCGGACTTGCAGCTTGGAACGCTGCGCCCAGGGAGGCGCCGGTTCACTCGTTGTGCTTCCAGAGGGCAACGGGGTACCGGAGGTATGGGATGCTCAGTTCGTATATCGTGTGGTATCTGTTCCTGGCGGGGGCCGGCAGCGGAGCCTATGTGCTGGCGGCGGCGTTCAGCCTTGCCCGGAGATGGTCGCAGGCCGAAAGCGTGAAGGAGTACGGGGAGATCACCCGGGGAGGCTTCTACCTCGGCCCCCTCCTCGTGATGCTCGGCGTCGTGTTCCTGATATTCGACCTTGGCTCCCCCGAAAAGGCATACCGCCTGTTTCTCAGTACCAAGTTCACCTACCTCACGTTCGGCTCCTGGACCGTCCTGCTGTTCTGCCTGTTCGCAACGGCGCTTGCACTCTTGCGCTCGACCAGCCTCATACGGCTTCCCCGGCTTGCCTTCAAGGCGCTCGAACTGTTTTCCCTCGCCTGTGCGCTCGGGATCATGGCCTACACGGGCATGCTCCTCTCAAGCATGCCCTCGATACCCTTCCTCAACAGCCCGCTCGTCGTCGTGCTGCTTGTCGCCTCGTCGCTTGCCACGGGCTCGGCGCTCATCACGCTCTACGGGTTCTTCAACCAGCAGCGCAAATCCATGTTCTTCGGCTTGAAGGTCATCCCACGCATCGACCTTGTCCTTATCGCCATCGAGATCCTTGCCCTCGCCGGCCTGGTCGTCAGCAAGTACTTCGAAGGCCCTGTGGCCCTCGCATCCGTCAGGACGCTGCTCACCGGTGAGGGCGCCTACGTGTTCTGGTTCGGCACCGTGCTGATGGGCGTCGTCGTGCCGTGCTTCGCCAACCTGCTGAACCGCCAGACCCTGCACATGGTGAACCAGGCGATAAGTTCGGTGGCAATCCTGATAGGCGGCTTCGCGTTGCGCTATGCCCTCGTCACCTCCGGCCTGCACGTGGAGGCACTGCCGTCTCTGTAGGCCGCAGACAGACGTGCAGACCTGCGCAGCTTTCCAAAATGAGGGAGACGATGATTAATCATCGTCTCCTGAGTTCTGACGCATATCTGACGAGCACTCTGTGCCCCAGCCTTGGCCCTGCCCGTTCCGCGTGCTGCCTATTCACTCCAAAGCATCTGGGCGGGAAGCACCAGGCGCTTGTCTCCGAATGAGTATGTCCTGGTTCCCGTGTAAACAAGCAGGCAGCGCACAATGCGTTCTGGGTGAAGCTCCTGCAGGTAAGCCATGGTCTTGAAGTCCGCTGCCTGCGCGGTTGAACTGGCCTTTACTTCTACAAGCACAATCTCGCCGACATCGTTCTCGATGACGAGGTCGACTTCTCTCTTGCGACTGTCCCGATAATGGCTGAGAGAATAGTGTCGACTGTGATAACTCAGTTGTTTATATATCTCCGAGAATACAAAGGTCTCGAAAAGGGTTCCGGCGATGGGCGAGAGAAGATCGGTAGGCATCGTGCTGCTGGACTTAAGAAGTCGTGCCGTCAGACCGGAATCCGTCACATACGCCTTGGGTTGCTTGATGGCACGGTTGGTGATGTTCGACGACCAGGCAGGCAGGAGCTTTACCAAAAACATGCTCTCCAAGAGCGCAAGATAGCCGCCCAATGACGAATAGGACTCTTGCATGTCCCTCGCAGCGCTGGCAAGCACAAGTTGATGCCCGCTTACCGATGCAAGGTAGGCAATGAGTTTAGGCAGCAGGGACAACCTGCGCAGCGAGGAGACAGAGGCAGCGTATTGCTCGAACAGGAGCTTGAGGTAGTTGTCGAACCATACGTCGCGTCGCACCTTCGATGTCCTGAAAACAGCCTCGGGGTACGCTCCCACAAGCGCAAGCTCCAGATAATCCGCCCTGCCAAGCGTAGCCGACGTACCGAGAAAGTCAAGATTAGGACGATTGGAGAAAACCGACTCTATCAGAGCTGGCGACGTGCCGCGAAGCTCCTCTTGGCTGAACCCACAGAGCTCGACAGTCTCCATGCGACCAGCCAATGACTCTTGGATTGCGCTGATGCCTGACAGGTCGCTGGATCCTGTGATCAGAAACCTGCCGGGACGGGCATCTTCGTCAACCACCTCCTTGATGCTGAGGATAATTTCCGGGACACGTTGAACCTCATCGATAATCAGCAGGCCATGAGGGACTTGCCGCACAAAGTCGTCGGGATTGGCCGCCGCGCTGTTGCGGATGCCGGTATTGTCCAAAGAAAGATAAAGGGCATCGCGTTCCTTGGCTATTTCCTTTGCGAGCGTCGACTTGCCTGTCTGCCGGGCACCTTGTATAGCAACAACTCTGGTATCGGCCAGCGCAGCCACAAGGGCAGCTTTAGCCTTCCGGCGTATCACTTGCACACCCACAGGGCGCTCCCTTCAAAAACCTGCGACCATCAGTACTGTCGTAGATTTTACCACAGGGATGCCGTTATTTTTGCCAGTGCCCTGCCGTGATTTTTGCCAAGATGTCCTTGGTCAAGATGCCCCGCCGTCCCTTGCGTGCCTTCCTCCGCTTTGATGGCGCGAGAAAGGCGTTGGCCCCCGGAGCGCGCAAGCGGGCGTGGACGGGGATTTTGCAACAGCCCCGTCCACGCCCTGCACCGCTCCTCAGCTCAGGAAGTACACGTTCGGGCCGGTGCCCTGGCCCTCCAGCAGGCGCTCGTAATCGCGCGAGGCGACGAGCCTGGACACCTCGGAGTCAGGGTCGTCGAGGTCGCCGAAGAAGCGCGCCATCGCACGGCAGAGGTCGGCGCAGGCCGGGCGCTCCCCCCGGTCGATGCGGTGGACGCAGAACAGGCATTTCTCCACCACGTTGGGGTGGTGCGGCAGCGCGTCGGCGTCTCCGACGGCGAAGTCCAGGTAGAACTGCGGCTCCCCGTCGACGTAGGTGCGCACGCCCTCGTAGGGGCAGGCCTCCATGCACAGTTTGCAGCCTATGCACTTTTCGTTGTCCTGGACGACGATGCCGTCCTCCCGCTTGGAGATGGCCTCCACGGGGCACACCGCCAGGCAGGCCGGGTTGTCGCAGTGCTGGCAGGCCAGGGTGTAGTGCTCCATGCTGAGGGCGTCCGGGTAGGTGCCTGCGGGGGTGTACATCTCCTCGCCCCCGACCGTCCTGGCCTCGTTCCAATGCACGCCGATCGGCAGGTTGTTCTCCATCTTGCACGCCATGGCGCAGTTGTTGCAGGCGACGCAGCGGGCCTTGTCTACCACCATCGCATATTTGGTCATCACGCGCCTCCTTTATGCCTTCTCGACTTGGCAGAGCCAGTCGTTGAAGTTGTCGTTGCTGGTGATCGGGTCGAGGCACATGGCCGTCAGCTGCTGAGGGTGGCCCTCGATGAACTCGTCTTCCTGCCAGCCGTGGGGCATAAGCACGGTCTCTGCTTGGATGCCTTTTGTGACGACTGCCGTAAGGGTGCAGGAGCCGTGGTCGTTGAAGACGCGCACGGCATCGCCTGTCCTTATCCCGCGTTCCGCTGCCGCGTCCTCGTGTATGCGCATATAGGGCTTGCCTTCGTAGCCCCTGAACTCGTCCAACAGGGGGTTGTGCGTGAACATGCCCTGCGCATGGTAGTTGTCGTGGTAGCTCAGGCCGAAGAGGGGGTATCGCTCGCGCAGGGGGTTCGACTGGTACGCCTCGTAGGCATGCTCGTAATAGGGTATCCTGTCGATCGGCCTGACTTCCTGCCCGTAGTCGTCTCTCGGCTCGAACTCCTCCAGGTAGAACTGGGTGCGCCCTGTGGGGTTGAACTCCGGCAGCACGCTCTCTGCGTACTCGAACTCGCCGAAGATGATGCCCTTTTCCTTGTAGTCGTCGTAGGCAACGCCGGCCTCGATGTTCTCAGGAGTATCCAGAATTGCCCGCAGGTACTCCTCGGCTGACTTGGTGTAGAGGTCGTCGTATCCCATATGCTCGGCTATTCCCTTGAATATCTCGAAGTCGGTCTGGCACTCGCCGGCCGGCTCGACGGCCTTTTGCATCATATAGGTTCCGATGAAGTCCTCGGACTCCCACGACAGGGCAACGGGCAGCACCAAGTCTGCCCACTTCGCCGTGTCGGTCATAAAGGGGTCGGCCACGACGACGAAATCGACCTTGCTGATGGCCTCGCGCAGGTAAGTGGCCCCGAGAGAGCTGTGCAGAGGGTTGCTCGCCAGCGTGTACAGGCAACGTATGGTGAAGTCCTCGCCTGCCCATGTGCCGGTCTCCATGATCTCATAGAGGTATTCGCCGGTGATGACCTTGTTCGTTTTTGCATCGGCAATCGTACGGTCGCTCCAGTCGTTCGTAATAGGAGCCTTGGTGAGCTTGCTGGCCGCAGAGCTAAAGCCGGAGGAATAGCCAGACCCGGGGACTCCAAAGTTCCCGGTCAAGGAGGCAAGCAGGGGGAACGCGAGGTACACGCGCCAGGAGTTCCACGTGTGCTCGATGCCCCAGTTGTTGGAGAGCAGGGCGGGCTTGTTCGTGGCATAGACCTGCGCTATCTCCTCTATCTGTGCCGCCGGCACGCCGCATTCCTCGGCGGCCCACTCAACCGTGAACGGCATCAGGTTCTCAAGGACAAGGTCGTAGACCGTGCGGACGCTTGTGCCGTCGGCGTCAAAGCTGCCGGTCAGGGCCGGGTCTGCCACCGTCCGGGACGAGCCGAAGGTCTGGGTCTTTTCGTCATAGACCGCTATGGAATCCAAGTGCGTAGGCTCGCCGTCGCTCCCGGCCGACCCCTCTTCGAGGTCCATCCCCAGATCCGACAGCCTGAGGTACCTGCCGTCCTCTTTTATAAGGAGCGGCCCGACCGACTTGTTCCTCATGTAGTCATAGTCCACGAGGTCGTTGTCGATGATGTAGTTGCACATGGCCAGGGCCATGGCCGCATCCGAGCCGACGCGGATCGGCACCCACGTGTCGGAGTGGGCGGCCGCGTTGGTGTATTGGGGGTCGATCGTGATGAGCCTGGCCCCGTTCTCTTTTGCCTTGCAAATGAAGGGCCAGTGTGCACGCTGGGCATCGGTGGGGTTGGCCCCCCAGAGAAGAATGGTCTTCGAGTTCTGGAAGTCCTCTATCGAGTTGAACGGAGCCTGCAGCACCGAAAACTGGAAGAACAGCTGTGCGACATCGAAGGACATGGTGAGTATCGTGCAGCCGACCGTTTGGACGAAGCGCTCTTGGGCGATTCCGGCGGTCAGTACGCGTGGCTGGCTGTTGGCACCATACGTGGCACTGGTTCCTGCGCCCGTTATGTAGCCGCCGGAGTTCCCGCCGCCTATCCAAACGCCGATGGATTCCGGTCCGTACTCGTCGATTGCCGCCTGGAACTTCTCGGCCACAAGCGAGAGGGCCTCGTCCCAGCTGACCTGCTCCCAGTTGTCGGAGCCGCGCTCGCCGGTCTGCCTCATGGGGTACAGCACTCGGTTCGTCGCGTAAAGGCGCAAGGGGTTGGAGTGGCCTTTCACGCAGCCGTTCTGGTGAGTCATGCGAGCTTCTTGCGGGACAACGACAGGCGTACTGCGCACGACCTTCCCCTCGCGGACAGTCGCCACCAAAGGGCAGGCACCCCCTCCGCAGTTTCCACGGCATTTGTTGTAGTACACCTTCTCCGCCGCCCCCTGCGCCTCGCCCCCTGCGGCATCCGGCCCAGCCGGTGCCGTCGGCTCGACCGAACTGCATCCATAGCCGCCCGCTAAAGTCGACTCTTCTTGTTCGGACACCTCGCCATCAAGGGATTCATCGAACAATGGGCTTTGTGCTGGCTGGAGACAGAACGCCCTGAAACACCAATGGTGTCGACAACCGACAGGCGAACCTCAAATCCGATTAATCAGCTGTTCATGTACTATCTCAAATGCCCTGTGTGGGTCATATTCGATTCCAGGCCTGATCAGTGCATCAACATCCTTGACGAATTCCCCATCACCCATTTTCAGGCTGAGGTTTCCCAGATACACCTCACTGGATGGATGGGGCTGCGGAACCATCAGCCAACCTCGACCTCCTTATTGGGTACGATCTTCCAGCGCTCGCTTCTCTTTCCCAGTGCATGACCTGGCTCATTCCTACCTGCAGCCAAGGGAGACGTCCTGAAACGCAAGCCAGCTCGCATTGCCCTTTCAAAGAAAGCCTCGGAAGCGGCTTTGTCTTTCACCTCTGTTTCAAGGAGATAGCCCAATCGCTGCACCGTAGCTGGTGACGCAAGTGAGAAATAGTCATCGTGCACTTTGGTGAAATCCAAGTTCTCGGCCAGTTCCTCTAGAACCTCAACGGTACGGCTGAGTCCTCCTATGTCACTCATGCGAGCGACAACATCAAGAGCAGTGAGCTCAGGGGCGGAGACTGTCATGTATCCGGTCTTGACCATGACTCTTTCCCTATAGTTATGGGACATCCTCGATCTCGTGAAGAACTTGATCCTGACTCCGTTCTTCTCTCTTGTCCTGAGGCTCCCACCCTTGACCATCACCATGAATGTCTGGGAGACCTGATGCGCAGCTCCCTGCAATGCCGCCGCCGTCAGAAGTGCCACATAATAATCTCTCCCGAGATGTTGCATCAGCAGGTCAATGTAGTCAGACACTGGTATTATCTTTCGCAACCCATAGTCATAAACCAGGATCCCGTAGAATCCGCGCCATAGGGACTGGATGCTCCCCTTGGCTATTTGCCTGCCTATAGCGGTCATGAGCGCATTGCCTGAAAGATCGGGGAAGGCTCCGGCTACTTCGTTGAGTGAGAAGAATAGCTTTCCCTGCATAGCAGACATATCTATCCACTCTGCCAAGGTCTGTTTTGCGTGTGTCATCATGCACTCATTCTGCGATACAGTACCGTATGTGTATGTTAGCGCAGAATTAGCAGCTTGGCAATGCCACCCGAACGTCAGGAATGTGTCTTGACGGGCGCACGTTCGGGCCGACGCCCTGCTCCTGAACTGGTCGTCCAAGCGCCTGGTGCCCGCCCAAAAGCGGGGGGAGATGGTCTTCGTGCACTATGCCGAGGAGCCCCGGGGCCTCATGCAGTGAGCGCCGTAATCGGAACGACGTTTACGCCGACGGCGCTTGTGGACACGACACCCGACCCGGTGATCACATTGAGCGACGCAGGTGGCAGGCTCTTCTCGGTGTCAATGGTTTCCGCAAAACGCAACAGCGACTCGCTTGCCTCGCCGGCGGCGTTAAAGCCGAGCTTGATCTCGAAGGCAGCCCACGTGCCGTCGCGTTTTTCGACGATGGCATCGACCTCCCTTCCGCTTGAGTCCCGATAATGGTAGACCTTGGCATCGTTGTGTTGCGCATATATCCTCAGGTCTCGGATGACCAGCGACTCGAATAAAAGACCCATATAGAGGATGTCGTCTATGATCCGTTGCTGGTCGAGCCCAAGCACGGCTACCGCAAGCGACGGGTCGGCCAGATGGTATTTCCGTGACTTCCTGAGTGTCGCGGAAGAGGTGATATGCGTGCTCCAGGCATCGAGGTTCTCCAGGACCATGATACGTTCAAGCGCTGAGATGTAATCGACGATCGTCTCATAGGCAAGATCCGCCTCCGCGCCCCCCACGTCTTTTCTCAGTGTCTCAATAGTCGCCTCAGTCGCGATGTTTCGTGCTATGGCATGCATCAGCCGTCTGACCTTCAAAGGGTCACGTCTCTTATGTGAGACCCTGCTTAGGTCAACCTCTGTCATCAGTTCGACATTGTCCCTCATGGCAAGCAGCGCCTGTTCGCTTGAAAGCCTGAGATTGGCAGGCCAGCCCCCTACGCAAATCCAGTCCGCTATAGCAGAGAGGGCGTTTTCATGCGACTCATATGCAAGCTTTGGCCGAGATGCCTGCAGCAGGTTGCTCAGAGAAACCGACCCGGTTGAAATCCTGGCCTCATAGAGGGACAAGGGCCTCATGTTGATGACTGCAAAGCGCCCGAAGCCAGAGTGCAGCTCGGCTTGCTCCTCGGGATTCGCGGAGCCAGTCAAGATAAACTGTCCGCTTTGCCTGCGGTTGTCGACCTCATGCCGAACCGTGTTCCAAAGACTTGGCTGTTCCTGCCACTCATCGATGAGCCGAGGCGTCTCACCTGCCAACAGTGCCTTGGGGTCGATGGACATGAACTGCGCGATGGACTCCGAGTCATCGATGACGACCTCGCTCGTTGCCTGCTGCCGGGCAGTCTCGGTCTTTCCACAGCCTTTCGGCCCGCGAATCAGCACTGCGCCGACCCGCTCAAGGCGATCATTGAGCTCGATGTCTACGAGTCGTTCATAGTAGTCGTTCATCCTGTGCCTATCTGTTGAGTCAGGAGTGCCGTGGATGGATTCCGTTGACTCTGTAGATTATAGGCCATTTACTCTGGAAAATAGAGGACGACCAGTCTGAACCTGGCATGACGACCCAGCAGCGACCAGCAGCGCCCCATCTCAGGTCAGGAAGTACACGTTCGGGCCGGTGCCCTGTTCCTCGAGAAGGCGCTCGTGGCTGCGCGAGGCGAGGGCCTTGGAGACCTCGGAGGCCGGGTCGTCGAGGTCGCCGAAGAGGCGCGCCATCGCCCTGCATATGTCCACGCAGGCGGGGCGGTCGCCTCGATCGATGCGGTGCACGCAGAACTGGCACTTCTCCACCACGTTGGGGTGGTGCGGCAGGGCGTCCGCGTCGCCGACGGCGAAGTCCAGCAGGTAGCTCGGCTCCCCGTCCACATAGGTGCGCACGCCCTCGTAGGGGCAGGCCTCGATACAGAGCCTGCACCCGATGCACTTCTCGTTGTCCTGCACGACGATGCCGTCCTCCGGACGGCGCACTATCGCCTCCACGGGGCAGACGGCCAGGCAGGCCGGGTTGTCGCAGTGCTGGCAGGCCAGGGTGTAGTGCCCCATGCTGAGGGCGTCCGGGTAGGTGCCGGAGGGGGTGTACATCTCCTCTCCCCCGACAGTGAGGGCCCTGTTCCACCAGACGCCGTCCGGCAGGTTGTTCTCCACCCTGCAGGCCATCGCGCAGTTACTGCAGGCGACGCAGCGGGCCTTGTCCATCACCATCGCGTACTTGGTCATCATGCGCCTCCTTATGCCTTCTCGACCTGGCAGAGCCAGTCGTTGAAGTTGTTGTTGCTGCTTATCGGGTCGAGGCACATCGCCGTCAGCGTCTGCGGATGACCTTCTATGAACTCGTCCCCTTGGTACCCATGGGGGACGAGGATGGTGTCCGAGCGGATCCCCTTGGTGACGACCGCCCTCAGCGTGCAGGACCCATGGTCGTTGAAGACCTTGACGACGTCGCCGGTGGCTATCCCTCGCTCTGCCGCCGCATCCTCGTGGATGCGCATGTACGGCTCGCCTTTGAGGCCTCGAAGCTCGTCCAGCCAAGGGCTGTGGGCGAAGATCGACTGGGCATGGTAGTTGTCGTGATAGCTCATGCCGAAGAGCGGGTACTTCTCACGCAGCGGGTTGCCCTGATAGGCCTCGAAGGCATGTTGATAGTAGGGGATGCGGTCCGTTGCGCTTATCGTCTGCCCGCAGTCGTCCCTTGGCGGAAGCGTCTCCAGATAGAACCGCGTGCGCCCTGTCGGGTTGGCCTCTGTGCCGACGTTCTCGCCGTACTGGTAGTCGCCGAGGATGATTCCCTGCTCCTTGTAGTCGTCAAAGGCACAGCCGACCTCGATGTTCTCAGGGGTGTCGAGGATCCTGCGCAGGTAGTCTTCGGCTGACAGGTCGTACAGGTCGGAGTGCCCGAGCTTCTCAGCCAGGCCCTTCAGTATCTCGAAGTCGCTTTTGCACTCGCCTGCCGGCTCGACCGCCTTCTGCGTCATGAAGGTGCCGTTGAAGTCCTCGTTTTCCCAGGACATGGCCACAGGGAGCACCAGGTCGGCGTACTGCGCCGAGTCTGTCATGAAGGAGTCGGCGACAACGAGAAAGTCCACCTTGTCGAACGCCCGTTTGATATAGGTGGCCCCGAGGCAGCTGTGCAAGGGATTGCTCGTCATCATATAGACGCAGCGTATCGGCATATCCGCGCCCGCCCAGGTGCCTGTGTCCGTGATCTCGCAGATTCTCTCTCCCGTTATTACCTTGTTCTCCTTTGCGTCAGGGATAACCAAGTCGCTGAAATCCGTCTTTACCGGGGACTTCACGAGTTTGCTCGCCATGCCGCTGAAGCCTGTCGCGTATCCCGAGCCCGCAACGCAGGCGTTGCCCGTGAGCGCGGCAAGGAAGGGCAGGTCGAGATAGATCTGCCATGAGTTCCACGTGTGCTCCATGCCCCAGTTGTTCGATATCAGGGCAGGCTTGTTCGTCGCATACAGCAGCGCCAGCTCCTCGATCTGCTCGACGGGGATGCCGCACTCCTCGGATGCGAACTCGACGGTGAAGGGCCTGATCTGCTCCCTCACCAGATCGTAGACCGTGCGCACGGAAGTGCCGTTCGCGTCGAAGCTGCCCTCAAAGGCCGGATCCTCGACAGTCCGGGAGGAGCCGAAGGCGCCGGCCGCCTCGTCCCAGACGACCTCTGAGTCCAACGACGTCGCCTTGCCCTCTGCGTCAGGTGGGCCCTCCACGGGATCCATGCCCAGATCCGAGAGCCTGAGGTGGCTGCCGTCCTCCTTTATCAGCAGCGGGGCCACCGAGTGGTTCCTCAGATAGTCATAATCGACCAGAGCGTTGTCGATGATGTAGTTGCACAGAGCCAGCATGAGGGCACCGTCAGAGCCGACACGAATGGGGATCCACGTATCCGAATGGGCTGCCGCATTGGTGTATTGGGGGTCTATGGTGACCACGGTCGCCCCGTTCTCCTTCGCCTTGCAGATCCAGGGCCAATGGTTGCGGGCGGCATCGGTGGGGTTGGCCCCCCAAAGGAGGATCGTCTTTGCGTGCTGTATGTCCTCGGCCGAGTTGATGGGCGCCTGGAGCACGGTCGCCTGAAAGTACAGCTGGGCGATGTCATGCGACGAGGAGAAGATCGTCACCCCGGTTTTCTTGAGGAACCGTTCGAGGGCGATTCCAACCGTGGGGACTCTGGGGGAGTTCGCGAAATAGGTGAAGTTGCCGTTGAGGTATCCGGTTGTGTTGCCTGCACTGAGCCAGAAGGCGATCGACTGCGGCCCGTAGTCGTCGATCGCACCTTGGAACTTCTCGGCCACAAGCGAGAGGGCCTCGTCCCAGCTGACCTGCTCCCAGTTGTCGGAGCCGCGCTCGCCGGTCTGCCTCATGGGGTACAGCACACGGTTGGTCGCATACAGCCTCAGAGGGTTCGTGTGCCCCTTGACGCAGCCCAGCGGCAGGCCCTCCGCCTCTCTCGGGACGACCACAGGTGTGGTACGGACGACCTTCCCCTCGCGCACCGTTCCCTCAAGCGGGCATTGCCCTCCGCAGTTTCCCCGGCACAGGTTGTAGTACACCTTCTCCACCACCCCCTGCGCCTCGCCCCCTGCGGCATCCGGCCCAGCCGGTGCCGTCGGCTCGACCGAACTGCATCCATAGCCTCCCGCTAAGAGGAGGGTGGCCGATGGGCAGCAAGAGCGCTACTGTACACACCCCACTGTCATTCCGAGCGCAGCGAAGCGAAGTCGAGGAATCCTTGGATCCGAGCGCCCGGAAAACGCACCGCGTTTTCAGCGAGGACGGGCCGCCAGAGCCACGGAACGCGCCAGCGCCCAACTGCAGCCGGGGGGGGGGGGGGGGGGCCTAAGCCCCCCGTAGGGGGGATGGCCCCCCCAAATTAACAAAAAACAACCCGGGCCCCCCCCACCGCACGGAATT
>JAISGJ010000017.1 GCA_031263105.1 Coriobacteriales bacterium
CAGCCTGCGCATGCGCAGGCTGTGACAAAACAGTACCGTCCCCACTGTCACACCAAACCGTGCCGTCCCCACTGTCACACCCACTGTCACGGTCCCCTCTGCCACAAACCGTGCCGTCCCCACTGTCACACCCACTGTCACGGTCCCCTCTGCCACGCATCGCTGCTACTCCCCTTCCCCGCCGGTTGGCGCGTCGGACGGTGTCGCGTCCGCAGACGGCTCCGCACTTGTCCCGTCGTCCGCCCCGACCAGCGAAGCCATGACGAGCGTCCGCTTCGTGTAGTTCGTGGCCGTGCAGGTGACGAAGCAGTAGAGCTTCTCGGGAACCTCGCCCGCCCCCATCTCATCAAGGACCGCGTAGCCGAGCAGCATCTCGACATAGGAGCGGTAGTCCTCCGGGCCGGCGAAGTCGAAGCGCCTGATCTTGTCGTCCGCATCGCAGACCAGGACGGCATCGACCCTCAGCCGCAGGCGCTGCTCGGGCGTGGCGAGGAGGATGGTGCGGTGCGCGTCGAAGAACTCCCTGCCTTGGTAGTTCTTCAGGCTTGCGAACATGGAGCCGTCGAGGAGGTTGTGGCCGTAGACGATGTTGTTCTCCCCGTTGATGGTGGACGCGCTCTCGCTGTCGAGGAAGATAGCACCTGCGTCGCTCGGGGTGCGGTCGAACAGATGGGTGAGGTAGAAGTCGTTGTCCGCAGCCTGGACGATGGGGTAGTTGATGACGGTCCCGGGAATCATGACCCAGCCGACGATGTCCGGGTTTATCGCCCTCAGCGCGTCCCAGTTGATGGTGATCGCATCGATGTCGGTCTCGGGGGCGACCACGTCGCCCAGCGTGCCGACGTCCGCCCCGGCCGCTGTCAGTGCGGCGCTGTTCACGCGGTTCGCATTTATGTACTTGTAGAGCAGGAAGGAGACTATGACGAGGGCGACCACGATGAGGACGATGCCCAGCGCCAGGCCGAAGCGACGCCTCGGCCGCTGCATGCGCGCCTGGCGGGCATGGGAACGCTGGACGCGCGAGCGCCGGGAGCGCGACTGCCAGAAGTCGGCCTGGTGCGACGGTCCCGCGTGTGCGCCTGCCCCCGCATCGAGAAGGCGGTAGTCTCTCTCCTCGGCCCCCTCGTCATCGGTTTTTCCATGCTTTGGCGTGTACGTGGTCACGGGCACGTGGTCGAAGCCTGGCGCTACTTCTTCTTCAGCTCGTCAAAGAAACCCTTGGCGATGAAGCCCACCACCGCAAGCACCGCGATGACGATGAGCGCTATGACGACCACCCAGAACACCGTATCGGACACCTCGAACGTGAACAGCGTCCTGAACGCAGAAAACACTAGATACTCCATGTCGCTCCTTCGGTCTCAATTGTACCGCCCAATTCTAGCACAAGGACGGTCCTCCGCTACAGCTCACACCCCACTGTCATTCCGAGCGCACTGTCATTCCGAGCCTGCCGAGGAATCTTCGGCCGCGCAAGCGGCCGACCGCAGGTCGAATAACCCCTCGACCTACCGTTGGCCGCGTCGCGTCCAAGGATTCCTCGGCAGGCTCGGAATGACAGTGGGGTGTGGGCTGTGGCGGGGACAGTGGGGGTGTGGGCTGTGGCGGGGACAGTGGGGTGTGGGGTGTGGCGGGCCCCCTAGTAGACCGTTCGGCAAATAACTGGCCATTCCGGACGGCCTGTTCTCTGCCATGCTGCGTTGGAGAAGCACGCCGTTACTGCAAGCAGTGCCGCACTTCTCCGCCTTGCCTGGCAAATAATATGCTCGCCCGTATTGACCTGTTTTTTGCCTAACGGTCTACTAGTCCGCGAACTGGGAGTTGTAGAGGGCGGCGTAGGGGCCTTTCGCGGCGAGAAGCTGGGTGTGGCTGCCCTGCTCGACGATGTCGCCGCCCTCCATGACGAGGATGAGGTCGGCGTCGCGGATCGTCGAGAGGCGATGGGCGATGACGAAGCTCGTGCGGCCGACCATGAGGTTGTCCATCGCCTTCTGGATGAGCAGCTCGGTACGGGTATCGACCGAGGAGGTCGCCTCGTCGAGTATGAGCACCTTGGGGTCGTGCAGCACGGCACGCGCTATCGTGAGCAGCTGCTTCTGGCCCTGCGAGACGTTGGAGGCCTCCTCGTTGAGCACCATGCCGTAGCCGTCCGGCAGCGTGGAGACGAAGTGGTCTGCCTGCGCGATGCGCGCTGCGGCCTGCACCTCCTCGTCCGTCGCATCGAGCCTCCCGTAGCGGATGTTGTCTGCGATGCTCGCGTTGTACAGCCAGGTGTCCTGCAGCACCATGCCGAACAGGGAGCGCAGGTCGTCGCGCCTGAAGCGGCGGATGTCCTCGCCGCCTACAAGGATTGCGCCCGCGTCCACGTCGTAGAAGCGCATGAGCAGCTTGACGACGGTCGTCTTGCCCGCACCGGTATGCCCCACGATGGCGATCTTCTGCCCCGGCTCGACCTTGGCCGAGAAGTCGCGGATGACGGGCTTGCCCTCCTCATAGCCGAAGCGCACGTGCTCGAAGCGCACCGCGCCGACCACCGATGCGGGGTCCACCGCCTCCTCGTCGGCGACGTCGGGCACGACCTCCTCCTCGGCAAGGAAGCCGAAGATGCGCTCGGCTGCGGCAAGGGTCTGCTGGATGACGTTGGATGCCTGCGAGACCTGGACGATGGGCTGCTGGAAGTTGCGCATGTACTGCATGAACGCCTGGATGTCGCCGACGGTGACGCGCCCGTTGAGGGCGAGATAGCCTCCCACGACGCAGACGACGACGTAGCCGAGGTTCCCGATGATGTTCATAATGGGCATCATCATGCCCGAGAGGAAGTTCGCGCGCCAGGCGGCCCCGTACAGCAGGTCGTTGCCTTGGGAGAACTGCTCGAGCGCACGCGCCTCGCCGTTGAAGGCCCTCACGATCGTATGCGCCCCGAAATTCTCCTCGACCATGCCGTTGACCTCGCCGAGATGCTCCTGCTGTGCCGTGAAGTGCTTTTGCGAGCGCCCGACGATGAGCGCGACGACCACCGCGCTCACAGGGAGGGTGACCACGGCGATGAGCGTCATGGACCAGCTGATGGAGAGCATCATGACGAGGATGCCGACAAGGCTCGTCACCGAGGTGACGATCTGCGTGAGGGACTGGTTGAGGCTTTGCTGGATGGCATCCACGTCGTTGGTGATGCGGCTCATCACGTCGCCGGTCGCCACCTTGTCGTAGTAGGAGAAGGGCAGGCGCATGATCTTCCCGTCGATGTCGCGCCGCAACGAGTAACACACGTTGTTCGCCACGCCGGCCATGACGAAGCCCTGCACGAACTGGAACAGGGCGCTTGCGAGGTACAGGCAGGCGAGCAGGAAGAGGATGCGCGCGATGGCGTCGAAGTCCGGCCCCGTCCCCGTGCCGGCGACCTGCGCCATGACCCCCTCGAAGAGCGTGGTGGTGGCCTCGCCGAGTATCTTGGGGCCGAGGATGGAGAAGACCGTCGAGGCTATGGCGAACACGATGACGACGACGATCGCGACCTTATGGCGGCCGAGGTAGCCGAGCAGCTTGCCGAGGGCGCCCCGGAAGTCCTTGGGCTTCTCCCCCTGCATCATGTCGCGCCCGGGGCCGCCGAAGCCGCCGCCGCTGCGCCCGCGCCCGCGCCTGCGAGCGGCGGGGGCGGGTGCTCCTGGGGCGGCGGGGGCGGCGGGCGGGGCGGCGGCGGCGGGGCGAGTGTCGTCACTCATGCGGCCCACCTCCTTCCGCACCCGCAAGCTCGTGCTCCGAGAGCTGCGAGGAGGCGATCTCGCGATAGGCGTCGCAGGAGGCCAAAAGCTCGGCGTGGGTGCCCGAGCCCACGATGCGGCCCTCGTCGATGACGAATATCCGGTCGGCGTCCATGATGGTGCTCACCCGCTGCGCGACGATGACGAGCGTGGCCTCGGAGGTGGAGGAGGCGAGCGCTTGGCGCAGGGCCTTGTCGGTCGTGAAGTCGAGGGCAGAGAAGCTGTCGTCGAACAGGTAGACGTCCGGGCGGACGGCGAGCGCGCGTGCGATGGCCAGGCGCTGCCGCTGGCCTCCCGAGACGTTCGAGCCGCCTTGGGCGACCGGCGCGTCGAAACGGCCCTCGGTCTCATCCACAAACTCGAGGGCCTGTGCGACCTCGGCGACCTTCTCCTGCTCCTCTGAGGACAGACCCTCCGTCCCATAGGCCATGTTGCTCGCGATGGTGCCGGCCATCAGCACGCTCTTCTGCGGCACATAGCCTATCGAGGCGCGCAGCTCCGCCTGCGCAAGCTCGCGCACGTCGGTGCCGCCGACCAGCACGGCACCGGCCGTCACGTCGTAGAAGCGCTCGATGAGGTTGATGACGGTCGACTTGCCGGAGCCGGTCGGGCCGATGAGGGCCGTCGTCTGCCCGGGTTCCGCGACGAAGCTGATGTCGTTCAGCGCGTTGTGCTGTGCCCCCTCGTAGCAAAAGTCCACGCTGCGAAACTCGATGCGCCCGCGTTGGACGGGGTCGATGTGCCGGGGCCTCGGCGGATCGACGATCGAAGGTGAGGCCTCGAGCACCTCGTTGAGGCGGTTCGCGCTCACCGAGGCACGCGGTATGAACACGAACAGCATCGCGATGAACATGAAGCTCATGATGATCTGCATGACGTACTGCATGTAGGCCATCATGTCGCCGACCTGCATCTGCGAGGCCGCGACCTGCTGTGAGCCGACCCAGATGATGAGGATGGTCAGGGCGTTCATGAACAGCATCATAACCGGCATGAGGAGGGTCATCGCACGGTTGACGAACAGGTTGATGCGCGTGAGGTCGAGGTTCGCGCCTTCGAAGCGGCCCTGCTCGAAGCCGGAGCGCGAGAAGGCCCGAATGACCTCCAGGCCGTTGAGCGTCTCGCGCGCGACGAGGTTCAGACGGTCGACGAGGGTCTGCATGACCTTGAACTTGGGCATGACGACGGCGAACAGCACGAGCACGATGCCGACGAGCACGACGACGGCGACCCCGATGATCCAACTCATCGAGACCGACTTGGAGAGCGCCATGGCCGTGCCGCCGATGCCCATGATCGGCGCGTAGCAGATCATGCGAATGCCCATGGTGAGCAGCGTCTGGATGACCGTGATGTCGTTGGTGGAGCGCGTGATGAGCGAGGCGGTGGAGAAGCGGTCGAACTCGGTGTGGGAAAATCCCGTGACCTTCTCGAAGACCGCCGTGCGCAGGTCGCGGGCGACCCCTGCCCCTATGCGCGAGGAGAGGTAGCCGACGAGTATGGCCGCCACGCCGGAAAGCGCGGTGATCAGCAGCATGACAAGCCCAATGCGCAGGATGTAGCCGAGTTCGAGGGACGCCATGTCGCGCCCCAGCTCGCGGTACAGCCCCGCGACGAGCATGGTGCCGCTCTGCTCCCGCAGGGCCTGGTCCGTGCCGAGCGCCTGCTCGCGGGCCTCGTCGTACCAGCTTTGGGGGAGAAGGTCGAGCAGCGGCTGAAGCCGATAGGCCTGCGCAAGGTCGAGGCTCTGAAGGTCGGGGGCGATGGCGGGGTCGGCGGCGCCCACATCGGAGGCGGAGGAGGCATCGGCGTCCTCCATGGCGGGCAAGGCGCCCTGCGGCAGCGTGCCGTCCTCCTGTGCTTCCTGAAGCCGTTGGAGGATGCCGACCATCGTCCAGGTCGCATCGCCGAAGGCGACGTCGAGCCCTTGCAGCGTCTCGTCGGCCACATCCGGGTCGAGCACGTAGATCTGCTCGTCGGCCGCCTTGGGCCAGGTCTCGCTGTAGGGTCTCCCGCCCTCATCCCCCTCGTCACCGGAGACCAGGCGGTAGCTCTGCTCGGCCAGCGTGCGCTGCCCGTCGTCCATGAAGGCCGTGACGAAGTCGTAGCCGCCCTGCGTGAGCGCCCGGGGCGTCGCGTCCTCCACGCCGCCCTGCTGGATGCCGACGTTGACTATCCTACTCATGAAGTTGGGAAGGTTAAGCTCGCAGACCGCCTGCACAAAGAGCAGCACGACCGCAAGGACAAGCCCTGCAAGAAACGGCTTGAGGAAACGCCTGAGCTTCAGCACCCGCACCCACACCCTTCATCGTCGTCACCCACTGCCGCCTTCCCATGCGGAAGAGCATCGAACTAACGTAGCCCCTCACGATTCAGGAGTCAACGCACGTCATAGGACGGTAAACAAGACGGCATGTGACAGGGGACGCTACAATCAACCGAGGCATCCTATCGGCACGACGTTGATCCCGTCGCTGCGGGTGTGGCAAAGGCCGCTTGACACTATGACGTTCATGGACTTCAACGTGCGTCTCGACTTGTCGGTCAGCTTCTGCTCGAACCTCCTGAGCGACTCTGCCGCACTTTCCTGCATCGCAAAGCCCAATTTTACTTCTATGGCAATAAAGTCTCCGTTGCGTTTTTCTACCAGTATGTCCACTTCATCGCCATAGGAATCCCGATAATACCCTACGGTCATATCGAGCAGATTGGCCAGTACCCTGATCTCATGAACCACCAACGCCTCGAACAGAGAAACAAAGTATTCCATATCGTCAATCAGTGCCGAATCAGACACACCAAGAGCTGCCGCAGCCAGCGAAGGGTCGCAGAGATGCCGCCTAGGAGACTTTCTCAAGCGGGCACTTGATCGGATATGGGTATTCCAAGCCGGTAGATCATTGACAATCATATGACGCATCAGTAAGTCACGATATTCTGAAACAGTCCCTCTGTCCAAGCCCGAGTCGGCCGCCAGTGCCTCAAGAGCGGCTCCTGTCGAAATGTTCCTGGAATACGAAGCCAGCAGGCGCCGAAGTCCAATGGGATCGCGTTTGACCTTGGAGTTCTTGTTCAGGTCTCTTTCTGCCAGCAGGTTGAGGTAGCTTTGGTTTCTGACCGCGGCTGCCTCGGTGCTTCTTCCGATATTCTCCGGCCATCCCCCTGTTACCAGTATCACTGTCATCCCGAGCCTGCCGAGGGATCCTCGGCCGCGCCAGCGGTCGACCGCAGGCCGAAGGGCCCCTTGGCCTGCCGTTGGACACTGCGTGTCCAAGGATTCCTCGGCGGGGCTCGGAATGACAGTGGGGGTGTGACCAGTAACCCGTGCAGAAGGCCGCTGCGCCAACCAACACCCGATAGGTTCCACCCGTGCAGCGGGTCACATCCGCATTGCAACCGCATGCTCAAACCCAGTGACGGACGTGTCCAGCGCATGGGGCTGCGCAAATCACGCCTCGGTGGGAGCGCTGGTTCTGACAAGCTGGAGCAAACTGTGCCCCCTGTGGCTTCTGTGCCCCTGTCGTCTCCCCGTCCCCTATACGTCCAGCTCCATGTAGTGGTCGAACTCGGTGGTGACTGCTTGGGGCGGGGGCGGGGTGAGGAGGCTCACGACGACCATGACGGCAAAGCCGACGATAAAGGCGGGGAGCAGCTCGTAGATGCCCCAGATCCCGCCGAAGGGCTTGACGAGCTCGTGCCAGACGAAGACCATCACGCCGCCGCTCACCATGCCGGCGAGCGCACCGGCGAAGTTCACGCGGCGCCAGAACAGGGAGAGCAGCACCAGCGGGCCGAAGGTCGCGCCGAAGCCCGCCCAGGCATAGCTGACCACACGGAAGATGGAGGAGTTCTCGTCGGCGGCGACGATGATGCCGAAGATGAGAATGAGGGTCATCGTGACGCGGCTCACCCACATGACCTGCCTGTCGGTCGCGTCCTTCTTGAACAGCCCCTTGAACAGGTTCTGGGCAATGGCGGACGCCGCGATGAGCATATAGGAGTCCGCCGAGCTCATGGTGGCGGCGAAGATGCCCGAGAGCATGATGCCCGCCAAGAAGGCCGGCAGCAGAGCGGTGGCAAGCACGATGAAGACGCTCTCCGCCGCCCCCGAGGTAAGCAGCTCGGCGGGCATGTAGGCGCGGCCTATCAGGCCGATGCCGACCGCCGCCGCCATCGCGATGACGCACCAGACGGTGGCGATGCGACGGGAGGTCTTGATCTCCTTCGAGCTGCGGATGGCCATGAAGCGCAGCAGCACCTGCGGCATGCCGAAGTACCCGAGGCCCCATGCCAAGGTGGAGAGGATGACGATGAAGCCGTAGGGGCCGGGCTCGTCCCACAGCGGCATGCCCGCAGCGTCGAGCTGCTGGACCTTGAGGACGGAGCCGTCCGCCTGTATCGCCTCTTGCACCAGAGGGGTGGCCGACTCGGTGAGCGAGCCGAAGCCTGGCACGGCCTGCATGAAGGAGATGACGTTCTCGAGCCCTGCCACCGCGACGATGGAGCCGACGAGCACGACGACAAGCGCGACGACCATGATGATGCCTTGGACGAAGTCGCTGACGCTCTCCGCAAGGAAGCCGCCGATGAGCGTGTAGGCGAACACGATCACTGCGCCGACTATCATCATGATGAAGTAGGGCCAGCCGAAGAGCGTGTTGAGCAGCTTGCCCGTGGTCACGAAGCAGCTGCCCACGTAGATGGCGAAGAACACGAGGATGAACAGGGCCGCCACGCTCATGAGGATGCGCTTGGTGTCGTGGAAGCGGTTGGAGAAGAAATCCGGCAGCGTGATGGCGTTGCCCGCAGCCTGGGAGTACTTGCGCAGGCGCTTGGCGACAATGAGCCAGTTGAGATAGGTGCCGCAGGCAAGGCCGATGGCCGTCCAGACCGCCTCGCTCGCACCGGTGAAATACGCCACGCCCGGCAGGCCCATGAGCAGCCATCCGCTCATGTCGGAGGCCTCGGCGCTCATCGCTGCGACCCAGGGGCCGAGCTTGCGTCCGCCGAGGTAGAACTCCTCGGTCGAGGACTGGGAGCGCCTGGCATAGAAGAAGCCGATGCCGAGGATGACCGCGATGTAGATGATCATCGCAAGGAGGATAAGGATGTCGCTTGTACTCATGGCTGTCTCCCCGTGAACGGTGGGCCTCTGCGTCGCCGGCCGCCGCGCCTACGGCTGCGGCTGCGTCGCCGGTTGCGCCCGCTGCCGCCACTGGCATCCGCTGCCGCGTCTGCGGCCGTGGCATTGCTGGCATCGTGTGCGTGCCGACGATGCTGAACTTAACAATTAAGGACAAGGGCAGGGAAAGGGGCATCGTCGGCGCACCGATGCATTATACGTCAAATTAGGCTACCATGAGAACAGGACAGGCGATTCAAGCGATAAGAGTTACAGGTCACACCCTACCCTGTCATTCTGAGCGAAGCGCCCGCAAGGGCGCGCAGCGTGAGAATCCTTGGACACGCAGTGTCCAACTGGCCCGGTTGGGCGCTGGCGCGCCCAAGGATTCCTCGGCAAGCTCGGAATGACAGTGGGGCCCAGGACGGCAGCGGGGGCCCAGGACGGCAGCGGGGGCCCAGGACGGCAGCGGGGGCCCAGGACGGCAGCGGGGGCCCGGGACGGCAGCGGGGGCCCGGGACGGCAGGCGGGAGGCCGGGACGGCAGGCGGGGGGCCGGGGCGG
>JAISGJ010000248.1 GCA_031263105.1 Coriobacteriales bacterium
CCCCACCGTCATCCCGAGCCCCCACCGTCATCCCGAGCCTGCCGAGGGATCTTCGACCGCGCAAGCGGTCGACCGCAGGTCGAGGGGCCCCCTGACCTGCCGTGGGCCCCTGCGTGTCCAAAGATTCCGCGGCGGGGGACGGTATGACCGTGGGGGCTCGGGATGACGGTGGGGGTGTGACCTCAGTAACGTTGAAACAAGGGGGGCGGGGCTAGGACGCCTTGGCAGCGGCGGCGGGCTTTGCGGTGGAGCGGTAGACGACGGTGGGAGGGCTCTCGCCGCGCACGGCCTCCGGGGTCACGACGACCTCGGAGATGACGGTGCTGCCCGGCAGGTCGTACATCGTGTCGAGCAGCGTGCGCTCGCAGATGCTGCGCAGGCCGCGCGCGCCCGTGCCGTGCTCGACGGCCTCCTTGGCGATGGCCGCAAGCGCCGCGTCCGTGAACACGAGGCGCACGTCCTCGAAGGAGAACATGCGCGCGTACTGCTTGACCAGCGCGTTCTTCGGCTCGGTGAGCACGCGGACGAGGTCTTCCTCCGTAAGCTCCGCGACGCCGCATATCACGGGAATGCGCCCTACGAACTCGGGGATCATGCCGAAGCGGTTGAGGTCCTCCGGCAGGGCCTTCGCGAGCAGCTCCGAGGACTGCTGGCTGTGCGGCTTCTTGATCTCGGCAGCGAACCCCACGCCCTTCCTGCCGATGCGCTCGCTGATGATCTTGTCCAGCCCGACGAAGGCGCCGCCGAGGATGAACAAGATGTTGGTCGTGTCTATCTTGATGAGCTCCTGCTGGGGATGCTTGCGGCCCCCCTGCGGCGGCACGGACGCCTCGGTGCCCTCGATGATCTTGAGGAGCGCCTGCTGGACGCCCTCGCCGGAGACGTCGCGCGTGATGGAGAGGTTCTCCGCCTTGCGGGCGACCTTGTCGATCTCGTCGATGTAGATGATGCCGATCTGTGCGGACTCGACGTCGAGGTCGGCGGCCGTGATGAGCTTGAGCAGGATGTTCTCGACGTCCTCGCCCACATAGCCGGCCTCCGTGAGCGCCGTCGCGTCCGCGATGGCGAAGGGCACCTGAAGGATCCGCGCCAAGGTCTGCGCGAGCAGGGTCTTGCCGCAGCCGGTGGGGCCCAACAGCAGGATGTTGCTCTTGGCGAGCTCGACCTCCTCGTCGAGCTCCGCGTCCACGCCGAGGGCGACGCGCTTGTAGTGGTTGTAGACGGCGACCGAGAGCGCCTTCTTCGCGTTCTCCTGGCCGATGACGTACTTCGAGAGCTCCTGATGTATCTCGGCAGGGGTCGGCAGGTCGTCGAGCAGCAGGGGGGCCTCCGCCTCCTCCTGGGCGCCCTCCTCCTGCGCGGGGTCGTGGCCGATTATCTCCTCACAGAGATGGACGCACTCGTCGCAGATAAAGACATGGGGGCCGGCGATGAGCTTGCGGACCATGTCCTGCGTCTTGCCGCAGAAGCTGCAGTGCACCTCGTCGAAGCCGTCGAAGCCGCCAAAGCCGCCGAACTCGATACCGCTGAAGCCGCCTTCGTCGCCGCCGCCGCCCATGCCGCCGCCGAAGCCGAAATTGTTGCCCCGCTTAGCCATGTACCCTACTCGCTTTTCTTCTCACGCTTGATGTCGCGCTTGAAGAATATCTCGTCTACCAGCCCGTAGTCCCTGGAGTCCTCGGCGGACATGAAGTTGTCGCGCTCGGTGTCCTCGTGTATCTTCTCCAGCGACTGCCCGGTATGCTCGGCAAGTATCCTGTTGAGCCGGTCGCGGACGTACTGCATCTCCCGCGCGGCGATCTCGACGTCGGTCTGCTGGCCCTGGGCGCCGCCGCTCGGCTGATGGATCATGACGCGCGAGTTCGGCAGGGCGAAGCGCTTGCCCTTCGCGCCCGCCGCCAGAAGGACCGCCGCCATCGATGCCGCCTGGCCTATGCAGATGGTCGAGACGTCGCATTTGATGAACTGCATCGTGTCGTAGATCGCCATCCCTGCAGTGATGACGCCGCCCGGGGAGTTGATGTAGAGCGAGATGTCCTTCTCGGGGTCGTCGCTCTCCAGGTGAAGGAGCTGCGCCACCACGGTGTTGGCCACGTGCTCGTCGATCATCTCGCCCAAAAAGACGATGCGGTCGTTGAGGAGGCGGGAATAGATGTCGAAGCTGCGCTCGCCGCGCGGCGACTGCTCGATGACATACGGTATCAGTGCCGCGCGCTCCCTTTGTGTGCCCATGTCTTGCTCCAATCTCACTCTTGCGGTTTCTTCTCGGTCGTCTTCTTGGCCGCAGGTTTTTTGGCCGCAGGCTTCTCGGCAGCCTTGCCGGCGGCCTTCTTCTTGGCTGCGGGCTTCTTCTCTGCGGACTTCCCGTCTGCGGGCTTTGCAGCCGCCTTCTTGGCAGGCGCCTTCTTGGCAGGCGCCTTCTTGGCGGCCGCAGGCTTCGAGCCCGGCTCATGGACCTCGGCGCTCTCGTCGAGATGCTGCGCGGCCTTCGTCCGAAGCAGGCCCTCGCGGATCTCGGAGAGGCGCCCGTTGTCCTTCCACTGCCGATAGAGGGCATCGGGGTCGTCGGCGCCGCTCAGCGCGAACTCCTCACGAAGCTCCTCGTCGGTGACCTCGAACGCCAGGTGCCTCGCGAGCGCATCGAGCGCAAGCTCTTGGCTGGCAAGCTCGACCGCCCGGTCCTTTATGTCGCTTCGGAAGGCCTCGGGGGTGGTGTCCGTGCGGGCAAGGAAGCTGTCGAGGGTCTGCCCGCTTTGCTGCAACGACGTGAAGAAATTGCGGTAGATGCCCTGTTCGGTCTGGGTGACGAGCGCCTCCGGGGGACCGCCTTGCAGGCGCGCGACAAGCTCCTCGAACATAAGGCGCTCCCTGAGCGAGGCCACCTCCGAGCGCTTCTGCTCCCTGAGCGGCTCGGCGATGCGCTCCTTGAACTCGTCGACGCTGTCGAACTCGAGGGTCTCCTTCACCCAGGCGTCCGTCAGCTCGGGCCTGACCTTGGTTCTTATCTGCTTGACGGTCACGGTGACATGCGCCGGGGCGCCACCGGCAGATGCCGCCCCCTCGGGAGAGAGGTCGATGTCGAACTCGCGGGTCTCATCGGCCTTCATGCCGCCCAAGTGCCCCTCGAAGGAGACGGGCATGCCCCCTGACCCCATCTGATAGGGGACGCCCTCCCCTGACAGGTCCTCGATGCGTCCGTCGCCGCCGACCCACTCCATGTCCAGCGTGAGGAAGTCCCCGTCCCGGACGGGCCGGTCGGTGACCTCGACGAAGTCCACGTAGTACTCGAGCATGGCGTCTATCTGCTGCTCGATCTCCGCAGTGGTCGGCTCCTCGCTCGGCAGCTCGATCTGCACCGGTCCGTAGGACGCAAGTTCCAGCAACGGCCGGACCGTGAACGTCGTCGAGAAGCAGTAGTCGCTGCCCTCCTCGACCAGCTCGAGCTTGGCGACGTCCGGCTTGTCGAGCGGGACGTAGCCCTCGGCGTCTATCGCCATGGGAAGGCGGTCCTCCACCAGCTCCTCGGTCGCCTGCACCTGGAAGTACTGCGTGCCCCCGTAATGGTTCTCCAACACGCGGCGCGGGGCCTTTCCGGGCCTGAAGCCCGGGATGCGCACCTTCCCCGCCTCCCGGTACGCGGCATTGAGGTAGCGCTGCACCTCGTCTGCGGAGATGGTCACCGTCAGCTCGATCTTGTCCTCATCGTTCCTCTTGCTTATGGTCTCCAAAGCTGTCATCGTTCCTCTCGACTCCAAGGACGTCCTCATGCATCCCTGATGACTGCCGGGGCGGGCCAGGCCAGACAGGGGCGCCCTCTGGGTGCCCGAGCGTTGTGTGCTGGAGAAACCGCCTCGGAATAGCCGTACCACTATAGCACAGGAAGCCCCGCCCGCCTTGAATTGTTGCCGCTTTTCCTTTAGTGTGTCAGACGCGGTCTTTGCACGGGCGGCAGTAGTTCAATTGGTAGAGCATCAGCCTTCCAAGCTGATCGTTGCGGGTTCGAGTCCCGTCTGCCGCTCCAAGACCTGCACGCGTCGACAGGCCATGCGCCCGTAGCTCAGGGGATAGAGTCGCAGACTTCTAATCTGTTGGTCGTAGGTTCGAATCCTACCGGGCGCGCCACTTACTCGCAGCTTCAACCCTCTACCACCCTACCCGTCGCGCTTCCCCTCAGGGCCCCGCGAAGCCTTGGCTTCGTGGGTGGGGGTCGCAGGCTCACTGCTCCTTCGACCGTCCACCGGACGGTCGAACCTACCGGGCGCGCCACTATTGTTTGCCGTAGGCTCCGGCGTCGTAGTTCTCGGTCATGACGACTGAGAAGTGGAAGATCGGGCGGTCCACACGCAGGATGCGCAGGGGCATGTGCGGCATGCCGGCGGGGCAGAAGACCATCGCAGAGGTGGTCAGGCGGTGCATCTCGCCATCGACCCAGACCTCCAGCTCGCCGCCGAGGTCGCTCGGGTCGTCCGGGTCGCTGCCGATGAAGCCGATGAGCTCGTCGGTGTCGGCGTGCACGTGCTCCTCGAAAACCGGGTCCTTCTCCGGCACGGCAAAATACCAGGCGGTGTTCATCTGGAAGGCACCCGGCACCACAGTGCCGTCCATCCAGAGGATGCGCTTGGCAAAGCGGTCGTACATCGCCTTGAACTCGGCCGAGGGCATGGGTGGGTCCCGTAGCGTGGTGATGACGTAGGCGCTGCTGGGCAAGCTCTCTGTTGTGCTCATGGTTCCTCCTCCTTACGGGCAACGGCAGGGAAACTCACAACCAAAACTACCACACTCAACCCGATAAACCAATGGGGGGGTTGCTGTTCACACCCCCACTGTCATTCCGAGCCCGTCGAGGAATCCTCGGCCGCGCCAGCGGTCGACCGCAGGTCGAAGGGCCCCTAGCCTGCCGTTGGTCGCTTCGCGACCAAAGATCCCTCGACGGGCTCGGGATGACAGTGGGGTGTGAATCGGGGTGACAGTGGGGGTGTGAACAGCAACATCGGGGTGACAGTGGGGGTGTGAATCGGGGTGACAGTGGGGGTGTGAACAGCAACATCGGGGTGACAGTGGGGGTGTGAATCGGGGTGACAGTGGGGGCGTGAACAGCAACATCGGGGTGACAGTGGGGGTGTGAATCGGGGTGACAGTGGGGGCGTGAACAGCAACATCGGGGTGACAGTGGGGGTGTGAACAGCAACAATGGGGGACTTACTGCCCGTACTCTGTTGACAAAGCAATAGGCAAACACTTATAAGTATCGTAGTCTCTACAGGGGCACACAGCGATGGGAGGACGGCATGCCGATCGGCAAGAAGGACTCGTTCCTGCTCGTGTTGACGATCGTCGTCATCGAGTTCATCAGCGGCTATCTCCAAGGGTTCTACGAGCCCCTGCTGCCCAAGTTCGCCTCGACCTTGGACATCGATGCGTCCAACCTCTCCCTCTTCAACGTCCTGCCGACCGCCGTCGGTGCCCTGTTCGTGCCCTTCTTCACCCGTCTGGGCGACATAAGGGGGTACCGCAAGATCCTTCGCATCGCCATCGTTGCCGTGTTCCTCGCAAGCATCGTCCTGTCGGCAGGCGTCGCCTCCCGCTCATGGGCCCTGGTCCTTGTCGGCCGCCTGTTCTTCGGTGCCGTCCCGGTCTGGCTGCCGCTCCACATCGCACTGGTGCACGCCAAGACGGTCGGCGAGAGGGCGACCAAGGCCGTGAGCGCCATCGTCGCCACGGTCACGGTCGGCACGGTGTTCGGCACGGCGACCTCCGGCCCCCTGTACGAGCTGTTCGGGCAGTCGCTGGAGGCAACGGTCGTCATCGTCCCTGTCCTCACCTTCCTCGCGGTGCTCCTCGTCTTTTTTGTGATGCCCGAGTTCGTGAGCGGGGCGCACCCCCACATCGACAGGCTCGGCTTCCTGCTGCTTGCCGCCGTCATGTTCCTTGCGATACTCGGCTTCGTGGTCATCGTCGAGGGCGGGCTCCAGTCGCTGGCCGGTGCGCTCCTGCTCGTCGCCGCGCTGTTCGTCGGCGCCCTCTGGTTCAGGTACGAGAAGAGGCAGGAGCATCCGGCCATCGACGTCAGGCTGCTCCTGAACAGGACGATGGCGCCTCTCTATATAGGGGCTGTCTGCATGGGGGCCGTCTTCTTCGGCTTCCTCTCGCCGATAGCGACCTACCTTGCCCACCCGCCCGCAGAGGGCTTCGGCTTCGGCTTCGAGCCCATCTATCAGTCGGTCGCCCAGACGGCGATCCTCTTCTGCACGGTCATTGCGGCGATCCTGGTGCCCTTCATCCTCAGGAGGCTGCCCCCGAAGGCCACGCTCGCGCTGGGCTTCGCGCTGGGCATCGTCGGCTTCGTCCAGTTCGCGCTCCTCCCGGACTCGATACCGCAGCTTGCCTGCTTCATCGTCCTGATCGGCATCGGCGTCGGCGTCATCAGCGCCGCCATCCCCGTGCTGATACCGGAACGTGCGCCCCGCGACCAGCGCGGGATCGCGACCGGCCTCTACAACTCCTCCCAGACGCTGGGCGGGGCGTTGGGCAGCGGCCTCTTCCTGTCGCTGCTCAAGGTCGGCAGCCTTGACGTGGCAGACGCGGCGTCGGTCGTCACCGAGACCGGCTACGACTGCGTCTGGCTGACCTGTGCCGCCTTCTTCCTCATCGGCCTGGTCGTCGTCCTCGTGTTCCTGGCGGGCGGGCGCGAGAAGGGCGAGGAGCTGCGACTCGAGCACGATCCCAAGCACGGCCCGGCCCCCAAACCCGAGCGCAGCCCAAGCCAGGAGGACGCCACCCTCCTCATGAAGTGATAGAATGTGCCCCGTGCGGGCGTGGCGGAACCGGCAGACGCGCCAGGTTTAGGTCCTGGTGGGGAAACCCGTGGGAGTTCGAGTCTCTTCGCCCGCACCATATTATCTACCATCTATTGATACAAAGGTTTGTGTCGGTAGGTGGTTTTCATTTTGCCTGAAACCCCTTGAAATCAAGGGGTTTTGCTGTCTTGGGCTTGTCTCTCGCCTTTGTGGGTGAGCAAAGCGGACACGGTAATCCGGCAATATGCCGGTAAGTTGCGCCTGCGCTTGCATTTCAAATCGTTTGGCATTTGGGTGGGGTGTGCAAGGGGTGTGCATTTTTCCCGCAGGGGTGTGCATTGAGTTGCTCCGGACGATTGAGAACGGCGGGCGCATGACGTATAATGAAGTTAGCGGCTTATAACTTATGTTTTTGCTGCAACCAGCGCGTTTGCTGTGGTAGGAGAGGGAAGATGGATAATCAAGATGAACTGGTAGAACAGACCGTGCAGTCCACCATGCTCCTTCCCCTTTATGGGCGCGCCAAGGGAAGCCGCATGTTTCCGGAGATTTTAAGTGACGACGAAGCGATTCGAATCGTGGGGGACATGGATTATGATTTTACGCAAATCGGCAAATCCTACGCCACGGAATATGGCAGCCTCTGCTGTCTGGTTCGGACAAAACGACTTGACGAGCGCTGCCTTGCCTACCTGCGAAAGCATCCGGACGGGACGATTGTCAACCTCGGTTCGGGGCTCGACACGACGCTTAGCCGCATAGACAACGGCTCTGTCCACTGGTATAACGTCGACTTGCCGGACTCCATCGCCTTCCGACACCGATTCATCCTTCCTGTAGAACGGTGCAGCGACATCGCCAAATCCATGTTTGACTATACTTGGCTCGACGAGGTCGCGTCTGTAGACGACAGCGTACTCATTCTCGCAAGCGGGCTGTTTTACTACTTTGAGGAAAAAGAACTGCGAGAAGCGGTCTGCCGTATCGCGGAGCACTTCTCAAGCGGTGAGCTGTTCTTCGATGCGCAGTCAAGGATGGCGGTCAGAATTTCAAACCGCATGGTGCGCAAGACCGGCAACAAGGGTTCTGAGATGAAGTTTTGGGTAAGTGACCCTCAGC